>CAZXXW010000245.1:0-4369 GCA_964644835.1 uncultured Anaerolineales bacterium
GTAGCGGTTTTTGCGTATCGAAACCAGCGCATCCGGCACTCGCCTAAGGCGTGCTTCGCAAACCGGCGTTTTGTTTGCGTTTCACACTCAAATTAGAATTGCTGGTACTTTTTTCCTATTCGATTCTCGCTCTGGGAGCGCCGATCACCCGGGGGTTTAAGTGGCTCTTGACGCCTTAAATAGGCATATGTACAATAACCCGGATCAGGCTCCAATCACAATGATGCTTTTAAAGAAAACAAGCCGCACGTGAGGTGCGGCATTCGAGCCAATCCCTTCTAATTCCTGACGAAACCCCGAACTATGACCGGAACGCTGATCAATATCGCCACCATCCTGCTCGGCAGCATCATAGGGCTGTTTTTTGGTTCCCGTTTGGCCGAGCGCGTGCGCGAAACTGTGGTGGCAGGCCTGGGGATCTTTACGGCCGCGATCGGCATCCAGATGTTTCTCAAAACCGAGAACGCCATCATCGTGCTTGGGAGCATTCTGGTAGGCGGCATCCTGGGAGAATGGCTTCAAATCGAAGCGCATCTCAGCCAGGTGGGTTCCTACCTGGAAAAACAGGTTTCAAAGCACACAAAAGAAGAATCCCAAAGGGATCTGACAAGCGAACAATCGGATTCACGCGCCCGCTTCATCCAGGGTTTCTTGACAGCCTCGCTGCTGTTTTGCGTCGGGCCGATGGCCATTTTGGGCTCCATCCAGGATGGGCTCACCGGCGACTACCAATTATTGGCGATCAAAGCGATTCTGGATGGCTTTGCCTCCCTGGCGTTTGCCTCCACCCTGGGCATCGGTGTGATCTTTTCGGCTCTGACCGTGTTCGTTTTTCAGGGCGGGATCAGCCTTTTGGCCTTTCAGGCCCAGGCGGTGATCACGCCCGCGATGATGAACGAAATGACCGCGGCGGGAGGCCTTTTGTTGATTGGCTTGGCGATCAGCAGTCTGCTGGAGATCAAACCCATCCGGGCGGGGAATTTCTTGCCCGCCTTGGCGTTGGCTCCGTTGTTCGTCTGGATTCTCAGCTTGCTGGGGCTGGGATGAGCGCCACCAACGTGGGGCTCCTATTCGGACGCCAGGGCCTCTTCAATCATAGCCTGGAAGGTCTCGTAAGGTTGATTGCCGACCAACAATTCTCCATCGATCACAAAGCTGGGCGTCGAATAGATGCCCGCCTGCCTGGCATCGATTCCATCTTGCTGAACGCGGTCCGCATAGGTGCCTGCTTCATAACAAGCCAGAAACGCATCCATATCCAGCGATAGGGCTTGCGCGAATGCTTCGATGTACTTTTGCAAGGGAAGATTGGAGGTGGCATAGAGAACCATCTGATTGGCATAAATATAATCGTGATACTGCCAATAGGCTCCCTGATCCCCGGCGCAGTATGCTGCTTCTGCCAAACGCGGTGAAACCGTATCGTTCAACATGCTGCCAACACTGTGCGAGACAAAATAAACCTGCCCGTCGACCACGTAATCTTCGGCTATCTTTGGGGCATTTTCTCGCGAAAATGTACCACAATGCCCACAGCCGTAATCGGAATACTCATGAATAACAACCGGGGCATTGGGGTCGCCCATCGCGTTTCCCTCTGCCAGAGGGCGATCAAACGTCTCGGGTTCTTGAATATCTCCAACCGGTGTAAGGGCGCGCTGCAAGGTAGGTACCATTAAAAAAGCAGACAGCACCAGCACAATGCCACTGGCGATAAGAATGGTCGATCGCCGTTGTTTTCTTTTTCTCCTCTTGATTTGCTCAAGGATCTCTTGACGTTTTTGCATTTTTACCTTCTCTTCCATAAAATATAAGCAGGCCCAATTATAAATCAATTTTCCAATTTCGTCGGTAAGCGGTAGAGTCCACATAATATAACATTTAACCATCCAAAGGAAACAAACCTGATATACATACCGCTTGACTTTCGCTAGCGTAAGCTTTATACTGAGAATATAAATTTACGCTAGCGTAAGGAGCAGCCTATGGATGAATGGATTGTTACTCGGGAAGCCGCTTCCCGCTTGGGCGTTACGCCAGCTCGTGTTCGCCAACTCGTTGCAGAGAACAAGTTAACGGCCAAAAAACTTGGCGGAAAGTATCGTGGACAATGGCTTGTCAAAGCCAGTGAAGTACAAAAACGTTTAGCGAAAGGAGCAATCAGTACCATGAGAGTAAAGAGCCGCATGACCCCCAATCCCATTGTTGCTTCACCCAAGACGACCTACAACGAAGCCTTGAGAATGATGCAGCAAAATGACATTAAACATCTCCCCATCTTAGACAAGAAGAATAAGCTCGTCGGCATTGTCACCCGCAGCGACATGCTCGGCGCCAAGCCGTCCGGCGTCTCCACCTTGAGCGTTTACGAAATCGCCTCCCTGTTGGAGAAGGTGACGATGAGCCAGATCATGAGCAAGCCGGTGATGGCCGTGGAAGAGGATTGCAGCATCGCCAATGCTGCCAGCTATATGCTCGAGCATGGCATCAGTTGTTTGCCCGTCGTTCGCGAAAAAGAAGTCGTCGGGATTATCACCGACTCAGACATCTTCAAGACCTTCGTCGAGGTGACCGGCGGCGGACAAGCCGGATCGCGCGTCGAAGTGCGAATGCCCGACGAGAAAGGCTACCTGGCCAAATTCGTCAACGTCTTTGCCGAAGCCGATAGCTACATTGTATCCGTAGCGATCACGTACGACGACACCGGCGAATACTGCTACGTCGACCTGAAAGAGCGCGGCGGCGATGAAGAACTGCTCCGGGAGAAATTGGAAGAACTCGAAAGGATTGACATCGTCGAATTTTTCCCCAGCGACCATGAAGGCGTTTGCAAATTCGAATAAACCCAGAAAAAAATGGTCAAAAACCCGATCTCGCTGAGATCGGGTTTTTGATTCGAGCAGGTTTAAATCGGCTACCGAATCGTCCGGTTGATGGCCTCGTTGACCGCCTCCAGGTCGGCGGGAAGCTCCACGGGGGGATTGGCATGCGCAGGCTCCACAGCGGGCAAATCTCCATCGTGATAGCCAACCTTAAAATTGGTGAACTTGAGCCCGTGGGCTGTGGAAATGACCACGACGCGATCATCGGGATCGATATCGCCGCGAGCCGCCATCTTGAGCAACACCGCCAGGGCTACGCCCGTTTGCGGGCAGGTGTACAGCCCGGTGCGATCGGCGCGGGCGGAGGCGTTGGCAAGCTCATCCTCGCTGGCCTGATCGACAATGCCGTCAAAAACCTTCAACACCTTGACAGCGCGCTCGTAGCTGACCGGCGCGCCAATTTGAATCGCCGAAGCCGCCGTCGTTTGCGCTTCTACGGCGGTGTATTCTTTGAAGTCGGTTTGGTAGCTCAAGTAGAGGGGGTTGGCGTTGGCAGCCTGGGCACAGGCAATCCGGGGGAGGCGATCGATCAGGCCAAGCTCTCGCATCATCATGAAGCCGCGGCCCAAGGCGCTGACGTTGCCTAAATTCCCCGCCGGGATGATGATCCAATCGGGCACTTGCCAATCGAATTGCTGGGCGATCTCGATCCCGACAGTTTTCTGCCCCTCGATGCGCAGGGAGTTCATCGAGTTGGCCAAATAGATCGTCGGGTCTTCGGTCAGCGTCTGAACGATGGCCATGCAGCCGTCGAAGTCGGTATCCAGGGCGAGCACCAGCGCGCCGTTGGCAATCGGTTGGACAAGCTGAGCGGTGGAAACCTTGCCGCGGGGCAACAGGATCACGGCAGGAATATCGGCAGCGGCGGCATAGGCAGCCAAGGCGGCGGAGGTATCCCCGGTCGAGGCACAGGCCACGGCGCGAATCGGCTTGCCGTCGGCCTGCATCTGGTTGACCACCGAGACGAGCACGGTCATGCCCAAATCCTTGAACGAGCCGGTATGGCTGTTGCCGCATTGCTTGACCCACAAGTCGGACACACCGATCTCTTCACCAAGCTGGCCCGCCCAGAAACAATTGGAATGCCCCTCATACATGGAGACAATGTTCTCGTCTTGCACCTGGGGCAAGACCCACTCTTTCTTTCCCCACACTCCGCTGCCATAGGGCCAGCGGTTGGTGCGCACCCGCTCGTCGAAAAGCGTCTTCCACCCCTCGGCGCTGCGAGTTTTCAAAGCATCGAGATCGTGTTCGACATCCAGCAAAGCGCCACAATCTTCGCATCGATAGACGACATCGTCAATCGAATAGCGCCTGCCACAGCCACGGATACATTCCAGCCAGCTCGTGTAAGCCATCAAAAGACTCCTTTCTTAGCCCTATCACTTTTAGAAAAAGCTGCAAAACGCCGATTTGCGAAGCATGCCGCTGGAAAGTGTTTTCGAATAGCGTGAGAAAATGTATCGAAACCCAGTTTCGCTCTGCGC
>CAZXXW010000246.1:0-4324 GCA_964644835.1 uncultured Anaerolineales bacterium
GGATCGGTTCACGGGTTGGCGGATTACCCAGCCGGTGGTGATCGAGAATCTCGACCAATTCAGCCTCTTCGAGGGCGCCTAACGCTTGCTCGGTCTCGTTATGATCGACAAGGACGATCCGCAACCGGGGCGGATTGAGCAGGTCGCGCTGGCGACAAACGCCCAGGTAGATGCCATCGTCATCGACGACAATGAAATAATTCCGTTCCTCGCGATAGATAAACGGCAAGGCATCTCGAATTCGACTGTTCACGGGAAATTGGGGCACGGCGGTATCGGCAGCCTCATGACAAGGAAGCTCCAACACCTCCGAAAGACGCATTTCCTGGCGGCGCGGATGGGTGCCAACCAGTTCTCCTAGAAAAGTGAACAGCGTCAGACCGGTGATCAGACCATAGGGGCTGCCATCTTTGTTGACAACCGGGGCAACGCCACCGGTGCGATTGGCGATCGCCCAGGCATCTCGCAAGGGCATATCCGGCGTGGTCGTATCCATCCGCCTGTTGACATTCTTGAAGCGAGGCGATGCATCCGTCAACAGCATCGGCGGGTTCAAATCGAGACGATTGAGCACCCAAGACGTCTGCGGATTGATCGGTCCCGAACGGGCTGCAACAGCATCGGTACCATCGCGTTCGCTCAACAACCAGGCGTAGCCAATCGCCGACGCGACCGAATCGGTATCGGGATTGACATGCCCAACGACATAGGTTCGATTCTCTTGCTCCATAAATGATTGCCTCGCTTTGCTATACAGTGCCCAACTTGCACGCAGCGCGTGCGGACTGGATTCTAACGTGTCTGCTCAATTGTATCAATCCGGATAGACCTTCCAACCCAGCGCTTCCAGATCAACACCCTCGAGTTTTTCGGGCGGCAGATCAACAAGCAAAGCTTCCGCTTCAACGAGAACGTCACCCTCCGGACCGCAGATTTTTGCCGTCGAGGTAGCCGTCCGGCGCTTGCTCCGCTGGGCTTGGCCGATGATTTTTATCTCCTCACCGGTGGGGACCGGTTTACGATAGTTAATCGTCAGCTTGGCCGTGTACATGAACCGGGAGTTCTCGAGATCAGCGCCCATGTGAACGCGTCCCAAGACCTCATCGACCAGGGTGGCAACGATGCCGCCATGGACGATGCCATCATAACCCTGGAAATGCTCCGGGACGGTATAGGTCACTTCAACGACGCCGGGTTCTGTTTGATAGAACTGAAGATGAAGACCGTGTTCGTTATCAACGCCGCAAACAAAACAATCGCGCGAGTTGGGCTGTTTCATAAGCGCGTCCACATCTTGGGAGCGAGTTCCCGGCAGCGGGCCGAGATACGCTCCTCGTCCAGGGCGAGAATCTGCTTGTCTTGCATCAAAATCTGGCCTCGGCAGACCGTTGTATCGACGGTGGCATCCGTCAACCCAAAGATGAGATGCCCCAAGAAGTTGCTTTCATCCAAAGGCGTCGGAGGATGGTAATCCAAGATGGCCAGATCGGCGGGACGACCCTCGGCGATCGCACCTAAGCGGAGACCAAACTGCCGCTCAGCAATGGCAGCATTGTTCCCCAACAACATCTGTGGCGCTTCGACAAAAGCCACCCGCGGGTCTTGCTGCTCCAGGCGGTGGAGCAAATAGGCCACCCGCATCTGGGAGAGCATGTCCGAGGCCATACCATCGGTCCCCAGGCCGACCAGCACGCCGCGCTCGATCAAGTCGATGACAGGCGGCACGCCGACGGCGTTGTTCATGTTCGATTCCGGGTTGTGGACGACAATCGTATCGGTGTCGGCGAGAATTTCCATCTCGCTGCTGTCAATGTGGACACAATGGACGAAGATCGACTTCTCGCCGGTGAGGCCGTGCTCTTGCAGGCGGTGGACGGTGGGCATGCCGTAGTTTTCCAGGGCGTGCTCCCGGTCGGCGATGCCCTCAGCGACATGGATATGGCAACCGACGTCTGCATCTTCGGCGATGCCGACGCAGCGATCCAGGGTTTCATCGGATAGAGTGAAGGAGGCGTGCAAGCCCATCATGGCAGCAATCTGCCCGTCGCCATGACCGATCTTATTGATGAAACGCTCATTCTCAGCGATGCCGGCGCCCTTCTTGTTGCGGTCGGAAACCTCGTAACACAGCGAGGCGCGCAAGCCCGCTTCTCGGACGGCCTGTTCGATCAAGTCCAGAGAACCATCTCGATAGGAAGGCGACGCATGGTGGTCGATGATCGTCGTCGTCCCGTTACGGATGCACTCAATCAGCGGGATCTGCGCCGAGAGAAGCACATCTTTTTCATCGAGGGCCATGTCCAGTTTCCACCAGAGGCGCTCCAGAATCTCGACGAAGTTCGAGGCCGGTTCTCCCGGCGGGGACATGCCCCGCGCCATCGTGGAGTAGAAGTGATGGTGGGCGCAAATAAACCCGGGCAT
The DNA here is from genome assembly GCA_964644835.1 of uncultured Anaerolineales bacterium. GTDB lineage: Bacteria > Chloroflexota > Anaerolineae > Anaerolineales > UBA11858 > JAYELX01. Next base: position 2,422 of record CAZXXW010000246.1, read on the forward strand.
GACCAACTTGCCGCTGCAATCAATGGAATCCGCGTCAGGATAGCGCGCCTTCATCTCGGCGGATTCTCCTACCGCGGCGATCGTCTCGCCATCAACAACGACGGCGCCATCCCACAGGACGCGGTTCTCGGAACCCAAGGTAACAACAATACTGTTTTCAAATCGAGTCGCCATAACAAACTCCTTCTTCTCTAATCGCCAAAACTAGCTTCTTGAACGACAGATTCATTATCAAGAAACCAGGAAGCTTCGAATTTTTTCTTGTTTTCCTGACTTCCTTGACTTTGCTGAAAAAAAGGTCAAACTCACCACAGAGTCACAGAGTACGCAGAGATTTTAATCAATTCTTGAAGCATATTCTCTGTGCTCTCTGTGTCTCCGCGGTGCAACAGGTTAATTTAGTAGACTCTTCCTAGTTCAAGCAGATATGGATAACGCTCTATCACGGTGCGGATGAAGGCCAACAAGGCCTGAAGCTCATCCGTGACCTCTACAGACGGGTCTTCAAAGCGGGGTTGACCATTCTCCACCGTGAGTTGATACCGTTCACCGCCATACCGCATTTCGATCGTAGATTCATCCAGAAAGATAAACCCCTGGTTCTCGATGTGCTCGAAATCTTCCACCGTGGAGAAGAAGGTAAATTTTTCCAGGTAAGGAGCATCGCTGTAAGGGCAAAAGACCTCACAGTTGCCGCACTCGTTGCATAAGGCCTCCAAGTGGAGAATTTGATTGTGATCGCGCAACAAAGGCGAGTCCACCACGATGGGGATATTGGCGATGTTGGGGCACACTTCGACACATTTATTGCAGATCAGATTGCACTCCAAACAACGCCTTGTCTCCACAACATAATGGTCATCGAACATGTCCGGGGCGACCTTCGGGGTCAAGACCGCTTTTTTGCCGGCGATCTCATCCAGGCGAACGGCCTGATCAAACTCGTAGTCGGAAGCGGAGACGGTTTCCGGGCTGATATCCTCTGCGGCAAAAATACCATCGGCCACGGTTTGGGCATCGGCGATGGCCTGAACAATCGAGGACGGCCCGCGATAAGCGTCACCGGCGATGTAGACATGCTCCACACTGGTTTGATAGTTTTCATCGACAACGATATTGCCGCGCTGATCCACAGCGATACCATTCGCTTCGAGTAGTTCGTAATCGACCAACTCACCGATCGCGGCGAGGACAGTATCGATCTCCAATTCGACAAACTCATCTTCCACGGGAAGGGGGCGTCTGCGCCCGCTGGCATCTTTTTCGCCCAGCTCCATGACCTGACAGGTCAAAACGCCATGGTCAAAAGAGACGGGAGAGAGCAGCTCCATAAAAACAACACCGTCATCGAGGGCATTCCAGAACTCCTCCATATCAGCGGGCATTTGCTTCTGCGTGCGGCGATAGATGATATAAACATCCTCGACGCCATCGACTCGCTTGGCCGCTCTGGCGCCATCCATGGCGCTGTTGCCCCCTCCGACAACGGCGACATTCTTGCCAAGCTGAATTGAGGCGGGGTCGGCCTTGAAATCCTGGAGGAATTGGATCGCTCCGAGAACATTGTTCTGGCCGCCGCCCAGGCTGAGCAGTCGCGATTTCCAGGCGCCGATCGCCAGGATGACGTAATCATAACTCTGCCGTTTGAGCGCATCGACATCCAGGTCGGCGTCCCAATTCATCTCGAATTGAACGCCCATCGTTTTGATCAACTCGACATCTTTGTCCAGCGCCCAGCGCGGAAAGCGGAAATCGGGGATGCCGTGAGCGACCATACCGCCAGGCCGATCCATCTTGTCATAGACGGTCACGTCGAAGCCTTCCCGGGCCAGGAAAAAGGCCGACGAAAGTCCGGCGGGGCCGGCCCCAACCACGGCAACTTTTCGATCCAATTTCGGTTCGC
>CAZXXW010000247.1:0-4240 GCA_964644835.1 uncultured Anaerolineales bacterium
GTCTTGACAAAAACACCACCATCGCTTATATTTAGTTTATATAACTAAATATATAGAAGGGTTTGTAGTTAATGAACGAAGATCTCAAGCAAGCAGCAGATCAATTTCTCAATTTGATGATGCGTATGCGCCGCTTAGGTCCGGGGACGCCCCCGCCGGAGCAGAACAACGTTTCCCACTCGCACGTATCTATTATCGAACACGTCGCTAAGTCGCCGGGAAGTGGTATCCAGGAGATCGCCCGGGAACTCGAACTGGCCACCCCCACGGTCAGTATCGGCGTGCGGCAACTGGAAGATTCCGGTTTCGTCACTCGCCAACCTGATCCCCACGACGGGCGCGCCGTGCATCTCTTTCTGACTCCAAAGGGAGAAACGTTGCACCAACGCACGCACCATTTCCGCCGCCAGAAATTCGAACGTCTACTCGAGGGGCTCTCGCCCCAACAGAGAACGACCCTGCTGAATTTATTAGAACAGGCTCTTAATAACGCTGAAAAGCAAGCATAGGGCTCTCGAGCAGCACACATCAGGATCAATCGGCGCTAAAATAATTAATCACCTGAAAGGGAGCCAGTCATGTTGCTAAAAACGATCGTTTTTACACTTGTGGTGTTTTTGCACGATTTATTCACCGCCGTTTGGATCGGTGGCCTGATCACATTAGGGCTAACCATAATGCCAGCCGCGAAAAAGGTTTTGGGCAAGGGAGCAGAGACCAAAAAGCTGATGGCTGCTATCCAGAAACGCCACAGTATCTGGGTTTATGTAAGCATCGTTGGATTATTGGTCACCGGTTTGCTTCAGGCCAACCGCACACCGGTATTTTTGGGGTTGTTCAGTTTTGGCAATGCTTATTCTGCTGTTTTGACCATCAAGCACCTTCTCGTGGTGGCGATGATCGCGATAGCCCTGTACCGCAGCCTGGCGCTGGGGCGCAAGCAGGGAAAATCGACGCCCTCTCAGGAAAAATTGAAGGCTGTTTTGCTTTTGCTTAACCTCGTCTTCGGTGTGAGTATCTTGCTACTCAGCGGGATTACCGCCGCACTTTCTGGGCTTCCGCCAGCATAACTGGAATAAAGATGGTAGGAAATTTATGAGCAGCGCAATTGAAGTAACAAACCTGACCAAGTATTACGGGGATTTTCTGGCCGTGGATAGGGTTAATTTCACCGTGGAACACGGCGAAGTGTTTGGTTTCCTTGGCCCCAACGGGGCGGGGAAAACCACTACTCAGCGGATGCTGACCACGCTGCTGGCCCCCACGGAGGGAGAAATTATCATCAACGGGCACGATTTAGCCCGCGATGCTTATCCCGCCAAGGGCCAGATGGGCCTGGTGCCCGAAGAGTCCAACGTCTATACCGAACTAACGGCTTGGAATAACCTCATGTTTACAGCCCGTTTGTATCGTGTCCCGCCCCATGAGCGAGAACAACGCGCCCGCGATCTGCTCCAAACCTTTGGTCTGTGGGAAAAACAGGATGTCAAGGCCGAAGATTTTTCCAAGGGTATGCGCCGCCGCCTGAGTATCGCCATGGCCATCATACACAAACCGGCTTTGCTCTTTTTGGACGAGCCTACCCCCGGCCTGGATGCACAGAGCGCCCGGGCCATCCGCAGGTTGATCCGCCAAATGAACGCCGAAGGAACCACGATTTTCTTGACCACGCATCAAATCGAAGATGCCAACCAACTCTGTGACCGGGTCGCGATCATCAATCATGGCGAGATCGCCGCCATCGACACGCCGGAGAAACTCAAAGCCGCCTTCCAGCGGACGCAGTCTGTAGAAGTGGCATTTGATCCCGCCGTGGATGCGCTCGACTTGAAGGTCTTGTCTGGCGTGAACACCCAGGTCAAGACGGGTGATAAATGGCGCATGTACACAGATGATCCCTCGGCTTTGTTACCCCAGCTCTTACGTTATGCCGAAGAGAATGATCTGCGCATTGTTAGCCTGAACACGCTGGCGCCCAGCCTGGAAGACGTTTTCCTGGAGATCACGGGGAAGGAAATTGGCACGATTCAGCATACGAGCAGGCCCGAAGGCGCGGACAAACGGAGACGACAGGGAGACAGACGATGAAAAAATGGCTCAAACGTATCGGGGTTGAATTTGCTCAGGCCTGGACGGTGGCTGTCAAGGATGTGAAAGTCTATTACCTGACCCCGCCGATGATTATGTTTGGTCTGATGTTACCCTTTTTCTTGTTTTTTTCGTTTTCGATCAAGCGGGATATTGGTGCCGAGGTGGGATTAGCGCGTTTGCTGGCGTTGACCGCTTTTTTTACCGCATCCTCCGCCGGGCCTGTGATTATTCCCATGGAGCGGCGCGACGGTACCTACGACCGCCTGTTGGCTGCTCCCATGGGACTGGTTACTTTGCTCCTGGGCAAGACGCTTGTAGGCGCGTTTTTCGCCATCGTGGTGGCGCTGGTGCCCTTGTTAATTGGAGTACTGGCGCTAGGAGTTAACCTGGCAAATATTGGCTTGTTGTTGTTGGGCGTGACTTTGGCCAGTTTGGCTTTTTCTGCCTTTGGGTTGGTTTTTGCCTCCATCCCCACGCGCTCTGTGGGCAACATCATGATGCCCAGTACCCTGGTGCGTTGGCCTTTGATGTTCATCAGTGGAATCTTCATTCCCCTGGCGGAGATGGCTCCCTGGGCAAGGGTGATCGCCTATCTTTCACCCTTGACGTACGCACAAGACTTGCTCAATCATGCCGTCTTGGGCCAGGGATTCTTGAACCCCTGGCTGGATCTGCTCCTGCTGCCCGTGCTGTTGGTGCTGTTCCTCATTCCCGCTGCCTGTCTGCACCAACGGGCGCGCGTCTTGGGGTATTGATACAATAGTGGGACTTGTTACGCACATCATGCCAAGTTTACCGCCGAGACGCAGAGAAAGCCGAGAAATGCTCTGTTTTGTCTTTTTCACTCAAATCTCTGCGCACTCCGTGGCTCAGCGTTGGGTCTTTATCTTATATGCGTAATCCTATCGATAGCTGATTGAGGAAAACCAGGTCACCAAAACGCAATTATCGTCAATTCTGCTCGACAAGACCTGGATAGTTATCCTTAAATGAGCAAGAAACGTCAGGCGCTTTCTGTGGAATTTGCGTATGATTAGGTCATCGGACGAAAGAATTGTTTATCACCCTGTAAAAGGAGAAGAAAGATGACCGCAAAAAATTATAGAAATCCCGAGTCCTATCAGCTTCGCCCCATCGGCTACGTCCATGCCTCGGAAACGGATGGCAGCTATTTCCTGCAAATTGAAGAACCCTACCGTCCAGCACTGAAAGAGATGGATCAATTCAGCCATGTTCTGGTTTTCTGGTGGGCCGACCGAATGGACACCCAACAACACCGCCAGATCATGATCACGGAGTTGCCCTACGCCCCCGGCTTGGAAGCAGGTGTTTTCGCCTGCCGCTCGGAATATCGCCCCAACCCCATCGCCATGTCCACGTTGATGGTTCTCGACGTGGATGTGGAAAATGGTATCGTCGTGCTCCCGTGGATTGATGCCTTTGACGGCACACCCGTCCTTGATCTGAAACCTTATATCCCCGTCTCGGATCGGGTTCGGAATTACCGCGTCGCAGAATGGCTCGCCGATTGGCCTGCCTGGATGGAAGATGCTGCCGAATATTTCGCCGAGCAAGCCACCGATTTTGGCGATTAATCATCGCATCACAAAGTTCTGATCAAGGAGAGAAAATCAAGATGACCTATATTAATCTGTCGAAAGAAAACATTGAATCTGAGCATATCTGCTGCGCTTTCTCTGGTAAGAAGTACGCAAAAGGGTATGCTCTCAAAAAGCAATGGCTGACAAAGGAATTTGACAACAGCTATGTGTTCCGGCGGCTGGATGAACGCGCCAAAGTGTTCATCGAATACGGACCCGCTGAAAAAGCGTGGGTTCCGGTAACAGCGCCCAACTATCTGATGATCGGTTGTTTCTGGGTATCGGGGAAATACAAAGGCCACGGTCACGGGAAAGCCCTCTTGCAAAGCGCTGTCGAGGACGCCAAGGAACAAGGGAAAGACGGCTTGGTCACGGTGGTAGGCACCAAAAAATTCCATTTTATGAGTGATACCAAGTGGTTGTTGGGGCAGGGATTTGAGGTTTGTGAAAACACGTCCAATGGGTTCGGTCTCATTTCACTGGATTTCAACCCGGATAAGAAGCGTCCTTTCTTCAACAAGTCGGTTAAGCGTGGCGAAACCCCTCAC
>CAZXXW010000248.1:0-4223 GCA_964644835.1 uncultured Anaerolineales bacterium
AAAGCATGGCGCGTGCTGGCGTCGATGTCGAGGCAGCCCTGCATGAGTTGAGAGAGAATCTCCTGTTGACCGAGCTGGATCAGCACCATCTTCGCCTTCACCGCCTGGTCTCGCTTCACGCTGCGGAACGACTGCCCAAGAGGGCCAAGGAGCGTTGCCGGTTTGATATTCTGAAGAGCATAGATGATCTTTTGACCCTGGCGGGGGTCGTGCGGATGAAGTGAATACTCTCGTTTCGGTGAAATTATGGTGTAGAATATTCATATCAATTGTGGGTGTAGACAACCCATCCGGAAGGAGATCAAAAATGAATATTGGCAAACCTGGCCTGAACCGGCGAGATATGCTCAAGTTGAGCGCGGCTGCTTTGGGCGGGGCGATGTTGGCATGCGGCAAGGGAGGGCAGCTCGTCCAAACGACCGCCCCCCAATCACCAACACCCACCTCACCGCCAGAGCTGGCTGCGGACACAATATTACGCAATGGCAATATCCTCACCATCGACAGCGCGGACTCTGTCGCCGAGGCGATTGCGGTCAAAGACGGCCTGATTCAAGCCGTGGGCACCACCACCGAGATCGACGACTTGGTCGGCGAAGCAACCAAGGTGATCGAATTAGGTGGCAAGACGGCCACCCCCGGTCTGATCGACGCCCATAATCACTTCCAGGTGGTCGGGTTAATGAACAGCTACTATATCCCTTTCCTCCCGCCAGACATCCTAACAGTGGACGACCTGCAAGACGCGCTCGCCGAGGCTGTCGGGCAAGTGGGCGAGGGGGAGTGGATCAAGGGTTATTTCCTGTTTGTCAAGGACGTCGACTTTCCAACTCGCCACATTTTGGACCCCGTCTCCCCAGACAATCCGGTCTTCATCTTACAACAGGGCGGACACTATGGTTCGGCTAATAGTCGAGCATTGGAAATCGCCGGTATCACCGCCGATACGCCCAACCCAATCGGCGGCGTGATCGGGCGTGACCCCAACGGTGAGCCCAACGGAGTCTTCTACAACCACCGGGCGATGGATCTGGTCCGGCTGCATATGCCCATCTACACCCAAGATGAGGTTATGGCCAACATCCAAAGCTCCCAGCGACTGTTCTCTGCATCGGGCGTGACCAGTTTCCAGGACAACAATGTGCGTGGCCCAGGCACGGTTGCTACCTATCTGGATGCTGGCCGCCAGAACGAGATGTACATGCGCGGCGCGGTCTACTACACCTTAGAGTGGCCCGGCGATATCGAGCGAGCGCTCAACGAAATTGAACATTATGATGACGATTTTATGCGTTTTGCCGGATTCAAGTTCCTGCTGGACGGACAGATGACGATGGCCTACTGCTATGAGCCGCACAACGGCGATCGCTGGGACATGCCCACCTGGGACCCCGATGTCTTCAAGGATGCCGTCCGCAAATTGCATGATACCGGCTTGCAGATTTGTGTCCACTGTGTTGGCGACGCAACAACCGATTTGGCGCTGGATGCCTTTGAAGAAGCGATGGATGCCAATCCCAGGCCCGACCCGCGCCATCGTCTGGAGCACGCCATCATCACCCGGCCAGAGTCCACCCAACGGATCAAAGACCTCGGTGTGATAGTTTCGACCCAACCCCAATTCATCCGCCTGGGCGGTGATCTCTACACCGACCTGTTGGGGGAAGAGCGAGCACGCCGGGTGATGGTAACCCGAGAATGGCTGGATGCGGGCATCCCGGTAGTCTTGGGATCGGATGCCCCTTCAACACCGTGGCATTCCCCACTGGCAACCCTGATCGGAGCGATCACGCGGGCGACGTTCTCCGGCGCTATCCATGAACCAGACCAGGCGCTGTCACCCTACGAGGCGCTGCAAGCGCACACGCTAACCGCTGCCTATGCGGCCCACGAAGAAGCGATTAAGGGCTCAATTGAGGTAGGCAAGATGGCCGATCTGATCGTGTGGAGCGCTAATCCGATCCGGTCGACCGCAGAAGAACTTTGGAACAGCACCATCGACCTGACGATGATCGATGGGAAGATCGTCCACCAAATCTGAAGGAGTGAAACCATGAAGAAACTGATTCAGCGCACGTTTGTGATCTCAAGCGTCATCTTGCTGGTCGCTTTGGCCTGTGGCCGAGCTCGACAAATTGCCCCAACAGAGATCGCTCCAACAGAAATTCCGCCAGAAACAGAAGATCAAACTGAGGAACAAGCGCAAAGCGAAGGGCCAAGCCTTGCCCAGGAAGGAGATATCCTCTTCCAGGATGATTTCCAAGACGGCCAATCCGATGGTTGGGATATCACCGCCGCCTGGGATGTGCAGCAAGCGGGTGATACCTACACCTTCGAAGCCGGTGGAGAAGGTGGCGCATGGGTGCCTGAAGGTAATACCTGGAGCAACTACGCCTACCAGGCTTCGGCGCGCCTGGATGCGGGCAGCCTGCTTTTTGGCTTCAATTTGAACCAAGATGGCCGTTACTTTGTGCGCCTGGATGAGAACGGTGTGTATCTGATCAAAGAATCACCAGCCAAGAACTACACCCCGGTGGTGCAGACCGGCCCGGTCTCTTTGGGGGAATGGCACCAGTTGGATATGCGCGCCTATGATGGCCACATTCAGGTTTACGTCGATGAACAGTTGTGGGTCGATTACAGCGATAACGTCCCTTTGTCGCATGGAACGATTTCCCTGACGGCGTTGGATGGCTCGCAGGTAGCCGTGGATGATGTGCTGGTGACCAAAACCGGCCCATTGCCCGCTGGCGTCGTCCAAGCCCCACCCCCGTTGGAGGGTCAAGCCGATCTGGATATGGCAGAAGTCGATGATGGTATCGAACTCGAAGAAGTCGCCGAGGAGGACGGTGAAGAAGTCGAACAGCAAGAAGGAGAGCAAGGCGAAGAGCAACAACAAGAGGGGGATCAAGAAGAGTTGCCATCATCCGGGGAACCGGATTTAGTCGTCATCGAAGCGACCTTCGACCCTGACCCGGTGATCCAAGGGCAGCCCTTTACAGCCAATTATATGATTGAGAATCAAGGGGATGTCCCTACGGGCGCTTTCACCTTGCTATGGAAATTCCATGATGCTACCGGGGTGGGGGTTTGTTCCTGGGATTATGACTCTTTGGATGCTGGTCAAACGGCTTGGGGGGCGTGCACCAAAACCACCAACGCCCAGGCAGGCCAATCACCGACCACGCTGACCGTGGATTTCGAAGATGAGGTCGCCGAAAGCAACGAAAACAACAACCAACTCTCTCCCACTTTGGTCGTGGCAGCTCCCGAGGGAGACGGCGGCGATGGCGAGGAGCAGGATGAAGAAGAACCGCAATCCGAGGCGCTGCCTAATCTACGCATCACGAATGTATATTTCCAACCCGATCCAGTGATCATTGGTCAGCCATTTACGGTTCACTACACAATTGAGAATCAAAGTGATGTCGATTGTGAAAATGATTTCACCGTAGAGGTTGTTTTCCACGAAGAGGCCGGAATCCGGGGCTGCACGGATGAGTATGGCGGTTTGCGCAGAGGTATAAATAGTCTTGCAACGTGCACACGTACAACCAACGCCCAGCCCGGCGGTTACATCACTCGATTCAGTGTCGATGTGGACAACGATATCGCAGAGAGTGACGAGAGCGATAACACCGTTACCGCCACGCTGACGCTGAGGCGGGAGTAAGCAGCCAATCGTGCCATGTAAAGGTAAGGTATGCTGAGAAGAGATTTCAACCCTATGGGCACCTTGTTTGCCGTTATCATCGTCCTGATCATCGCGGCAATTACGCTCACGCCGGTGGCAAACCCAATCAAGTCGATGGAAGAGACGGATGAAATCCTGGCGGAGCTTGGCTATATCTGGCGTGGGGAGACCGTGCCCGTGATCGTGTTTGGTAGTCCCCATTGCGTTGCCAGCAAATCATTCGTGTCCAAGTTAGATTCCCAAGGGGTCGACTATTTATGGGTCAATGTGGCCACCAATAAAACTGGGCGTTCCATCCATGCAGAATTGGGTAGAAATTACCTTGGCACGGTGGCGACCCGCGCCACGCCAGCGACGGTCGTTGGTACCGAGGTGATTCGGGGGAGCAATCTTGAGGCCATTCTAGAAATGATGGAAATACAAAACCAATTGCAATCTGATTAACGATACAATAAGCATATGCCCAAAAAACAGAAACCCCAATTCGGCCAATTGCCGCCAACATACAACTTTGTGCTTAATCCCTATC
>CAZXXW010000249.1:0-4211 GCA_964644835.1 uncultured Anaerolineales bacterium
CGACCGGCGCGGCTGCGGTGCCAGCTCCCCTTGGAAACATAAACCGACGATCCGCGATCAAGCCCGGGATATGAAAGCCCTGCTCGATGCGCTCGATATTCAGGAATCGATCGATGTGCTTGGGCTTTCCACCGGTGGGCCTATCGCCCTGACCCTGGCCCATTTGGATGGCCGCGTTCAACTGGTCGGATTGATCAGCTCTTCACCGACGTTGAAACAAATTGCCTGGCCGTGGAACTGGCTGATCGAAATCGGCCTGATCCCCGCGGTGATGAAACGGATGTATCGCCGTCAGATCGGCAAGGCAGAACCCAAATATATCGACTATGACTTCATGTACGACTGGGAGAACCCGACTCGCAAAGATCGTTGGGAACATTTCAAAGAGGTACTGCGCCACACCCCGGAGGAACGCTTAGATTCGGTCATGTACGAGTTCAACGCCACGCTTGACCCGGCGAATGCCGAGATTCCGGAGAACGTCCGCCTGGACATACCCGTGCTGCAAGTCATCGGCACGCAGGACGAGACCTGGGGCAGTGACATGCCCGATAAGTACCGTAAGCGGCTTCCGAACCTGCGGCGCCGGCTTATCCCCGGGGCCGATCACGGTGACTCGCTGACCAGGAGCGAAGAATTCCACGCCGCCTTTGTGGAGATGTTGGAAATCGAGCGCACCCAGGCTTAAGCGTTTATCACTACCAAGTAAAAACGATAGGAGGACAATCCAAGATGCAAACCAAAACTCACTTTTTCGATTTTGACTTCGACCAGAAAGAATCCAACTGGGGTTTGATTGCGTTGGCCGTCATCGTCGACGCTGCTCTATTGACCGTGGCGATGCTGGTCATCCTGCCCTTTTTCAAAAACGCCTTCCCGATTGAGCGTTTCACCAACGGATTGGTCGGCCCAACGCTGATTTTCTCGCTAGCCCGCTTTATCTTCGTTGTCTTGGGCGTGGCCATGTTGATCGGCAAATTGAGACCGCGTGATCTCGGCCTGCAATGGGAAAAACTTTCTCAAGGCGCCGTCGTCGTGTTCGGTTTGTGGATTCTGATGCAAGTGATCGGGGCACTGCTGCACCTGATCGCCACAGGCAAGGTGGGCTTGAGTCCCATCTGGACGCCCGAAAAGATACCCTTCATCGCGGGTGGACTAATCGCCCAATTCTTGGGCAACGCCTTTGCGGAGGAGGTCATCTTCCGCGGCTTCCTGCTGACGCAAGTCGCCTTGCTGCTCAAAGGGACGATTATCAAGCGTGGCAAATTGCTGACAGCTTCCATTCTCGTCTCACAGTTCATTTTCGCGCTTACCCACATCCCCCAGCGGATTGCCACCGGCTACCCCCTGCCAAGCATGCTGATCAATCTCGTCCTGCTCTGGGTGATCGGGTCCCTCTTTGCGGTCCTTTACCTGCGCACCGACAACATCTTTGTCGTCATTGGCATCCATGCACTGGCCAACATGCCAGTGACTGTTTTGGCTTTGCCCTCTCGGGCTGTAGGAGAACTGCTCATCTATCTCCTGGCGCTCGCCCTGGTCTTCGCCTGGGGACCCTTGATGCGCCGGTTGAAGCCTGAAACATAGTCTCAAAACATGGCCTACGCTAGGGCGCGAAACGCAAATTTTGGGTCAAAGTGTATCGAAAAACAAAAACCCTACGGAAAAAATATTCCGTAGGGTTTCAATTTACAAGAACACTCTCTTTTTGCTACGCTAGGCCTCGGGATCAGATACAATGGTAGGGATACGCCAGCGAGTTGTTAATAAAACGATAACGCCAATAACGACCTTTGACAGCAAAGCGATAAGATATAGTAAAACGCCATAGGCTAAAGCAACGCCCCTCTCAACAGCAAATACAGAAAGAGCCAGCACCGCCAGATAATGATACACCCCCAACTTCCCTGGTGCTGAGGGCGGGGCGCTGCCAACCTGTAAAACTACCAGCACAAACAAAGCGGCTGAAAATGGGGCTTGAATATCCAGGGCAAGCAGCAAGAAATAGTTCGTCAACGTTGAGAAGATGATAATTAAAAAAGAACATAGCCAAATCGCCGCTTGGCGGCGCCAGCTACGGAGACTATCCAAGCCGGACAAGGCTTCTTCAAACATGCCAGCCAGACGCTGGCCCCAGCGGCCTAGCAAATTTTCCAGCCATGGGCGAGCCCAATTCAATAACACATGCCCCCAAAGCATGATCACCACGATACCCAGAAGGGAAGCCACAGCCATGGCAACCAACAATTGACCAGGCTCAAATACCCAGCTTGGTAGCGAAATCATCAGCAACAAAAGCAGAACTGCGCTACCAAAAGCAACCATATCGGCCACCTTTTCGATCACCACGGTCCCGACCAGTTTCGACTTGGAAACACGAAGCCTTTCACCGACAAAATAAATCCGGGCCAACTCCCCTAAGCGGGCGGGCAAAAGGATGTTGAACATTTGGCCCAGGTATACGCCTGCAAGCATGGAGAGATACTCGCGAAAGTGCCAGTCGATCAATAACATGATCCACCAACGGAAGGCAACAAAAGCCACGTTGAGCAAAGCAATCGATAAGGCAAGTAACGTCATCCCAGGATTCGCCTGGCGTAATGTTCGCCAAAGCTGGGAAACGGAACTGCCCCGGAAGGCCAGATAGATTGCTGCAATGCCAATCAGAGAACCGATTACTATTTGGATGATCGTTCGGCGATTAAAGACCTTTTCGTTTTCCATGATCGCATTAAAATTTCGGTGAAAGTTTTATTTTTTGGATGCAGAATTGCGCTGATTTTCTCTGATGAAACCCATGGGATTCTTGAAGACTCGCATGGATCAACGCCCATCATTCAGTAGTTCGACGCAAATGGCTATGTTTCTCTTCGCATTTTCCATAAGCCCCAACTTTGCAGCAAAAAGAGAACAAACAACAAGAGCCACAGGCCGATTTCCCACCAGCGCTGAGAGGTGGCTGCCAACCCCAAGCAAAAAAGCGCTCCGGCCAGGTTGAGGGGAAGGCTCCTGTCAGGCTGATTGAGGCGGTCTCCAAGACGCTTTCCATCTCGTTTGGCTTCCCAGCGAGTATAACTCAAGATGGCTAAAAGCAGAGATAAAGCCAGAATCCAAAGGCTGTTTGCAAATAGGTTGTACCAGTTGATCATAGAAAGATAGTTGGTAGTGGGCAGGTGATAGTGGGTGGTAATTTGAAAAAGGCGCAATTTGCTATAGTAGCGGACGCTGATTTAGCATGTCAATATCAAGGAGACGGCTTATCGGCAGAAATATTACTACTATGTCGTTGTCTGTACCTCATCGGCTAGTATCTGTCCGAGAGCCAAAGTTATCCAAATGGCAAGCCCTAGTTTGCTGCCTAGGGGAATAGTATCAGCTAAACCGAAGATAAAATGGGCGAACCAACCAGCCAACAAGCCTATAGCAGCGCGACCAACCCAGCCATGATTCTGATTTTGGGTTCTCAATAACGTGTATCCATTCGACAGCCATATGGCCAAATAAACTACAATGCTACCATATCCCAGCGTAACTCCTGTGTCCAACCAAATATTGTGAGCGTGAGCTACATCACCCAGATCTGGTCCAAAATATAACCAGGGACCGACCTGACGAAAGAGATTATATCCAACCCCAGTAAAAGGGAAATCTTGCAACGTTTTCCCGGCCCAGTCCCAAACCGTTAGCCGGAACGCCAAGGTTCCGGTCAGGTTGCTGCCCGTAAGGGTGCCCAGATCTACAGTTTCTATGTTCTCCGTCTGGAACCAATATACGTAGGCAGCCACAACCAAGATCAGGGGAACCAACCAGGCAACCCAGCGCCATTGCGGGCGCGCAACCCATAAGAATAAGAAGATGAATCCCGCTCCCAGCCCCAACCAGGCACCCCGGGTCTGAGCCAAGCCCCACCACAGCATCTCCACTACCATGATTATCCAAAGGATTATTTTCAACCAGAGGATACGCAGGGGTCGTAATTGATCAGCCCATCGCTGGCCCCAGCGCTGATACACACCCAGCAGGCAGTAGGCAGTCAAAGGCGTGAAGAACGTTAAGGTTCCGGAGATCGCGTTAGGTTGAAAGCCAGATTCGGCCCCCGGTAAGCTGGGGATCACTTGCGGAATTTGAGCAGTAATTTTGGTCAGAAGGGGGTATTTGGAAAACCAATCAGCCCCCAAGAACCCCAGCATGGCGATTCCGGCACCGACGAG
>CAZXXW010000250.1:0-4185 GCA_964644835.1 uncultured Anaerolineales bacterium
AGCATCTTGTCTCTCAAGCTGAGGAATCCGCTCTACAAACACCCACCCCTGATCCGAGTGAGCGAGAGATCGTCACCACATCCATCGACACGGCGATCACCCAGGCCGTCGAAGAGGTAGGTCAGGCTGTTGTCACCGTGGTTGGCGTGATCCCCGGCCAGCCAACCTTGTTTGGCCGCACCCCCGATCGTCCCGTCAGCGGCAGCGGCGTGATCATCTCTGAGGAAGGTTACATGCTAACCAACAACCACGTCATCGAGGATACCCAACAGGTCGCCGTGATCCTGGCCGACGGCACCCAATTGGATGCCGAAATCGTCGGCACCGACTTGTTCTCTGATTTGGCCGTGCTCCAGGCCAAGGGGGAGATCCCCGCGGTCGCCAGGCTGGGCAACTCGGACGCGTTGCGACCCGGCGAGACGGTGATCGCGATTGGATCGCCCTTGGGCGATTTCAAGAACACGGTCACCGCTGGCGTGGTCAGCGCAACCGAACGGAGTATCGAAGTTAGCGAAAATTATTTCATGGAGGGGTTGATTCAGACTGACGCGGCGATCAACCAGGGCAATTCCGGCGGCCCACTGGTCAATCTGGCTGGGGAAGTGATCGGCATCAACACGCTGATCGTGCGTGGGGGTAATTACGGTAGCCCGATTGCGGAGGGCCTCGGTTTCGCCATTCCGGCCAACAAAGCCAAAGCGGTCGCGGCGCAATTGATCGATCAAGGCTACTTCTCATACCCCTATCTGGGCATCCGCTGGCAATGGCTGACCACGCGGATCACCCATATGTACAACATGCCGGTTGAAGGCGGCGTCTACGTCTCCTACGTGGAGCCTAATTCTCCCGCCGATGCAGCCGGGCTTCAGGCTGAAGACATCATCACCCATATCGGCGACCAGGAGATCAATGAGGAAAATCCCTACATCAATGTGCTCTACAGCTACGAACCGGGTGATGAGACCACGATTACGGTTGTGCGGGGACAAGAAACAATCGAGTTGACCGTCACCTTTGGCGAACGCCCTAACCCGTAAACCTTTACGGCGCTAACCCCTTCATCAACCGATAGGCCCGGGGACCGACAAAATCCTGCACCGTACGGGCATTCAGGACTTGACCTAAATCAAGGATAGGATGAATAAGGAAAACGAAACTCGACCGCAATTCCCCACTGTGGAGGGGTCCAACCTGCAACGAGAATCCCTCACCCTGCCGGAAGATTTTGAAGGCGACTTGAACATCGTCTTGGTTCCTTTTCAGCGCTGGCAACAAGGTTTGGTTGATACCTGGGTCGGCCCGGCGAGAGCATTAGAAAAAGACAACCCACGCCTGCGCTATTACGAGTTGCCCACCATCGAGAGCAGGAACTGGCTCTCCAGGACATTCATCAACGAGGGGATGCGCGCCGGAATCCCGGATCCAACTGCCCGTCAGCGAACGATCACCCTGTATCTGGACAAGGAGCATTTCAAGGAAGCGCTCGATATCGACACAGAGAAGACTATTCATGTCTTTCTGGTCGACCGAACTGGAGAGATCATCTGGCAGGAACGCGGTGAGTATACCAGCGAAAAAGGCCGAACGTTATTAGCAGCGATCGAATCTTACTTTTATGACAAGAACAACTTCAAACCGAAAGGAACATCACGATGACAGACCAGCAACACAGCTTCGCCACGCGCGCGATTCGCGCCGGTGAACCGGAACCGCGCATCGAGGGGTCGCTCAGCCTGCCCATTTTCCAAACTTCGACGTTCGAGTATACGGGGGCAAAGGTTTATGACAACATTCGCTACGCTCGCTTGAATAACACACCCAACCATCTGGCCCTGCACGTTAAACTGGCTTCCCTGGAAAGCGCCGAATCCGCCTTGGTAATGAGCAGCGGGATGGCGGCGATTTCAACCACCCTGTTGGCACTGCTTTCGGGAGGTGATCATTTCCTCGCCCAGGGCACACTATATGGCGGGACGCACCAATTTCTGGCCAATCATTTACCCCCGTTGGGGGTCGAATTCGATTTCATCAGCGCGGAAAACCCTGCCAACTGGGAGGAGAAACTGCGCCCTAACACCCGGCTGATCTACACCGAATCGATGACCAACCCCACGCTAGATGTCGCCGACCTGGATGTGGTGGTCGAGTTTGCCCGCGCTCACCAGTTGATCTCCGTGATCGACAACACCTTTGCCAGCCCGTTCAACTTCCGCCCGGCGGAATGGGGCTTCGATCTCTCCATTCACAGCGGGACCAAGTACCTCAACGGGCACTCGGACGTCATCGCCGGGGCCGTGATCGGGCGCAGTGATTTGATCGAGCAAATCCTTCAAAAACTGAATCTCCTCGGCGGAACACTGGATACGCACGCTTGTTTCTTGCTCCATCGCGGTTTGAAAACATTAGCAGTTCGGATGAGGCAGCACAACGCCAGCACCTTAAAAATTGCCCAATTTTTGGAAAACCATCCTGCCGTGACCAACGTGAATTACCCCGGCTTGGCCAGCCATCCCCAACACGAGCGCGCCGAGCGACTCTTCGACGGATTCAGCGGGATGCTGAGCTTCTCGGTCCGCGGCGGAGTCACCGCGGCTGTAGCCTTGATGGACAAGCTGACCCTGCCCGTCAACGCCCCCAGTTTGGGCGGCGTCGAAACGCTGATCACCCGCCCGGCAACAACCTCTCACGCCGCGGTCCCGCCCGAAGAGCGGCTCCGCTTGGGCATCCCCGACAGCCTCATCCGGCTGTCCGTAGGGCTAGAAGACACCCAAGACCTGATCGCTGATTTCGAGCGGGCGCTTGATTCTGCCCAAATTTAATGGCCGGTTCTGGATAATGAGCTGACTTATCGGCACAACCTGGCCAAAGCCTCCCGGTCACACACGCTGATATAGCCGTCCTCGTCCACCGAAATATAGTCATGTCGTTTGTAATTGACGATGACCTGATTGACTCTCCGGCGGGAGGCGCCGACCAAATCGGCTAGATCGCTCTGGGTTAAACGAATAGGGATCAGAATTTCGCCATCCCTGCTGGATTGGCCATATTTTTCGGCAAAAGCGAGAAACAGATTTAAATTTTTCGAAGCCTGATAAAGCGGGGCAAAGAAAGGCAAGCCCTGGGTATGATCGTGATGCAAGTGGCTCAGGAAAATGCTTGCATGGAGCGCATCCCGGCGATTGCGGTCAGATTGCATCAAGGTGCGCCCCAGGTTGATGATACCGGTCCCGGCATCGAAAATGAGCGTATGCCCGCCGGCCTGAATCTCGACACAGGGGGTGTTGCCGCCAAAACGGGAAAACTGCTCACCCCCGACAGGATGGCTGCCACGCACGCCCCAGAAACGAACGACCAAGTCATCTTTTGATCTCATCTTCAAACTCCAATCGAAATAATCATAGCTGATAAGGAAACCAGGAATAATCGTTTGTGTCTCGAGTAAGCGTTCACGGGGTGTCATTCTTGCCAGGGGCATGCTTCGCAAGCTGCTGATGCTTTTACAGCGGCGAAGATGAAACCTGGAGACTCTTCGGTCGTTTTAGCTTAGCTTTGCTAAACCGCACTCCCTCAGAGTGACATAGCTGAACACTTACTGTCTTGATTATGGCGGAAGCCGATGCAACTCGCTAGGAAAACTTTCGCACCCGGGGAGGGCAATGCGCGAAAATATGCTACAATCGCCCCATGGACACAAACATCGTCTTCATGGGCTCTCCCGATTTTGCCCTGCCGACTCTCGAACTGCTGGCAGATTACTACCCGGTCGTCGGAGTCGTCACCCAACCAGACCGCCCCGCCGGGCGCGGGCGTCACATCAAAGCGCCGCCGGTCAAAAAACTGGCTCAAAAGCTGGCCCTTCCCGTGATACAGCCGCGCCGCTTAAGCGAACCCGAGGCGATGGAGCAACTGCAAACCTGGGCGCCGGACTTGATCGTTGTAGCCGCCTTTGGACAACTGCTCCGCCCGGACGTGTTGGATCTGCCGCCCCACGGCTGCCTCAACGTGCACGCTTCCCTGCTGCCGCGCTGGCGCGGCGCCGCGCCGATCAACGCGGCGATCCTCCACGGGGACGAAGAAACCGGCGTGACGATCATGAAAATGGGTCCCGGCCTCGACAGTGGGCCGATCGTCAGTCAACGAGCGATCCCGATCACGCCTGAAGACACTGCCGGATCGCTCTTCGAC
>CAZXXW010000251.1:0-4154 GCA_964644835.1 uncultured Anaerolineales bacterium
AAAAAATTTAACCCCCTTCCCTTTCAACAAATCAGATAACAAAAAAAAGCGTGTTGCCCTTTCGGCAACACGCTTTCGATTCAAAGCTCGCCGATTAGATATTCAAAGCATCCCAGCCGGCAAAGACACCTTCGTCGCCGAGTTCCTCTTCGATGCGGAGCAGTTGATTGTATTTGGCCACACGATCGGAGCGCGCCGGGGCGCCCGTTTTGATCTGGCCGGTGTTGAGGGCAACAGCCAGATCGGCGATGGTGGCATCCTCGGTCTCGCCGGAACGGTGGGAGGTGACAGCCCGCCACCCGGACCGATGACAAAGCTGCACAGCCTCGATGGTCTCGGTCAAAGAGCCAATCTGATTGAATTTGACCAGCAGGGCGTTGGCTGCCTTCTCCTCGATGCCGCGGCGGACCCGTTCGGGGTTGGTGACCAGCAAGTCGTCACCGACGATCTGGAGTCTGTCGCCAAGCTCCTTAGTCATCAATTGGAACCCTTCCCAATCGTTTTCATCGAGGCCATCCTCGATCGAGACGATGGGGTATTGGTCAACCCAGTCTTTCCAAAAAGCGACCATCTCTTCACTGGTCAGCTTCTTGCCTTCGGTGCGAAGGTGGTAAAGTCCGGTTTCCTCCTCATAGAACTCGGAGGCGGCCGGGTCGAGGGCAATGCTGATCTCTTCACCCGGCTTGTAACCAGCCATCTCAATCGCCTCGAGGATCACATCAACGGCCTCGGCATTTGCTTTCAAGGCGGGGGCATAGCCGCCCTCGTCGCCGACCAGGGTTTTGTAGCCACGGTCTTTGAGCACAGACTTGAGGGCGTGATAGATCTCGGCGCCCCAACGCAGACACTCGGAGTAGGACGGCGCGCCCAAGGGCATGACCATGAACTCCTGGGCATCGGTGGATTGCCAGCCCGTGTGAGCGCCACCGTTAAGGATGTTCATCATCGGTACTGGCAACACGTGGGCGTAAACCCCGCCGATGTAACGATACAGCGGCATTCCCAAGGCATTAGCAGAGGCTTTAGCCACGGCCAAGCTGGTGCCCAGAATCGCATTGGCACCCAAATTAGATTTATTCTCCGTGCCATCCAGTTCTAAAAGAGCCATATCGATGGCACGCTGTTCCGTTGCCGGACGGCCGACCAAAGCCTCGGCGATGGGGCCATTGACGTTAGTGACCGCTTTGGTCACGCTCTTGCCGCCGTAGCGGCCTTTGTCGCCGTCGCGCAGTTCCAAAGCCTCGTGAACGCCGGTCGAAGCACCGGAGGGGACCGCAGCGCGGCCCCAACTTCCATCTACCAGGCTGACGTCTACTTCCACGGTGGGATTGCCGCGCGAATCGAGAATTTGGCGGCCTGTAATCGTTTCGATCAGAAAAGTTTTCATAGGATCACCTCACTATTGATAAGAAGTTTTCAACACCCGCTTCGGGCACGAATCTTGGCCCGAGCAGAATGATACCGACATGTTCAAGTTATTACTGCCAATCAAGTATAATCGAAACCGAGTTGATTGTGGGGGCAAAAAGTGATTTCATCCATACTGATGTTTGCAATTGCAGCAATGCTTCCCGGACAAGATGTCGTCCTGCCCCAGGGTGAATCAGCCTGCTCCGAGTGAGTTCGGGGCTCACATATTTTCGCGGACAGCTTTCAAAAAGGCAACAAACAAGGGATGGGGCCGGTTGGGGCGCGATAAAAATTCAGGGTGAAACTGGGTCCCCAACATGAAGGGATGATCGTCCAATTCGACGATTTCAACCAG
The DNA here is from genome assembly GCA_964644835.1 of uncultured Anaerolineales bacterium. Taxonomy (GTDB): domain Bacteria; phylum Chloroflexota; class Anaerolineae; order Anaerolineales; family UBA11858; genus JAYELX01. The sequence goes on from CAZXXW010000251.1 coordinate 1,766, forward strand.
GCGTCCATCAGGGGACAATCCTGAGAAACGCATCCCGGCCTCTCCCAAGTCATCGCGGTAAGCGTTCTTGAACTCAAAGCGGTGGCGGTGGCGCTCCTGGACGAGGTCGGTTTGGTAGGCTTCTGCCGCCTGGGAACCCGGCTGCAAATGGCAAGGATAGAGCCCCAAGCGCATCGTCCCGCCCAAGTCGGTCAATTTGTGTTGGTCGGGCATCAAGTCGATGACCGGATGAGGTGTCGAGGGATCAAATTCGGTCGAGTTGGGCTGGTCACTGTCAAGCACATGGCGGGCCAATTCGACGACCATCAACTGCATACCCAAACACAAGCCCAGGTAGGGAAGCTTGTTTTCGCGAGCATAGCGGATGGCGCGGATTTTGCCCTCGATGCCCCGATCGCCGAAGCCGCCCGGTACAATCAAACCATCGACCTCCTCCAGCTTCTCCAGAGAGCGCCCTTTTTCTAGCTCGGCGGCGTGAATCCAAACAATTTCATCTTCCAGGCCCAGCGAGAGAGCGGCGTGACAATTGGCCTCCCGCACGCTCATATAGGCATCGTGCAATTCGACATATTTGCCCACCAGGGCGATTTTGACCTTGGGCTTGTCCCGGCGCATCTCAGCGACGAGTTGACGCCACTCGCTCCAATCCGGCTGACGGCGCGGCTCCAACTTGAGCCTCTCCAGCAGATAGTCACCCACACCGGCATCCTCGAGCAGCAAGGGGATTTCGTAAAGCAGTTCGCTTGTCACCATGGGGACGACGGCGCGCAAATCGACATCGCAGAAGAGGGCGATCTTGTCACGTAACTCTTCGGCGACGGGATAATCCGACCGGGCGATAATCATATCGGGCGAGATACCAATCGAGCGCAGCTCGCGTACCGAGTGCTGGGTTGGTTTCGTTTTCAATTCGCCGGTCGCGCCGATATGCGGCAACCAGGTGACATGGGTGTAAAAGCTGTTCCTTTTGCCCGAATCGCCTCGCATCTGGCGAAGCGCTTCCAGAAAGGGCAAGCTTTCGATATCGCCAACCGTGCCGCCGACCTCGACCAAAACAATCTCAGCACCCGTGGTTTCTGCAACCATGCGAATGCGATGCTTGATCTCATTGGTGATGTGCGGAATCACCTGAATGGTGCCACCGAGATAGTCGCCGCGGCGCTCCTTGGAGATGACTTCGTCATAGACTTGTCCGGTGGTCACATTACAAACTTTGTTCAAACTGATGTCTACAAAACGCTCATAGTGCCCCAAATCGAGGTCTGTTTCAGCGCCATCATCCAATACATAAACCTCACCATGCTGGTAAGGGTTCATCGTCCCAGGGTCGACATTAAGGTACGGGTCCAGTTTTTGAATCGAGACTTTGAAACCCCGCTCTTTCAACAAGCGGCCAATCGCCGCCGCGGTGACTCCTTTGCCTACAGAACTAAGCACCCCGCCTGTAAAGAAGAGATATTTTGTTTTCATTCCAACCTCCTCCATAAAAAAGAGAGGGCTCGTTACAGCAGCCCTCCCAGCTATTCTTAGATTTTGAGGGAGTTTTTCTCCCTCTTATGATCAACCAACTACTTGCTCCAATGACTCGGCGGCCCGGCGCATTTCCAAGAAGATCAAACCCAACTTGGAATCTTCGCCTGCCAGCGCCGTCAAGACAGCTTCTTCGCCAACCGACATGAGGATAACATATCCCTGATTGCCGCGGATGTAGACTTGATCCAAAACACCGCGTCCCAGCTCACCGGCGATACGCTCACCCAAACTTAACATCGCAGCGGACATCGCCGAGACGCGATCCTCTTCCACGTTGTTGGGCAGCGCAGAAGCCATAATCAGACCATCCACAGAGACGACCGCGGAAGCTACGATTTCCGGGGAAGCAGCCTGCATTTCGCGAAGACGTTCAACCATTTGTTCAGTTCGAGATTTGCCCATTTGTTTCTCCCTTGTCCGTTGGAGTTTCTAAAAGTCTACCATATTTAAGTCGTTCACGCTAGTTGACCCCGCAACATCTCCATGCTACACTGGTATGTTGCTTATGCGCCGGTTACTCTTCTCTCTCTTGCTGATCGTCTTCATATTTGGTGTTGTCAGCTCCGCCCAGGCCCAATTTCCTGGCCCGGCGGGGATTGAGATCAGTTCTCCACAGCCGGGAGAAGCCGTGCAAGGTGTCGTTCCGATTTTTGGCAGCACCTTTACGGAGGGATTCCAATCCTGGGAGATCTCCTTCGGATACACCAAGGGCAAAACCGAAACCTGGTTCTTGATCACCGAACAGAATAATATCATCAGGGACGACGTTCTGGCAGAGTGGAACACATCCATGATCACAGATGGAATCTATGATCTCCGCTTGACCGTTCACTTGAAAAACGACGAACGTGCCGAG
>CAZXXW010000252.1:0-4073 GCA_964644835.1 uncultured Anaerolineales bacterium
TGTATTCCGCGTTCAATCTTCGGATCAAATCTACTTGTCCTAATCCTACTTGATCAAGAATATAGGAAAGACGCAGTCCAAAGGCTTTTTTGTTCGCGAAAAGGAGTTTTTTCGGGTTTGACTGTGATTTTGTAAAGAATTGGGGGGTGTTTGTTAAGTTTTGGGGTGTTTTTGTTAAGTCCAATTTGATACTCTCTATTCCATAGTTAACTATTAAGCTTCTAGCCGATAGATTCGGCGAACTATGGCACACCCCCGGGTAGTTGTCAAATTCCCCCTACTTCGTTCAAAGGGGCTACAAATCCATCCAATCGCCTACCGGTAGGCAAATCGAATTTCACAAGGAGATTTGCCATGACATCCAAGAAAAATGACCCATCGAACCCCAAAACCGTATCCCCCCAGGAGGTGGAACATCAAAAACGAACCTTTCTCAAAAAACTGATCGAGCTCATGCGAAAGCAACAAAGACAGAAAATTGAGGATGATCTACCAAGTTCATCTGAGCGTTGATCAAGTTTTAAGCTACAATGGGGACCAGATTACCGTCTGGTCCCCAAAATCTGCAACAAGGAGTATTCTATGCCATCCAAACAAAGCCAAGTTGTGACCCTCTATGCCCGCGTATCGTCCGAAGAACAGGCTTCCGATGACCATTTTTCTATCGAAGCCCAACTCCACGAGATGAAGGAATACGCCCAAGCGCGGGGTTGGGAGATTCAACACCAATTTGTGGATGGTGGCATCACGGGAACCCATATGGACCGGCCCAACCTGGCCGCGGTGTTAGAGTCGGTCAAAACGGGGGAATGCGACATCGTTTTGGTACACGAACTTTCCCGCCTATCCCGCTCCATCTACCACACCTTCGATATCCTGGAAGTCCTGGGAGAACACAACGTTGGCTTCGCCTCAGTCAAGGAACCGGATTTTGATTTTGCTGATCCCAGCAGCCGTTTGTTTCTGACTATCCTGGCAGCCATGAACCAATACTATATCGACCAGTTGCGCATGCACACCAGCAAGGCAAAACGGGAACGCGCCAGGCAAGGACTTTATAACGCATCCATCGCACCTTATGGCTACAAACACGCCGGAGGACCCAAAGATCCCCCTGTTATCCATGAGGAGGAAGCCAAGGCTGTCCGTAGGATTTTCGAATTATACGCCACCGGCTTATACACCTATCAAGAAGTAGCCGATACGATCAGCGACGAAGGCTATCATCCAAGAAGGCGGAAAGTTTTTCCCAAAGACACGATTGCACAGATTATCCGTAACCGTTTTTATATGGGCAAGGTGGAATATCAAACCCGTCCAAGAGATGATATCGAGGTTTACGATGGCAAGCATGAAGCAATCGTTTCTGAAGGATTATGGGAGCGATGTAAGCGCGTCCGAAGCCAGCGGAGTGTTGCCACCCGGGCCGTGCAAAAACCCTACCGGACCTATCTGCTCTCCTTATTGGCGCGCTGTGATGTATGCCATCGCAGTCTTCGATCCCAGGGCGCGGAAGCGGGGAATTACTATCGAGAAACGTCCTATCAGCGCGGCTATCGCGATTGCCCCCATCAAAGAAAGGGTACTCGAACAGAACCCGTCGATGCTTACATCGACGCGTTGATATCAAAGCTGAAACTGCCTGAGGATTGGTTGAGAGATATCCGAGCACAATTGGATGAGGATGAACAAGTGGAGAGCCTGCGACGTAAACGAACACGTTTAGAACAGGAACGTCGGCGCATCAAGCGGCTTTACATAAAGGGGGAATTCGAGGATGAAGATCTTGATCTCTACCAACAGGAGATCGCCCGAATCCGGCGCGAACTGGATAGTATCCCCACGTATGACCAACTGGAAAGTTTGAAGAGCACGATCTTGGCCGTGCAGACCTTATATGAAACTTGGGACGGGGCCGAACCGAATGATCGCCGAGACTTGCTCCGCTTGATGTTACGTAAAGTATGGGTGGATGTACCTTCAAGCAGAGTGGTTGGATTGCAACCCAAAGCGTTTCTGTATCCCATTCTTCGGAGTGTAGAAATATTGGAAGAGCGCGAGCTCGGCTTCTTTGTACCGCGCTGGTCGCCTGAACAAGCTGAAGATTTGATCAATTTCACTCAATTGGATCCAATTGTCGCTGCTCCTGAGCAGGGAGTTGCCCTGCCCTACATTAATATATGTCCCCTGGACCCTAACCCAAGACGGCGTATGGACCCGGGCATTAGTCAAGGCTTGAAGATGGTGCGAGAAACTGGACGGGATCCGGAGGACGTTTACCAGATCGTCCACCCTCATCGCGAGCCTTTACCGATGGGATTGCGTCGATGGACACAGGCTGACGGCGAGTTGATCGAACCTGATCAGTTAGACGAGCAGAATGATGGAAGCCTGGATTTGCTGGCGACCCAATTCATGCTTTGGGACCGCTTGCTATCAGAGGAATTGGCTGAACAATTGCTCGCCCAGGTCTATGAAAAGTTACGACCGGGCGGCGTTTGGTACCTGATCGAGACGCTGCCGGAAGACATGCCCGCTCACTGGCTTTATCGATATTTTCCGCCTGCCTGGGAGTGGGTCAAAAACCACACCTGGAACACCTACAAACTTTACAATCAATTGCGCAATTTGGGCTTCGGTCTAGAAGTTGATCGCCAGATATTCTATCAACCTGTCCGGTTGAAAGCGGCTGAGGCTATGGCCCAAAATCGCCCTGGTCTTTTAGCCAAGCTTCCTGATCAAACCTTTCAAAGCGGCATGGACAGGTTGCAAGCCGAAATCGAGATAAAGGGAGGCGACCATCTTCTCGGTTCGGAATTCAATGTCATAGAGGCATGGGCGCAAAAGCCCGTAGAGAAAGAGGTCTGAAACGGGCAAGCAAAAGGGTTGAATACGCTCAGGGCGTTTGCCACACTATTGAACAAACGGTAATTGACGCCATGACAAAATCGTGCTAAACTAGTCTATACTTAGTCTATTTAAGCGAGGACTGCTTATGCCTACAATCGGAGCGTATCAAGCTAAAACCCACTTCTCCAACCTGATCAAAAAGGTGATGCAGGGTGAGCGCATCATCATCACACGATACGGTGAACCCGTTGCTATTCTCTCACCTGTCGAGAGCGCACCTCCCCGCCCTATCAGTGATATCATCGAAGATATGAAAGCGTTTCGGAAAGAACATCACTTGGGCGATTTGTCTATACGCAAGATGATGGAAGAGGGAAGAGCTTAATGGCTGAGTTCGTAGTAGATACATCTGTGACCATGGCATGGTGCTTTGAAGATGAAGCAAATTCTTATGCAGATGCTGTCTTAGACAGTCTTGTCGAAAAAGGGGCGCTTGCACCGAGCATCTGGCCGCTGGAAGTGGGAAATGTGCTTGTCGTGGCCGAGCGCCGAGACAGAATTGCCCGATCGGAAAGTGAACGGTTCCTGGAATTATTACAACAATTACCTATTGCGGTGGAGCATCTTTCTGATCAGCGCATGTTTGAAACCGTCCTTAACCTAGCCAGGGAGCAGGGTCTTTCGACCTATGATGCCTCCTATTTGGACTTAGCGATGCAGACAGGACTTCCATTGGCGACATTAGATCGAGCTTTGCAAGACGCTGCAAGACGTTGTGATGTGGCCATCTTCCAAGCAGAGATTATCTAGCAATCTCAAGAAAAGGCAAATTATGTTTGCCGAGAAGAGACCAATAAAACCATCGCTGTTGAAGATCACTCTTCAACCCAGCTTGTTGAAACCAGATACAGGGATGTAGAGCTGTATTTCAAATTGCGTATTAATATGACGCGAGCACTTGACAGATTACAACCCAATATGTAAAATCAAAATCGAGTTGAGCTTTACTGAAAAACGGTTCTTTAAATAGAAAAAACTGCACTTTCAGTGCAGTTAATGTCTGGGTTGTCTTGCTGGATGGGGTTTTTCTTACCCTGTCCCCCTTAAATTACTTGAAGATTGCGCCACCCCCGTCGGGACCGCAGTGCGTATCCCTGGCAACAAGACAAAAACTGGTCTTGATCAGTTGAATAGAATTGGAAATGTTCAAAGGGACTACGCTA
>CAZXXW010000253.1:0-4068 GCA_964644835.1 uncultured Anaerolineales bacterium
AGTTGTTTGCTGATAGTATGCCTTATTTTTCTCAATTGTTAAGGGACACTACCAAAAAATCGATCATCTCTTGGAAGCGGCCGGTTGGCGCGTGCAGGCGCGAGAGCGGATTAACCTCAACGCGTCCAAGGGTGTGGCCGTGGCCGAGTTTCCATTGGATACGGGTGAGGCCGATTACATGCTCTTTGTCGATAAGCGCCCCATCGGGGTGATCGAGGCCAAACGGGTGGGAGAAACTTTGAGCGGCGTGGAAACGCAGACTGTCCGGTACAGCGACGGCCTACCCGACCGCTTACAGGCCCGGGCTTGGGATGACCCGATCCCATTTTTATACCAATCCACCGGCGTAGAGACGTTCTTCACCAACCAGCGCGATCCGGCGCCGCGCAGCCGCCGAGTGTTTGCCTTCCACCAGCCGGAGACGCTGGCATCTTGGGCGGGAGCAGCCACCGCGGTAGCGGAAGAAGGTCCCAGCTACTTGTCCCGGGGGAAGACGCTCAGCGCCCGCTTGAAAAAGATGCCCGATTTGAACCCCAAGGGATTGTGGAAGGCCCAGATCGAGGCAATTGAAGGTCTGGAGCGTTCCCTGGCGGATGGTCACCCCCGTTCGCTGGTGCAGATGGCCACGGGCAGCGGCAAAACCTACATGGCCGTAACCAGCATCTACCGCTTGATCAAGTACGCTGGGGCGCGGCGGATGCTCTTCATGGTCGATCGCGCCAACTTGGGCAAACAGGCCCACAACGAGTTCAAGCAATATGTCTCCCCCGATGATGGGCGCAAGTTCACCGATCTCTATAACGTCCAGCATTTACAGTCTAACGCCCTCGACAAGGTCAGCAAGGTGGCCATCACCACCGTCCAGCGGCTCTACGCCATGCTCAAGGGCGAGGAGTTCGACCCCAATTTGGAACATCGTCCCCTGGCCAGGATGAGCGACGTTTTTGGCGACCAGGTCCGTCAGGTGGCTTACAGCGCCTACCTGCCGATCGAGTATTTCGACTTCGTCTTCATCGATGAGTGTCACCGCTCGATCTACAACGTCTGGCGGCAGGTCTTGGAGTATTTCGATGCCTATCTGATCGGCCTGACCGCCACACCGGCCAAGCAAACCTATGGATTTTTCAACCGCAATTTGGTGATGGAATATCCCCGTGAGCGCGCCGTCGCCGATGGCGTCAATGTGGATGGATGGGTCTACCGTATCCGCACGCAAATTACGGAACATGGGGGGCAGGTGGAGGCCGGGGAATGGGTGGGCGTGCGCGACCGCAAGACGCGGGAGCAGCGCTGGGAGCAATTGGATGAGGATCTCGATTATGGAGCTTCTGCTTTGGACCGGGACGTGGTCACGACTGACCAAATCCGCACGGTGATCCGCACTTTTCGCGACAAGCTGCCTACCGAGATTTTCCCCGGTCGGAAGCATGTGCCTAAAACGCTGGTCTTCGCCAAGGACGATAATCACGCCGAGGAAATTGTACGGATCATCCGGCAGGAGTTTGGTAAGGGCAACGATTTTTGCCAGAAGATCACCTATAAATCGGACAAGGACTGCGATGACTTGATCGCCGAGTTCCGCAATTCCTTCGATCCCCGCATCGCCGTCTCGGTGGATATGATCGCCACGGGCACGGATGTCAAGCCGATCGAGATCTTGTTGTTCATGCGCCGGGTGCAATCGGCGACCTATTTCGAGCAGATGATCGGCCGCGGCACGCGGGTGATCAGCGAAACGGACTTCCAGGCTGTGACACCTGGAAAGCATCACAAGAACCATTTCGTCATCGTCGATGCGGTGGGAGTCGTCGAGCATCCCAAGATCGAAGTCGGCACGATGGACCGCAAACGCTCGATCGCGTTCGATAAGCTGCTGGAGAAGGTCGCTTTTGGGATGGCCGATGAAGATGATCTCTCCTCCCTGGCTCTGCGTCTCTCCCGCCTGGAGAACGAGTTGACCGACCAGGAGCGGATGGACATCACCGCGGCCAGCGGGGGCAAGACGCCGCGGGCCCTGGCGCACAGCCTGCTCGACGCGCTGGACCTGGACCAGATTCAGGAACGGGCCGAATTCTTGGCCGGGGATCAGGAGCCAACCTCCGAGCACGTCGAGTCCGCCCGTTCGGTGCTGATCGAAGAAGCGGTGGAGCCATTTTACAATCCCGATCTGCGCGATCTGTTGAACAATATCAAACGACGTACCGAACAGACCATCGATGTGGTCAGCCACGATCGCGTCCTAGAAGCCGGTTACAGTCAAGATGACACCGAGCGAGCGCGCCAGATGGTTGATTCGTTCCGGGAATTTCTGGAAGAAAATCGCGATGAGATCATCGCCCTGCAAATCCTGTTCCAGCAGCCCTACGGACAGCAACGGCTCAGCTTCGAGCAAATCAAAGCGTTGGCCGAGCAGATCGAACAGCCGCCCAACGCCTGGACGACGGAGGAGCTTTGGGAGGCCTATGCCCGCCTGGAGCAAGACAAGGTGCGCGGCGTGGGTGCCAAACGGGTGCTCACCGACCTGGTCGCGCTGGTCCGTCATGCTGTGCAGTTGGAAGACGAGCTAGTGCCATACCCGGAACAGGTCCAGGCGCGTTACCGGGATTGGTTGGCGGCGCAGGAAGAGGCGGGGCGCACGTTCAGCGAAGAGCAGCGCTGGTGGCTGGACCGCATCGCCGAGACGATTGTGGTCAACCTGAGCGCCCGGCCGGAAGATTTTCAACACGGCGCCTTATTCGATCGCGGCGGCTGGCCCGCGGCGCGCCAAACCTTTGGGGAAAACCAGACTTGCTGGACGAGTTGAACGAGGCTTTGGTCGTCTAGCGGAGACGGGCCGAAGGACGAGCTTTTCATCATTAGCTACAAAGGAAACACCCTTGCGATGTATGCTATAATGTATAGGGACAGTCTTTCCCCCAACGCCCATCAAGCGAGTTTCTTGGGGTGACGATCAATCCATGTCCTCAATGGAGGTGTGTGATGGCTACGATGGTACGCAAACAAGTCTATATTGAACCCCGGCAGGACGAACTGCTCAAGCAGTGGGCCGAGGAGACCGGCAAGACCGAGGCGGAAATCTTTCGCCAGGCGCTGGATCGCTGGATGTCCGGCGAGCAACAACGCCGCCAAGCGAAGGCCGCCTGGGAAGAGGAACGCACTTTTATCGAAGCGCGGATTGACCAGGGCCCTGTGCCCGGCGGCCGCAATTGGACACGAGAGGAGCTTTACGACGAAAGACTGAACCGCGATGAGCCCAATGCTGATTGACACAAACGTCTTGGTTTACGCTTACGATCGTTCGGAACCGGACAAACAGCGCCGCGCTTTAGATGTGCTGGACCGGTTGGTCAACACCGGCGAGGGGCGTCTCAGCGCGCAGGTACTCTCTGAATTCTATGTTAATGTGACCGCTAAAATCCCCTCCCCACTGACAAAAGCCGAAGCCGAAGGGCGACTAGCGCATTATGTCCAACTCTGGCCGGTGTACCCGGTGAGCGCTACGGTCGTGCTTGAGGCGGTTCGAGGGGTGAACGACTATCAATTCAGCTTCTGGGATACCCAGATTTGGGCCGCGGCGCGACTGAATCACATCCCCGTGGTCTTGAGTGAGGATTTCAATTCCGGCGCGGTGATCGAGGGGGTTCGCTTCGTCGATCCCTTCGAGCAGGATTTTGAGCTTGCCGCTTTGGGAGGAGACGATGAGTGAAGTGGTGAAACGGGGGAACAGGGAAAAACAGGGAAACGGCGAGTTGCCGGAAGGATGGGTATGGGTAACAGTCGGAGAAATCGCAAAAGATATTAGCCCTGGTTTCCCTTGTAGTGAACATAATACAGCGGGCAAAGGTATTCCACATCTAAGACCCATGAACATTTCTCCAAAAGGGGAAGTTGATTTGTCTTTGGTGAAATGTGTTGAAGCATCAGAGTATGACTCTCTCCGCCAAGGTGATGTGCTTTTTAATAACACAAATAGCCCAACTTGGTTGGGAAAAACTACTTTTATTCGTAATGATAGGTAGTGTCCCTTAACAATTGAGAAAAATAAGGCATACTATCAGCAAACAACTT
>CAZXXW010000254.1:0-4063 GCA_964644835.1 uncultured Anaerolineales bacterium
GCCTTTTTCACCGCCGGGTTAATGGGGACTTTCGCTGCCCGAAAGAACCGCTTGGGCATCGTTTGGGCCCTGATCTTCGGGATCCCGGCTTTCTTTGCAGGCCTTATCCCGCTGATCATCGGCGCCATCGTGATGGCCTTCTTGCCAAATGCACAGGCCCAGCAAGCAGATGCCAATCACAAACCACTGGAGAGTCGGGTCAACTCGATCATGGCAACCCTCCAAGACAAGTCCGACAATGATCTGCGAGCGATGCTTGATCGTGCGGACCGCGCTGCCCACTCCGAAGAGGCGTTCGAAGCAGCGCGCCGCCTGTTGGTGCAACGCGGCGCCGAAGCGTGAGGCATTTCACTGACAACCATCACTGGGAGAACTGATCATGACCACAACGGTCCTACGCTACGCACTTTCATTTGCACTTCTGGCAGCCATCCTTTCAGCAGCCATCCTTTCATCTGTGCCTCTGGCTGCCAACGCGTCTGAAGCGGGGCTGGCTCAGGAGGTTGCCAAGCTGGCGTTCCCGAAGAGCAACTTGCTCGCGATGATCGAACAGCAGGTCGACGAAAAAAACCGAGAGGTGCATCGTCAAGCGATGCGCGACTATTTCGATTACAACCGTGTGCTACAGGCGCTCGCCGGCAAGTACGCGGAGGTGTTCACCGAGGCCGAGTTGGGCAAGATTCTGGCGTACCACAAGCAACCAGGTACCCAGGCAGCATTGAACGCGGTCCTGAACCTCGAAGGTCGCTCCAAGCCCGAAGCCGTTCCGACATCGCCACCGGAGGATACTCGAGAGACGCGCGGGGAGCTGGCAATGGAACTCGCGACGCTGGTCACAGAGAAGGACCTGGTGCTGGGGGCCATACGCGAGGTGCTTGCAGACAAGCCCGAATCCGAGCGTCAGGCGGTTCTAGGTCGGGTCGCAAAGCTATACGACGACGCCGGCCAACTCCACATGATGCGCCTGACCAAAGCGCGCGACTTCATTGATGCATTGACCACCAAACAACTCCGCGGCGTTGTGGACTTTTTGTCGGCTCCGGCAGGCCAGAAGCTGTTGCGAAATAACGCGAAGCTCGGGCGAACCGCCGTGGAGGCGACGATGAAGGAAGCGTTACGGGCCTCAGAGAAGCAGCGTGACGCTTCCATTCGCGAATTGCAAGACACCATCCGGCGGTCACGCTAAGCCGCCAAGAGTTGTGTTGCTGATCCGTTTCTGCCCATCAAACCTGTTTCCAGAAATACGAAAAGGCGAGAGCACAAACCTGCTCACGCTGCTATGAGAAACGATAACAATGACACGCCGTTGTTGCTGTGATTCCCAATCGCGTCTCTCTCTAGGCAGCCGCCCGATGAGACGCCCGCTGTTCCGAGCCAGTGCCTGGTTTGCGCTTACGGTTCTCGCCGCTGGCTGCCATACGGACGCCACCGACGAGCCGGCAGCTCTGGCGGGCGCGAAGGATGCCTCGTCCGCCCCGGTCTTCACCGGCGACAACTCCGCGATGAAGGGGGCGGAGTGGGAGCCGGTCACCGGACAGCGATGGGCATTGCTGGTCGGCGTGAACGACTACGTCCGCCTCGACGATCTGCGGTTTTGCCGACGTGACGTCGAGCAGCTCCGTGACGGCCTCGTGCGGGCCGGTTTTCCAAAGCGGAACGTCTTCATGCTATCCACCGGCGCCGATAGTGCGGACCGGTTGCCAATCCGTGCGAACATCGAGCGGCAACTGAAAACCGTCCTAGCTCTCGCGGCGCCGAGCGACTTGGTGCTGGTGTGTTTCAGCGGCCACGGGATGCATTTGGACGGCAAGTCGTATCTTTGCCCGAGCGAGGCGGACGAGCGCGAGCCAGAAGGTACGTTGATCGCGCTGGACGACGTCTACGCACAACTCGCACAATCCGACGCGGCCCTACGGCTGTTTTGGGTCGACGCCTGTCGTAATGATCCACGTCCTGCCGGTAGCAAGGGCAAAGATGGACAGAGCGTCCGGGACATTGCGAGCGAGCTGCGCGAGCCGCCGCGGGGCGTGCTCGTCCTGGCCAGCTGCGCGGAGGGCCAAATATCCTGGGAGCACGAAGAGCTGAGGCACGGTGTGTTTGCGTACTCGCTGTTGAAGGGGCTCGAAGGCAAGGCGGACGAGCAATTCGGCAACCGGGATGATCGCGTGTCATTGCTGGAACTATACCGCTACGCCAACGTCGAGACGAAGCGACTTGTCGCCGGTCGCTGGGGCGAAGTGCAGACCCCCCAGCTTTTTGGCAAGATCGACGGTGACTTCACGATTAGCGAAGCGGGCAAATCAACGCTGGTAAATGTTGCTGCAGCCAGACATGGGGCAAAGGCCACCGCTATCAGCGAGGGGCAATATCTGGGCGAGACGCAGAAAGCGTTACATGCCATCGACGAGGATGATACCACGGCATGGGCTAGCCACTGGCATATGCCCGCCTGGCTGACCGTTGAATTCGACAAGATGTACACCCTTGAGAAGCTCCGGGTGCGCTGGGGCCCGAATCAACACGACTTCTCCATTTCCGTCTCGGAAGACGGTCGGATTTGGGATGTGGTTGTGCCCGAGCGCAAGGCTGCACAACCGCCGCGTTTTCGCGATGGGGAGTGGGTCGAGGGGGTGGGGTCCACCCGGGAAGCGTTTCCGATCGACCCTGTCCTTGCCAAGTACGTTCGTATCAACATCACGTCCACAACGGCGGCAGAAACCCACATTTTTCAGGCAATTGTCCATGACATTGAGGCGTTCGCTCGGGTGGAGGACTAGTCGGGGCGCTGAACTCGCTACGTTTCCATCAGGGTTCGGTTTTTGGAGTATTCTCGTTTCCGCGCGTGAAAACGCACGTTACTCGTTATTGAGCAGGAGGTCCAAGAGATGAAACGCTTTCTCCCACAAACGCTGATTGTTGTATTGGTCGTACTCGCGTTCGGCACGCTTCAGTCTTCGGCCCTGGCTCGGTCGCCCGCCAAGCACTATGTGCCGAGGCTGAAAAGCACCTTTGCCATCTACCGGGCATCAATTCCTGGACACGGGCGAATCACCGTGGCCTCGCCGATCGATCCGGACCAGAATTCACCGCTGCGCGATGTTAAGGGCCTAAGCCAGGGCCTCATCACGCATCTCGATGGTTACCGCGCGACCAGCTTTCGCGAACTGAACAATCACATCCGCTGGACCAAGGTCCGCTGGATCGATCCGAATGGCCGGGTTCACAACGACAAGATCTACATACCGGAGTAGTGGGTGGTCTATTGATGTCGGTGCAGCTAATGCTCGCGACTCACAAAACAGGATAGACGCGATTGGACCATGAATCGGACTATTCTGTCAATTGTGCCCATCGCGACCCCGCCGGGGCGTTCATTGGCAACACTGCGCGAACAATCAATAATCTCCAAGTTGGAGGCCGACATATGAGAGCGCAAAGGCAGTTGCCTACTGGATCGCGAGTGTGCCTCGCCCTACTCATGGCGGGCATTCTCACCGGCTCGGCCCGTGCCGAAACCTCTTACCTCGGGGTGGTCACGATCTACAACAAGACGAGCATCCAGCTGAACTACCAACTGCGCGTTCGCCGCAACGGGGAATGGAGCAAGTGGTACCCGAAGACGCACAAGTATCCGCGAAATGGTTGGCACTACCACTCCTTCCGCGATGCTGAGAAGATCGAGATTCGCTTCGATCGCATCGGCGGCGACGACGAGTACACCGAGAAGATCTATAATCTGAAGTTCAACCGGGTGGATCCAGACGAAGACGTATGTCGTCACGACGGGCGTCCGTACAGATTCCAGTTCGATGCCGGCGGGCGACTGTTGGACCTATATCGGCACCACTGGTAGGGGACGTGTTGTGCCTTGCGCGTGCAGCCCCTGCACTGTTGGGTCAATATTTGCTGCAGCATCACGGCCACCGCGCCATTTTCACCATGAATGGAGGGAACGCTTACTATGCAAGTTCAAGTATGTAGCTCGTGCAAAACACGTGTGGTCCCAGACAGCAGTGGCCAGTGCCCTGCGTGTCGAAAGCCGTTCCTGGCGGCACCCGATAGC
>CAZXXW010000255.1:0-4062 GCA_964644835.1 uncultured Anaerolineales bacterium
TGCTCAAGATCATCCCCGGATACCGACAATACTTGTCCGGTAACCAGCCAGCGACGATGTCGGCCAGACTGCCACCGATCAAGAGCGACAGCTCTGGGTGTGCTACAATAAAATCGAGAATGGTTTCCATTTGCCGCACCATTCCTTCCTTTTGAATCGACCCGATTCCAACAATCTGGAATTGGGCCGATTCATTGATTGGAATTTCGCATTAGTCGCCGATGCTATCCTGGGGCAGATTGTCCGGATGAGGAAAAACGGGACCGATGACTTGATAGATAGTTCCGTCAGTTCCCCAATCCACACCACCATCGGTTGCCCCGAAGGTAACCGCGGCACTGGCTGCATCATTGGCGTAAAGGATTACGGCCAGGCATACATAAGTCGTCGGATCGAATGCCGGAATTTTCAATACGGCATTTCCACCGATATCGGCAGCATCACCAGCCGCCATAATTTCAAGTGTGCCAGCGGCGGTAGCGAAAACAGCAAACCAGCGCTCTTTATCATCGGCAAGTTCCAGTCCATTTATTTTTGATCCCAAGACGGGAAATGCGGCATCGACGGTGAGAGCCGGAATGTAGACACCATTAATCATACAGGACTTTGTCCCGGTCGATTGAATGTCATAAACATTCGCGTCTGCAGCAATCGCTTGACTTTCGTAGTTCATGGTTCCCAAATAGCTAACGACAGATCTTAGCCCTTCGCCTCCGAAGAAATAACGACTTAGATTTCCCATTTTTAAATCTCCTGTTGTTTGAAATTTTGTTTGAATTATCCCGTTTATTTACAACCAAGCCATTTAACTACACTCTACCTTCGAAGATAATGTCGAAGTAATCCCACAACCGGATGCGATCGGCCAGGTTGTCGGGGGTAAGCCCTTTGTAATAGGAGAAGCCGCGGCACCGGGCATGGTCAAGCGTCCCCCCGACCCCTTCCGAGCAGACCGGCTTCCAACCGCGGACCAGCCATTCCGGTGGCCACTTGGAAGTAAGCTGGGTGGCATGGCACAACAGTCGGAAGACGGGGTAAAGCTTGCCTTCGTATTGCTTGAACCACGCGATTCCGCGCTTGAACCCTTCGGGCGTCATGTCCGTGTGGCGCCCGACGATTACTTGACAACCGCGATAGGCGTCCCAGAAATTCTGGGAACGGTAGCGCCACAGCGCCTCGAACGTATTGCCGGCGCGATCGGTGATGACCAGTGAGTGGCGATAGGTGGCGTGGTTGTCGGAAGAACGGATGGAAGAGACTTTGCGGATCATCCAGCCGAGGGCGTTGTTCTGCCACCCGTCGTCCGGTGTGCCCGTAACGCAAACGATATCCCCGGGAAGAAACATGATCCTATCCTTTAAAAAAACAGATAATCGCTTTAACACCTGATATGGCACCGTAAAACGCCGCAATTGCTGCGGTAGTCACGACGGCCATCATAAATTTCGAAGAAGCCATTTCAATGCGTTGTTGATTCCTAATGACCGAGCGCAAAACCTCAACACTCTTGGATGGCTCACCTCCGGATACGTCTTCCATCATGCCCCAGAAGTGGCCCATTTCCTGCAATGCGTTCGGCTTTAATCCGCAGAGACACCCTTTTGCAAATTGCAATTGGAGCTGTTCCGAAACGGCATCGCGAATCGCTTGGAGATCAGAGTCTGAGAGTTTGGTTTCAAGAGCCGATTGTGGCTCCGTCATGGCTCCGGTCCTTCCTGGTGCCGCGGATCGTGTTGGGGATATAATTCTTACTTATAGCAAGAAATGAGGACAAAAATCAACCATTGATCTCTTTCAACCTCGCCCCCACTCGCCGTTTCCCCGACTCCTTTTTGAGTAGCCAGGCCATCATCAATGTGCTGCCCTGGGCGGTGAAAATCGTGTAGATCAAACCGGCCAGAAGGGCATACCACCACTCACCCCGGGCGATAGCCGACCAGATGTTCTTGACGATCAGTACCTGGCAGACGAACCACACGCCGTTGCTGGCCAAGGCGCAGAAAAAATGATAGACCGTATCGGCCGAGTTGCGACTGCGGCTGACCAACGTAAAAGCCATGTTCTGCACGAAGGACACTCCCGCTAGAGCCACCAGCCACCAGATGTTTTCGATAATCGTTTCCATTAAGTGCTCCCCGTTAATCCGTGAATTGATCGTACCGCACGATGGACTGGAAGTTGGCCGTAATTCCGGCATCTTTCGTCCATATGAAACTCTCACCGGCGGGGATGGCGTCGATAAAGACACCGTCCACATGCCACTGGTCAACTGTGGTCAGAGCCGCAATCCGCCGGATCAAAACTCCGCCGACCGATAAGACCGGACGGAATTTGTTTTCTTCCTTTTTATGCAGATGCCCTACATGCCATTCGCGAAACACCGATTGGCCCCAAAGATCCGGCCACCACTGCGCGAGCATATTGGCCGTGGGCACCATCTTGCGCCCCTCGGCGTCATGGCTCCAGGCCACGAGCAGATTGCCCCAGAGTTTCGCTTTGCGGCAGCAGGGCGATATATCGATTGTGACATGTGGGTCGTCCTTGAAATGCTCGTGCAGCACCCGAGCCATCCAAAGAATTGCGTGCATGTCGTGGTTGCCCGGGACGGGCACAATCTCCACCGGAGCTACCTGGCGCTGCAGATAGATCGATTGCAGCACACTGTCGATGGCGTAATCAATGACCTTGGGCAGCCGGCTGTCGGTATCGAGATGGTTTTTGCCGAGTGGGGTGAGCCCCCAGATATTCTCGAAGTGCAGCAAGTCTTGGCCGACAACGAAGAAAATCTTGGATGGATTGTAGGGGGCGATGTGGTTCAGGTTGTCCGTGGTGGCTTTTAAATAGATTTCGCGGGTAATTTTGATGTCCTGGTTGCCCTGCATCGTCTCTTCGTTCCAGGCGAATTTGCCAAAATGCGCATCGTAGAGCGCCATCTCGCCGGCCACCCCCTTTTCTGACGGGGCCGCAATAAAAAGCTTGGGCACCCGAAGGCGCGGGAGGCGCCCGATCAGCCGCTCCACAGCCTCCTCGGCGATGCGCGGGGCGCGACGCTTTAAGGTGATTTCCATGTAGTTGTTCTCGATGACGATCGGGTCGTCCTCGTAGATCGCCTTGCCGTCCTTGTCGGTGTCGATCCGGGTCTTGATTTTCATGGGGGTCGTCCAGAACTTGACCTTGCTCCCGGAAGGCTCCCACCGTTCGAGATCAACCTGGGCACGTTTCAGGATTTCCTCTTCCGTGTAGGCTTTGCGCGTAATGGCCACCACACGCCCCGAGTCGTCGTTCAACTCCACCTCGTAGGAGTCCCTTACGTCCGCCGCTTTGCTGAACTTGGTTTCTAAAAAATTGCTGCCCTCGATGCCACGGGCCTTGGCTTTGCGCAACCGATACTTTACCGAGTGACGCCCAACACCCAGCTCGCGGGCCGTGGCCGAAATGTTACCGTCCAGAAGTCGATATGTTTCCAGCGTTTGTTGAAGCTCTTCGTCGGTCAGTTCTTCGATTCTGGTGATGGGCATTGGATTCCGCCCTTTCAGTTGATAGGCATTTATTGCTCTGCGATCCTGTTGGGCGTATCGGTGTTGCCAGTTTTTCGTAAAATCTGTTCATTGGCTTCGATAAGCACGTCACGCGCTTGTATTGGATTGTGCTGATCGAAAGCAATTTGCACAGCTTCTCCGAGCATGCGGGTCATTTCGACTACCATTCGACTGGTATCGCGGGCCTGGGTGGAACGATTACGAGCCTCGGCACTGTCTTTCTGACAACCGCGGATAGCCCCTTCGATAGCACCCTGACGCAAAGTGATGTACTCCACCATGTTGTGGCGCTCTTTTTTTACGACCGTTCGACCGAGGTCTTTGTCGAATGTTTCCACTTCGATTTCCCGGTCGAGTTTAAGACTGAGTGCCTTCATCACGATGTTGCCGACCAGGGCTTCACCTTCTTCCGATTTGAAAAATCGAGTGATGCCGTCCACCACCGCTTGTTCGAGTTTATCCTGAAACATGCGCTCTCCTAACTAAGATCCGGATATTGCAAGGTGCCCACCGCGGCGGCTGG
>CAZXXW010000256.1:0-4048 GCA_964644835.1 uncultured Anaerolineales bacterium
GCTCTGTTGGGCTATTTATGTTGTGAAAGTTCGTGTCTCTCCGACAACCTGCTAGCTACTATATATTTTGTTAAATCCGTTCTTGGATTTACAAAAACAAGCTTTATATTCGCCTTTATTATTTGCAAGTATATCACAGGCAGAAAGCAAACTATTCGCTTTCCCGAACGAATAAGGTGAGCACATAACCCGACGTGCCCCCAAAGCAATACCTTGCATTAACGCGCAGTTCATCTCCCCAGAGGGGGGAGATGCTTCTATCCAGGAACCCGGTCACCCTTTTACCCGCGAATAAATTGCGGGCTTGCCGCCGCCGATGCCCAACGGGCACGCATGCGCAGCAAGGCACACACCGTGAAAAGCCAAAGCCGACTTTGCCGACGGCACGCAAAGCGAGCGAAGTCGGCTTAAGCTATAAGCCTGAGAATTTCCCGTAGGGACACAACGTGGTAGTCTCAGGCGGTGCTGGAGCCTTGAAGATTCTTGGCTTGGCCCGCGAATAAATTGCGGGCGTTTTAACACTCGACGTGCCTCGTTGCGGGCGCCTGGACAACCCTGCGCCGTGTTTTTAGAAAAATACCACGATAGGCTAAAAAGATATGCCTTATCCATTTGGAAGGTATGCACCATGCTAGAAGCATGTATGCACTATACCTGAAGCATGTATGCACTATGTTTGGAGTAAGTATGCCCCATACATGGAGTAGGTATGCCCCATACATGGTGCCGGGCTGCGTTATACATTCGAAACGTATGCCTTATACATTTTGAATGGTTGCACGATACTTTCCGAAACTATGCACCATATTTTTTCGTTCCATCGCTGCCGCGGTGGGAGGCGGGCCTGACGCTCCGCGTCCCTGCACAACGTAGGTCAAGGCATGCCTTGCCCTACGCCAAGGGTGTACAAACCCCGGCTACATTTGGCCCAACGAAAACGCGTAGGGCGGGATTCCATTCCCGCCAGCGTCCTATGTCACCGGCTTTATCCGCCTTCGGCGTGAGCGCAAGCGAAGAGTCTCCCCTTCCCGGGAGTTGGGGATTCTTCGCCTGACTGGCGGCTTCATTCGCTCGCCATGCCATGAAGTTTAAACGTTTTTCGTCCGGCAGCTTTATATTGGCTGTGCTACAATCTTGAGACAGGCAAGATGAGGGTATCATCAAGCCTGATGGAGCGCAGCATGCTTTCAAAATTCTTCGAAAAAACGCTTAAGCCTCTTCTCCTCGCCGTTCCTGTCCGCTGGAAAATCATCGGGATTGGCGTCCTTCCCGTTGTGATCCTGGGATTCTCTCTCAACTATTGGGTTACAACGGGCTTGTCCGATTGGCTGTCCTACATACTCACCGATGTGCGCGTCGAAGCGGCCATGGCCGCGGGCAGCCGCAGCGTGTTCCTGGTTACCGTGCTGGCCGCTTGTCTTTCTGTGATCCTTCTGTGGTTTTTGGTCTATATCTTGACCAAGCCGCTGGAAGACTTGAAGAAGACGGCGCAAGAGGTGGCCTCCGGTAAGTTCGACACCCGCGCCACAGTCTGGGCGAAGGATGAAATTGGTGACCTGGCCTCCTCGGTCAACCAAATGATCGACAACTTTGTCGAAACGCAAGAAGACATCTCTCAAAGCAACCGCCAATTGGCGGCGGCCAATCAAATTGCCCTGGCTGCCGAACAGGGGCAGGAAATCCACGACATCTTGTATCTCTCGCTCGAAAAGTTGTTAGAGTTGACCGAGTTAAAGATGGGCTGGGTTTATCTTTATGACCCCGAACTGCGCAAACACCACCTCGCCAGTTGGAAAGGGATTCCCCCAGAACTGCAAGATACCTTATTAGCCGAAGAAGAGCATTTCTGCAGTTGCCAAATGAACTTGCACCGAGACGAGCTATCCAACCAGGTCGATATTATCCCATGCCAGCGATTAATCGATTGTGGCTATAAGGGGGCGTCAAGCGCGCATATCACCATCCCACTTACGGCTCGTAACATCCAATTTGGCGTCATTTTGTTACATGGCCCCTCTCTGGATACAATTGATAAGGAAAGTGCGGCGATGCTTTCGTCGTTTGGTGTTCAAATCTCCGAAATCGTTGCCAATGCCTGGTTCCAGATTAAGCTGCGCGAAAAAGAAGCCGCCCGCCAAATGCTCTTGGAGTCCTTGGTCACCGCCCAAGAAGACGAGCGCAACCGGCTCGCCCGCGAGTTGCACGACCAGGCCGGGCAAACCCTGACCAACCTGCTCATCCGGCTCAAAGCGATCGAGAATCAAACCAAAGAAACAGCAACGAAAGAGAAGCTGGGAGCCACACAACAAATCGTGTCTGAGACCATCGAGCAAATTCGCGACTTGTCCTATCGTTTGCGGCCACCGGCCTTGGATGAGTTTGGGCTGGGAGCCGCTATTGCAGCACTGGCCGAAGACGTTTTGGAGCAGGCAAATGTCAAGGTGAATTGCCGTTGCGGACTAGAAGAAAAACTCTCGCCCGAAGTGGAGATGATTCTCTATCGGATTGTCCAAGAAGGGTTGACCAATATTGTGCGCCACGCCCGGGCTGCACATGTCCAGATCAATCTCGATCAAAATTCAGAAGCCGTTTGCTTGAAGATCGAAGATGATGGCGTTGGGTTCGAACCCGGAGATATTGCCGCCCGGAACAATCACCGCCATTTAGGGCTTATTAGCATGAGCGAACGTGCCGAATTGATCGGCGGCAGCTTAGAGATGTATTCAACCGTGGGAGAAGGTACGACCCTTGAAGTTCAGGTGCCTCTTTCTCACGTCAAGGTGGTCACAGTCAATGGATAAAATTCGTGTCTTGTTAGTGGACGACCACCATGTCTTGCGCGATGGGCTCAACGTTCTTCTGGAAAATGAAGAAGACATCATCGTTGTCGGCGAGGCTAGCACGGGGCAATCGGCTGTTGATCTCGCCTTCAGCCTCGAGCCCGATGTCGTCATCATGGACATTGGCCTGCCCGATGTCAGCGGCTTTGAAGCGATCAGACGCATTCGAGCAAAAAAGGATCAAGCCCAGCCACGCATTGTGGTTCTCTCCATGCATATTCGCAAAGAATTTGTTGTCAAAGCCGTCGAAGCAGGTGCCGATGGCTATGTGCCCAAGTCATCAACCCATGTCAGCCTGCTCGACGCCGTCCGGATTGTCCATTCGGGCGAGCGTTATCTTCACCCCCGGGCTGCTTCGGCTCTGGTCGATGCCTACATCGGAGAGGAACAGGAAAGCGAAGACCAACTTCGCTACCGGCAGTTGACTCCCCGCGAGCAAGAAGTGATCCAGCTTGCAGCAATGGGCTACACCAGCCGCGAGATCGGCCAAAAACTGGTCATCAGCCCCAAGACGGTCGAAACCCATCGCTTTCGCGCCTTCGAAAAATTAGAAATCGAGACCCGTGCCGAACTGGTTCGCTTTGCCTTGAAGATCGGCCTCCTCGATGATTGGAAGGATCAAGGCGATTAGGCTCATCCTTTCTTCTTCATCGTTGCTTGTCAGGAAAACCACCACACAAGTTGGTGGTTTTTACGACTTGAAAGGGTATTTTCCCTTGAATACAAGCGATTGACTATTTGTTATGCTGTTACCAAGCACCCCAAGCAGTTCAGCACTCAATTGACAGAAGGAGATGAATAGTATGGAAGAAAAGAAACGGAGAAAAATCGGTCGACGCGATTTCCTTCGCCTGGCTGGTTTTGGCGTTGGCGCCGCCGCTGTGACCATAGCGGCTAAGCCCATGGCCGAGAATCCCAGTTGGTCGGCCCGGCATTATACCGACCCTGCCGGTCGTCCCAAACGCCCCTGGTGGGTCAAAACGGTGGAGAAGCCGACCATCGAAATCGACTGGGCCAAGAAGAAACGCTTCGACGAGCGCATGGGCACAACCCGAGGCCCTGGTTTTGCCAAATATGTTGGTGAAGAGCGCGCCGATGAATTGTCGGCCGCCAGAAAAGAGTTTTTGCAAGACAAACTGGAAAAAAACGTCCCCGGCTACACCTTGCGCGATCATGCTCTCGATGCCGGCCACGATGTCCGCCCCAGT
>CAZXXW010000257.1:0-4040 GCA_964644835.1 uncultured Anaerolineales bacterium
GGTCACATCATCGTGAATGATCACGTCCCGGACCTCGGGCATCAGGCTCTCGCTGACCAAAAAGTAATCCAAACGCCAGCCGATGTTTCTCGCTCTGGCGTTGAAGCGATAGGTCCACCAAGTATATTGTACATCTTGAGGATACAAAAAGCGATAGGCATCCACAAATCCATGGCTGAGGTAGCGATCGATCCATGCCCGTTCCCGGGGCAAGAAGCCGGTTGAGCCCGCATTCTCTTTAGGGTTGGCCAAGTCGATTTCGGTATGGGCGGTGTTGAAGTCGCCACACACGATCACGGCTTCGCCGCGAGCGTGAATTTTGTCACAGGCCTGGAGGAGTTGATCGTAGAATGCCAGCTTGAAGTCCACCCGACTGAGATCGTGACGGCCATTGGGAAAATAAACATTGAAAAGGGTGAAATCGGGAAAGCGCGTCTCGATCAAGCGGCCTTCCCGATCAAAACGGGAATCGCCCAACCCAATCTCGAAAGCGAGGGGCTCGAAGCGCGAAAACGTGGCCACCCCGCTATAACCAGGTCGCTCGGCGGGATGCCACGCAGCATGGGGCCAGGCCAACTCGGAACGCTGATTCTTGGTCAACTGATCCGGACGCGCTCGAATTTCTTGCAAGCAGAGCACATCAGGCTCGTGCTGATTCCACCAAAGATATGCCTCTTTACGCAAGGCTGCTCGCAATCCGTTGACGTTCCAGGTTGTAATCTTGATCAACTTACTACTCCTTGTCATCTAGCAACAATCTCATACCCACATTATAACGCGGAGTGGAGCAAAGCAGCTAGCAAGCCTGAAAGTTGCCCGACACAAGAAAATCGATGTAACATTTATGTGATTAGAGCGTTAAAATATATTGAGGTATCTACAAATACATTTTGACTGAAGACACCTCGGTAAAATTTTTACATAGAATCTAAAAAGAAAGGAGGTAAAAGCTATGTTGTTCGCTCCGAAGGAAAAAGGCCAAGGGCTCGTCGAGTATGCACTCATTCTTGTCTTAGTAGCCGTCGTTGTCATCGTTATTCTTGCATTACTCGGCCCTGCCATCGGCAATGTCTTTAGCAATATTGTTAGCAATATCTAGACGACGTTGCAGAAATTATCTTTTGCTTTCAACTTGAAGGCATTGAAGCGCAAGGGGTTGATGATCGCTCATCTAATTTGAGCAGCTTACGTGGAGCCAGTAGTGAAACCGGCCAAGCTTGGCCGGTTTCCTCTTTAAGAACATGCCTATTCAGGTATGTCATTGCACGGCACAACACCACAATAATCGATACATCTTGTAAACGCGATTGCCCTGCACCCTGAATATATCACAGCTGAACACCCCAAAACATGGTACACTAGTCACAAATCACCCAAGTACCAATTTACCAAACCACCCCCTCCCCATGAATCAATTCGAATTTCACATCTCGCGAAAAGCACGCCAGCGTTATCAATTCGATCAAGCCATCTTTGGTCTCAACGGTAATGTCATCTTTGCCGACTTTCAAGCAGCGCGGGAATTTGCCCACAAGATGAACGCCGTGCGCCCTCCGGAAGAGGCTGTCCAGGCCGGGCAGATCAACGCCCTGGGGCTGATCGACGAAATTCTCCATCTGATGGCGCTCCAATACCGCCTCGAGGCCAACCCTCAGGCGCTCGAAAAAGCGCTCAACCGGCTCGAAGAGCGACTGGAATCAGAAGCCGTCGACGACGCCTTGCGTCAATTTTGCCAAGAATTTCCTCCCACGCCCGTTTACCGCGGCGAAATGACCATTGACGAATACCTGGCCGCTCAAAGCGACGACCTCTCCAACCGCGAAGTCAGCCTGGAAGAAATGATCATGCTCTGGCTGGCAAATGCCAACCCGGCCTTCGAACCCTACCGGGAACTGTTCGACGACACCGAGCTCGAAGAGCGTAGCGCTTACAAACAAATCATCGAAGAGTTGGAGAACTATTTCGAGACACAACCCCGTTTTGGCCCCGGCCAGGAATCTCTCTTCAAACTGCTCCGTGCCCCGGCACTGTCCGCCAACACCCTCGAAGCCCAACTCGACTATATCCGCCAAAATTGGGCCGAGATGCTCGGAGAACAAATCAAAACCCTGCTCCGGGGGCTCGACTTCATCAAAGAGGAACGCAAAGCGCCCTTCCTGGGCCCCGGACCCACAAAGGTTCCAGACTATGGATCGTACGAACTATTTGAAGAGGAGCGCTTCAGCCCGGACAGCGACTGGATGCCCCAACTGGTCTTGCTGGCCAAAAACGCCTTTGTCTGGCTCGATCAACTCTCCAAGCGCTACCAGCGCGACATCCGGCGGCTGGATCAAATTCCCGACGAGGAACTCGACCGGCTGGCCCGGTGGGGCTTTAGTGGGTTGTGGTTGATCGGCCTTTGGGAACGGAGCCCTGCTTCCCAGCGGATCAAGCAAATCTGCGGTAACCCCGAGGCGGTCTCTTCGGCTTACTCGCTCTACGATTACGTCATCGCCCAGCAACTGGGCGGCGAAGAAGCCTACCAAAACCTGCGCCAGCGGGCGGCCCAACGCGGGATTCGCCTGGCTGCCGACATGGTTCCCAACCACATCGGGATCTACTCCAAGTGGGTTATCGAACATCCCGACTGGTTCATCGCCCTGGAACATGCCCCCTTCCCCAAATACAGCTTCACCGGCGAGAATCTCTCCCACGATGAGCGCGTCGGCATCTACATCGAAGATGGTTATTACTCCCAAAGCGACGCCGCCGTGGTTTTCAAGCGCGTCGACCATTGGACCGGGGACGAAAAATACATCTACCACGGCAACGACGGCACGGCCATGCCCTGGAACGACACCGCCCAGCTAAATTACATCAAGGAGCAAGTCCGCCAGGCCGCCATCGAGACGATCCTGCACGTGGCGCGCAAGTTCTCGATCATCCGTTTCGACGCAGCGATGACGCTAACCAAGAAGCATTTCCAACGCCTGTGGTTCCCCCAACCGGGCAGCGGCGGCGATATTCCCACCCGCGCAGAGCACGGCATGACCCGAGAAGCATTCGACCAGGCCATGCCCGAGGAGTTCTGGCGTCAGGTCGTCGACCGGGTCGCCGAGGAGGCGCCGGATACACTGCTGCTGGCTGAAGCCTTCTGGATGATGGAGGGGTATTTCGTTCGCACGCTGGGGATGCACCGGGTCTACAACAGCGCCTTCATGAACATGCTCCGAGACGAGAAAAACGACCAATATCGTCTCTTGATCAAGAACACGCTCCAATTTGACCCCCAAATTCTAAAGCGCTATGTCAACTTCATGAACAACCCTGACGAAGAAACGGCCATTGACCAATTTGGCGATGGCGGCAAATATTTTGGCATTTGCACCATGATGGCGACCTTGCCGGGGCTGCCCATGTTCGGCCACGGCCAGGTGGAGGGGTTCCACGAGAAATACGGCATGGAGTACAAGCAGGCCTATTGGGACGAAACTCCCGACCCCAACCTGATCAGCCGCCACGAGCGCGAGATTTTCCCCCTGCTCCATCGGCGGGCCCAGTTCGCCGAAGTCGACCATTTCTACCTGTACGATTTCTATACACCGCAGCGGTCCGTCGACGAAAACATCTTCGCCTATTCCAACCGTTTCCACGGGCAGTGCTCTCTGGTCATCTATCACAACAAATGGGGCGAGACCCGCGGTTGGATCAAGCGATCGGCCGCCTTTTTGGATAAATCCAACCAGGAGCAACGCCAAGTCGATCTCGCCGAGGGGCTCGATCTGCAAAGCGGGGAGCAATTCTTCACCATCTTCCGGGATCACATCACCGGCATGGAATATATCCGCTCTAACAGAGACCTTCACGAGAACGGTCTCTACCTGGAATTGGGCGCTTACGAATACCGCGTTTTGCTCGATTTCCGCCAAGTGGAGGACAATCAAAGCCGTCAATATGCCCAACTTTGCGATTATCTGGAGGGGCGCGGCGTCCCCAGCATCGAAGAGGCACTCCAAGAACGACTGCTTCAACCGCTGCACTACTCCTTTGCGGAATTGGTC
>CAZXXW010000258.1:0-4038 GCA_964644835.1 uncultured Anaerolineales bacterium
CCGCTCGGTCAAGGCGGTCAAAGACCTGACCGACCCGCCCGACAACATCGAGGTTGAATTCGGCATCAAGCTGGACGCCGAAGCCGGGGCGATGGTGGCCAAAGCGGGCACGGAAGCCAGCTTCAACGTCACCCTGACCTGGCAGCGGGAAGTCAAGACCGAGGCGAAAGTCCCCGCGGCGGGGTTCATCACGTCCAAGAAGAAGTAGTCTTCGAGAAAATAGAACGCGGATTAGCAAGGATGGGGCGGATGGGCGCGGAAAAATTTTTATCAGGTATCAGTGGATTGGGAAACGGGGAACAGGAAAGCCTCCTAATCCCCGTTTCCTGATACCCGTGTCCTGACACCTGATACCCTGATTCCTGACACCCTAATACCTGATACCTAAATCACCTCAACGCGGCTGCCCTGCGGCGTTTTCTCCACCTCGATGCGGGCGGGGAAGGCGTCCTTGAGGCTGTCGATGTGGGTGATCACCAGGATTTTGGCGAAGTCGGGCTTGACCAGGTTGATCGCCTCGATCAGGCGCTGGCGGCCGATCTCGTCCTGGCTGCCGAACCCCTCGTCGATGACCAGGGTTTGCAGGCGGGCACCAGCTCGCTGGGCGAGCATCTCGGAGAGGGCCAGGCGGATGGCAAAGTTGACCCGGAACGCTTCTCCCCCACTGTACATCTCATAATCGCGGGCCCCGGCGCTGTCGCTGATCTGGATGTCGAGCGTCTCTTTGAGCGCGTCGCGGCTCTTCAGCTCCCGCTGGGTGCGGAAACGGACCGACATATCCCCCCCGCTGAGGCGATCGAGGATGTCGTTGGCCCGCGCTTCGATCTGGGGCAAGGCCTGCTCGATCAGCAGGGCGGGCACGCCGTTCTTGCCGAAGGCCTGCTCAAGCTGCTCCAGGCGTCCGACTCGCTCGGCCATTTCCTGGCGCTCCGCTTCGAGGGCCTGGCGGCGCTCCTTGAGGTCGTCCAGGACGAGCACCTTCTGGCAGGCGGCGCCGACCTCCATGCGGAGTTGATTCTCCGCTTCTTGCAGGTCGAGCAAATCGCGTTGGGCCTGGCGCAAGTCGGGGAGCGATTCTTCCGCCTCGGCCAGGGCGGTTTGGGCCGCGGCGTGTTCCTTCTCGAGGCTTTCGATCTCTTCTTCCAGCTCGGCGCGCTGCTCTCTCAACGAGGCGATCTCGCGCTCCAGCGGCTCCACGGCGGCGCGGGCTTTCTCCAGCTCGCGGTGGGCGTCGTCGGCGCCCCGGCCCTCCCGTTCGGCCCGGCGGACGGCGTCGTGGGCAGCGGCATCGTAGCCGATCGCTTTCAGATCGGCGTCGATGTCTTCCAACTCGGCCCGAGCATCGGGAGCGAAATCGTCTTGCTCCAGAGCGGTTTCGATCTCGGCCAGCCGCGGCGCGCCTTCCGCCTGCCATTGGGCCACCGCCGTTTCGATCTGTTCTTTCTGGGATGTCAACTGGTCCAATTGGCGGGTCGCGGCGCGCAGTTGCTCCTCGACGGGGTCGAAGGCGGCAATTTGTTCCTGCAAGCTGTTCACCAGAGCGTCGGCTTCGTCGAGCAAGGCCCGGTTGGCCCGGTAGCGGTCGCCCATCTCGGTGCCCGCCTCGTTCAGGTCGGCGATCAGGCGGGCGCGCTCCTCCGGGCTGAGCGGCTGCTCGCACAGCGGGCACACAGAAGCGTCTTCCTCGGCCTGGGTCAACTGGTCGATGCGCGCTTTCAGCGTCTCCATCTCCGACTTCAGGCGGGGATTCTCGGCCTTGGCGTTGGCCAGCCGCTGGCGGGCGGTCTCTAACTCTGCTTGCAGCGCATCCCGTTTCTCTACGTTCGCTTCGAGGGCGGCGATTTGATTCTCAAGCTCCTTGATTTGGGATTCCAGTTCCCCCAGCCCTGATTCCTGCTCCCTGATTCCTGATTCCTGTTTTTTGAGATTGTCCCGCTCTTGCTCGAGACGAGCGCGTTCGGTCTCGATGGTGGTCAGCGGTTCCTGGCGGCGTTTTTCCTGCTCGCGGAATTGCTCGGCGGTCTCTTCCCAGCGGGCCAGGGCTTCACGGCTGTCTTGCCAGGCCTGGTAAGCTGCTTCGATCTCATCAGCCCGCTCGATCGCCTCGGCGTGAGACTCCCGCTCCCGGTCTCGGGCAGCCAGCTTGGAGTTGAGTTCGTCCCGCCGTGTTTGGGCCGCCTCCAAGCGTTGGGCCATAGACTCGACCGCTTTACGCTGTTCCTCCAAAAGAGAGACCGATTTTTTGATTCCCTCCAGGGCTTCGCTCTGGGCCTGCCGCGCGTTGGCCAGGCGCTCCAGTTCGGCTTCCAGTTCTTTCAAACGCTGTTTGCGGGCGGCTTCTTCGCCCAGTTCGGCGTTGATCTCGGAGAGACGCCCGTCCAGGGTGGTGATCTCGGCCTCGATGGCTTTGCGGCGCTCCAGGGCGCGCTTGCGGTAGGTCTCCCAGATTTCGAGCCCCAGGATGCTGGCCAGGATGCGTTTGCGGTCGCTGGGGCGCTGCTGGGTGAACTGGTCGGCCTTGCCCTGCAGGAAGAAAGACGCGTTGACGAAGGTTTCGTAATCGAGCCGGAGAGTCTCCTCGATGCGTTCCTGGGTGTCTCGGATGGTCCGTTCCGTCAGCGGCTTCCAGATCCGCTTGTCCGGATCCTGCTCCCCGTCCTGGGCGATCTGGAACTCCAGGCTGCTTGTGCCCCCCTTGGGATTGGCGCGCAGGACCCGGTAGAGATTGCCCTCGTGCCGGAAGATCAGACGGACGTCAGCCTGGTCCGATTGATTGTTGACGATCGCTTCGCCCCGGTGCCGGGCGCGGCCGAACAGCGCCCAGGTGATCGCGTCGAGCAGGGCCGATTTGCCCGCGCCGTTGCGCCCGGAGATGCAGGCCAAGTCGAAGGTGCTGAAATCGACTTCGACGGGGTCTTGGTAGGAGAGAAAACCGGAAAGGGTCAGGGAGATGGGGATCATGGGGGTGGGGAGTTGGGTAGTTAGGTAGTTAGGTAGTTAGGTGGTTGGGTGGTTGGGTGTCAGGTGCGGGGTGCGGGGTGCGATGGGTGCATTAAAGTTTTGTAGAAAACCAAAAATACAAGCGCGAGCGTCGGTCGAGTTCCGACGCGGTAGCGTAGGAGTATCGAGACCAGCGAGCGAATGCTAGAAACGATTTTGTGCAGCCACTACGTTTTACATTTTCTTTCGGACAAGACGTCCGCTTGCAGATTATATCAGGGACGATTACAATTTTTGTATAACATGCCAATGATAACAGATTTGCTTGGACTTTTTACCAATCAAATCATAGATTTTTGAAGAGGTGATGCCAATGGCAGCCGTAGTGATTGATCAAGTAAAAGTACATTTAACGATGGAACAACTGTTGAGCGCTATTCAACAACTATCGCCCGAAGATAAAGACCGAATCCGAAAAGAACTAGCCTCAGAGCCGTGGGAAAATCGCTTGGATGCGTTATTGAGCAGCGTTCGTTCTCGCATGGGAAAAAACGAAATTCAAGAAGAAGAAATCATCGCGGAAGTGGAAAGTGTCAGAACGGCTCATTATGATCAAAGTGGTCATTGATACCAATTTGTTCGTTAGCGCGTTGCTCGGAGGGGGCAAACCAGCTCAACTTATCAAAGCTTGGCGCGCGCAAGAATTTTCGCTTGTCGTTTCTGAACAGCTTCTGGCAGAATTGTTTGATGTGCTTCGACGTCCAAAGCTAAGCCGCTATTTTCGTCAGGAAGATATGATTGCATTAGGGGAACTCATCTTAGAACGCGCCAAGATTGTTAACCCTGAAAATCAATTGTCGCTATGTCGTGATCCCAAAGATAATTTTTTGCTCGACATTGCGATTGCGGGAAATGCTCACTATCTCGTTACGGGGGATGGAGATTTTCTCGATGATGAGGCTCTCAAAAAGATCGTGATAGATGAACACGATGTCAAAATCGTCTCGGTTTCTACATTTCTCGAAACATTTCAACAAAAATAACATGACCTTTGACCGCACGTTAACAATCGCATAATTAGAGTTGTATTTACGGTGG
>CAZXXW010000259.1:0-4019 GCA_964644835.1 uncultured Anaerolineales bacterium
GCTGGCTTTAGAATAGCAGATCAGAGCGTGGAGGTCAACGGGCATTCGCCCGCCCAAGCAGGAAGAGCGAAAACCAAACCTTGTTACAGGGTTCCCTTATACATACCGCCCTCCACCGTCAGCATCACGCCGGTGATGTAGCCCGCCGCCGGTGAGAGCAAGAAAACCGCCGCGTTGGCGAACTCCTCTGGCTCGGCCATGCGCCCCAGGGGGCTGTCGGCGGCCTGTTTCTCGATCTCTGCCTCCATGGAGGTGCCCTTCTGCTCGGCGCGGTGCTTCATCAACTCGGTGACCCGCTCCGTCTTGGTCCACCCGGGCAAGATCGAGTTGAAGCGGATGCCATCGTCCCCCAGCTCCAGGGCCAGGGTTTTGGTCAGCCCCACTGTGGCAGCCCGGATGCTGTTGGACAGCACCAGGTTGGGAATCGGCTGCTTGACCGAGTACGATGTGATCGTCAGCACGCTGGCCGCCTCGGATTGGCGCAAATGGGGCAGCGCCGCCCGGATCAGGCGCACATGGCTGAGGAACGAAAGTTCCACACTCTGCTGCCAGGTCTGCTCGTCGAACGTTTCGAACGCCCCGGCCGGAGGGCCGCCCGCGTTGGTGACCAGCAGATCCAGGCCGCCGAGGGCATCGACAGCATCAGCGATCAAGCCGGCGGGTGTTTCCGGGTCGGCGACATCCCCAACGAGGGGGACGATGTTTCTCCCGCTCTCATCAGCGAGCGAGTCAGCCGTCGTTTGGAGCGATTCGGGGCTGCGGCTGTTGATCGCCACATCGCAGCCTTCCAGGGCCAATCCCCGCGCCGTGGCGTAGCCCAGGCCCCGGCTCGAGCCGGTCACAAGGGCGCGTTTTCCTTCCAACTTTAAGTCCATATGTTTATCTCCCTACTGATATGTGCAAGTCGTTGATTTGCTATTTACCACAAAGAAACAAAGTTTACAAAGAATCCTCTTTGTGTCAACTTCATGGTCATATATCACCAAGATGCAAGATTTAGACAATGTCCAACTTCAAGCGGCTCTAAATTTACCTGTTTCTATCTGTTTGTGGTGTTCTGACCCAAAAATAGTTCGGTTGGTGTCTTATCTCAAATTGTCTGCTTTGTGTCCACAAAGAAAAACTTCGTGTCCTTTGTGGCTTTGTGGTGGAAACTTTAGCTGTTAAACCGATCATGAATTCTTGCCGCCAAGTTCTAGATGATCTCGAAGTGGTTGTCCATCACGGTGACATCGGGCCAGTTGGTTTCGACCCACTGGAGCGTCTTTTGCAGGCTGCGCTGGGTGTGCTGGTGGCCGTTGGAGACCAGGGCGCAAACGATCACCGCGCTCTGCCACACGTCGTGATGTTCCATCTCGGCGACAGAGAGATTGAATTCCTTGCGCAATCGCGTGATCAAGGGCTTGAGACGGCCGCGCTTTTCTTTTAAAGACGAACACGCCGGGATGTGTAGGGTGATGGTTAAGATGCCGATGGTCATGGGGATTTAAGGTTTGGGATTGTGTAGTTGGAAAGAAAGTGGTCTTGCCTGAATTATACCACCAGGGCCCGGGCCCGCGAATGCCTGGGAGAGACTTCCGGAGTACCCGGGGTTTCTACACCGATGGTGCACACCGTGCCCTCCGGCTTCCGTGGGGAGCGAGAAAAGGCCACAATGTGTCATTTTGAGGATGTTCTTCGCTCGCAAAATCTACCAGCTTCCATGTGAGTAGGTTCTTCGGTCGCTGTGCTCCCTTGCAAGCGGCACGCCTTGCCCAAAGGGTACGCACAGCCCAGCGAGAGTGACATAAGTTAGGGGTGTCCAGGCCCCGCGTTTCACCGCGGGGGCGATGGAACGAGAACCTGAGACCTCCGAAGTCTTCGTGAAGCACTCCCAGCGGCGCAAGGGAGCAGAGACTTCCGAAGTCTCGAACTTACCGGCGAATGAGTTGCGAGATGTGCGGGTACCAATCGCCTTTCACCCGTGATCTACTCCCAGCTTGCAAGGGAGAAGACGTTTTGCTTGCGCTCAGCGTGACATGCTCCCCCCTTGTTTGATCGGCTTTTGTAGAAACGTCTCGCGTCGCTCGGCGAGTTGTTACGAGGAGGAGACTATGTTGACCCAACACACCCCCATGCGTACATTCAGCCTCATCCGCTGCCTGGCCGTGCTTTTGATCGCGGCTTCGCTGTTGGGTTTACAGCCCGTGCCAGAGGCCCATGCCGTGACTATCGTCGTCAATACGAATTCTGCTAAGATACCAAATCCGGTAGCACGTCGAGGAACGCATCCACTTCTTCTTTCGTGGTATCTTTGCCCAGCGTCACTCGCAGGGAGCCCAAGCTCCAATGGCGGGGCAGGCCCAAGGCGGTGAGCACCTCGGAAGGCTCCGGGTTGCCGGTTTTGCAGGCCGAGCCGGATGAGCAGGCGAATCCGGCCAGGTCGAGCATCATCAGCAAGTTGTTGCCGTCGACGCCTTCGAAGACGAAACTGGCATGATTAGGCAGGCGTTGGCTTGGATGGCCGGTCAGTTTTGCGGTGGGAATCTCGGCCAGGACGGTCTCGATGATCTTGTCCCGCAGCGGGCGCAAGTTTTCGGCGCGGGCGATGCTTTCTTCCTGGGCCAGGTCGAACGCCGCGGCCATCCCGACGATGTAAGGGATATTTTCGGTGCCGGCTCGGAGGCCAAACTCCTGTGAGCCGCCGGTCTGCTGGGGAAGCAACGGAATCTCCTCGCGTCGATACAACGCGCCTACGCCTTTGGGGCCGTAGAACTTATGTGCCCCGATGGCGAGCAGGTCGACGTTGAGCGCCTGAACATCAATAGGGAAATGCGCCGCGGCTTGAACCGCGTCGGTGTGGAGGGGGACTCCCCGCTCCCGACAGATGGCGCCGATCTCGGCGATGGGGTTGAGCGAGCCGATTTCGTTGTTGGCGTAGATCACCGAGACGATGGCGGTCTCCGGGCGCAAACGCTCGGCAACGTCTCGCGGGTCGACGCGGCCGTATTCATCGATGGGCAGCATTTCGATGTCGAAATCGAACAGCTCGGCGAGTTGCTTTGCTGTGCGCGAGACGGCGTGGTGCTCCACCGGGCTGATCAGGATGTGATTTGCCCCGGGCGTGGCATGGGCAACGCCCCTCAAGGCGAGGTTATCGCTCTCGGAGCCGCAGGCGGTGAAAAGAACCTCTTCCGGTCGGCAGTTCAGTCTCCGGGCGATTTGCTCGCGAGCGTCTTCAAGGGCGGCATCTGCCCGTTGACCGAAAACGTGAATCGAGGAGGGATTTCCAAATACCTCGCTGAAATAAGGGTGCATCGCCTCCATCACGCGGGGATCAACTGGTGTGGTGGCAGCGTAATCAAGATAAATAGTGTCTTTTTTCATGTTTGGTTTGTTTGGGTGTCATTTTGGGGTGATTATAGCATGTTGCTCCTGAAATCAGGCTTAATCCGTAATCACCAAATTTGATCCCATTTGATATAATAGCTGCGTTTATCTGTTCGCTAATCAGGCCACGAATCGATTGGAGGCATTATGTCTAATGTGATTAAATTTGGAACCGACGGTTGGCGCGGACACGTCGCCGAGGATTATACTTTTGCAAGCGTGCGCCGCTGTGCGCAGGGATTTGCTACCTACTTATTGGAACAAGATCATAACGATCAGTGGGTTGTCGTTGGCCACGATCGCCGTTACCAGGGTGAACTTTTCGCTGCGGCTGTCGCCGAGGTGCTCGCCGGCAATGGCTTGCGTGTCTATTTGACCGATGGGCCTACGCCTACTCCGGTGATTTCCTATTCTGTTGTTGCCAAAGAGGCGATTGGCGCGGTCAATGTGACCGCTTCACACAATCCTTATACGGATAACGGCTTCAAGGTGCGCAACGAAAGCGGGGGGGCTATCGCTCCGGAGGGTCTCAAGAAAATCGAAAGCCTGATTCCCAAATCCGAAGAGGATGTCATGCGGCTACCGATAGAGGAAGCCGAGGAAAAAGGCCTGGTGATTCGTTTCGATCCCGCCCCAGCTTATATCGAATT
>CAZXXW010000260.1:0-4019 GCA_964644835.1 uncultured Anaerolineales bacterium
GGCATTTGACACCCCGATCGGCTTCCAAGTCTTCCAAAAGAGCCTGCAAGGCACGCTTGACACCAAACCGGAGTACGCCGAGGGGCTGCGACTGAATCTTGATCAGGACGACCCCATTTTCATCACGCTCGACTTGGAGAGCATCTTCTTCCAAAGCTTTTTCCATTTCCTGGCGAGGTTGCTTCATACTTCCCTCCGGGAGAGTGCCTGCAATCGCTGGGGCATGTTGCGGCGTGGACGTTGGAGCAGCGCATCTCGATAGCCCATGCGTTCATACTGAAACAGGCGGGCGTCCATAGTTTTGAGATCGTCCGAGACCTGAGGGCGAAACGCCATCTGAGCAAGAACGTCCGCTTCTACATCCAGGCCGGGAGCGATCTCAATCAAGGTCAGCCCTTCCGAATCACGGCGAAATACCGCTCGCTCGGTAACAAAGAGAACTTCTTGGCCCAACTCGGCGGCATAAGCGCCATTGTAAGAAACCTGCTCAAGTTGAGCGACGAATTTAGGATAGCGGCCTTCTTGACGAATCGCGGTTTTGCCATCGTCCCAATCGACATCCAGCCCGCCGGCCGTAAAAGTGCCGCTAAAGATCACTTTCTTGGCATTCTGGGCGATATTCTGAAAACCGCCAATGCCGATAATTTTGTCTCCAAAACGGCTCACGTTGACGCTGCCTTCAGCATCCACCTGGGCAAAAGAGAGAAAAGCCAAATCCAAGCCGCCGCCGTCGTAAAAACTGAATTGATAGGGCTGATCGATGATGGCATTGTAGTTCATTGCCGCCCCAGCATCCACGCCTGAGGCGGGCGCCCCCCCAATCAGGCCCTGTTCGTTGGTGAGCACAATTTCATCGAGAAACCCTTCTTCGGCGGCCACGTTGGCGATACCGGTAGAAACACCCGCGCCCAAGTTGCAGATCGCCCCCGGAAACAATTCCATCGCCGCTCGCCGGGCAATTACCTTGCGGGCATCAAAGGGCAAGGGAGCAATTTCATCCAGCGGGACACGCAACTCCCCAGCATAAGA
This sequence comes from uncultured Anaerolineales bacterium, assembly GCA_964644835.1. Lineage (GTDB taxonomy): Bacteria > Chloroflexota > Anaerolineae > Anaerolineales > UBA11858 > JAYELX01. Next base: position 1,030 of record CAZXXW010000260.1, read on the forward strand.
GGGGCTATACGCAGTTGTGTAAGTTTGCATCTGATCGGGATCAACGACGACCAAATCGACCAACATGCCAGGTATTTTTACGTCCTTGGGCGGCAGGGTGCCCCTTTTTGCCACCCGCGCCACCTGGACGATGACGACCCCACCGGCGTTATGCGTAGCCTGCGCCATAGCGAGCATCTCACCGAAAACGGCTTCGCGCTCCATGGTCACATTGCCGTCTTCATCCGTCGTGGTGCCGCGCAGGAAAGCAACATCGACATGGTGGGGTTTGTAAAAAAGCCACTCTCGCCCGGTCAACTCAATTACTTCGACCATTTTTTCCTGGGCAGAAGGACTTTGATTGCCGCCCCCACGTCGCGGATCGACGAAGGTATGCAGCCCCACGTGAGAGATCAAGCCGGGACGCCCGGCAGCCATAGCGTTCATCAGTTGAGAAAGGACGCCCTGGGGCAAGGTGTAGGCTTCTACGGTGTCTTGTTGGGCCATTTTTTGGATCATGGGTGTGTTCACCAGCGCACCGGTGACAATCCGTTTCAATAAATCAGGATAGGCGAGATGATCGACGCCCTGGGATTCCATATCCCCCAAGCCGACTGGATGCAACAGCGTAATGCCGCGCGGGCTGCCAGTATCCAAAAAACGATCTTCGAGGGCGACAATCAAAGCCTCGGGGACGGCATGGCCGCCACCCGATCCGCCGATCAAAAGGGTGTCGCCATCTTCAATGAGTGAAACGGCTTGCTCAAAAGAAACAATTTCCAAGTTCAACTCCTATCTATCTTTCTGCTTTAATCACGCGAAGCTTCTGCGCTTCCGGCAACGATTTGTAGTAATCATCCAGGGGATAACAGCCGGAGACCAAACCGTGGCGTGGGGCCGTGGTGCAATCACTGATCGTGCGGCAAATCTTTTTGCGCTGCAAGGGACGGCCCGCGAGCACATCGGCAGGCATATCCGGGTAAGCCAGGGCCATCCGTCCCAGGCCGACAAAATCAGCCATCTTCTCTCGAACAACATACTGGGCCACATTAGGAAGCCACTCTTGCAGATAGCTGTAACCCGTGCCGGTAATGGCCAGATCGGGGAATTTACGCTTGAGCCTTGCCACGGTGTTGATTTGCCGGGCCACCCCGACCAGGGGATCTTCGGGCGGTTGATAACCATCAGAAGGTGGGAAATAAGCCGGACGCTGCATGTGGGGATTGTAATAAGGGCTGCCCGCCGATAAATTCACCAATTCGATGTCTAAATCTTGCAGCAATTGGAGGAAACGAATCGGTTCATCCAGGCGAATCTGGAAAGGTTCATCGGGATCAGCGCCAAAGGCATACGGATAGCGTCCGCCTTCTTCGTCCGGCAACAAGGGGCGTCCAACGCCGTCTTCTTCAGGCCGGAAGGGGGGAAAATCAAAGACGCTCAGGCGCACGCCGATGCGCAAATCGGGGACACGATCCCGAATTCCAGCCACAATCTCGCGCAGAAAGCGGGTCCGATTCTCGAAACTGCCCCCATAAGGCCCGGGGCGGGAATAGGCGCTGAGAAACTCATGCCCAAGGTAGCCGTGACAATGTTTGATGTCGACAAATTCAAACCCAATCTGATCGGCTTGTTCGGCGGCGCGTATGAAATCGGAGATCAAGTTCTCGATGTCGGTGTCACTGAGCACAGGGTAATCGGGCTCGATGGGAAAAATCTGCTCCAAAACGGGATGGTGATACAAAATTTTCGGTTCCAGGCGGGTCTTCTCATTAGGGCGAGAAAAGCGGCCCGAATGAGTCAATTGCAGGCCGACCAACAAATCCTCGCTGCTGCCAAAGTGTTGCTCGTGGGTCAGGATCAAGCGTCGGCGCAGTTGCTCCAAGGCTTCCAAGGTATGCTCGCGAATCATCAACTGGTTGGGGTTGGCGCGCCCATCACGGCGCACAGCAACCGCTTCCCCGCCCCAGATCAACTTGGCACCGCTGAGACCGAAGTTCATCCACCGCCGGGTGGTCAACGCCGTGGGTTTACCGTCCTCGGTACCATCCCAGCCTTCCATGGGCAAAATACAGAACCGGTTTCCGATCACCCGGCCATCTTTGAGTTCATAAGGCTGCGCTAAGGGAGCCTCTTCACCTACGGAAACCTGAGCATCAAAGGGAAGTCGAATACTCAACGAATCAAGATAGCTTCGAAAATCCTGCGCCGTTTTCAGACGCGCTACTCGTTTGTAAGGATTTTTCATCGTTGCTCCTGCTAATAGAAGATGGGATGTTCGGCGCGGATTTCTTGGATCAGTGCCAGCGTGCGAGCGGCCGTTTCACGAATGGAATCGTAGTCCCCGGCTGCGACCCAATCCTTGCGCACCAGCTTACTGCCCATGCCCACACAGGCGACACCAGCCTGGAACCAGGCGCGCATATTTTCTGGCTCTGGTGAGACACCGCCGGTGGGCATGATGTAGGTCCAGGGCATCGGGCCTAAGATCGACTTGACGAACGCAGGTCCGCCCACCTGGGTGCCGGGGAAAATTTTGACAATCTCGACGCCAAGCTCTTCCGCCGCGGAAATTTCACTGGGGGTACCGCATCCTGGCGAATAAGCCACTTTGCGGCGGTTGCATACTCGGGCTACCTCGGCGTTCAACACCGGCCCAACGATGAAATTAGCCCCTAATTGAATATATTGACCCGCCGAAACCGGATCAATCACCGAACCGACTCCTAAAATCACATCACCGTTGCCTCCAAAGCGACGCACCAACTCAGCAAAAACCAGATGAGCTTGATCGCCTCGATTGGTAAATTCAACGCAACGCACATCTGCATCCAGCAGCGCTTTGACGATTTTAGCTGCTACCTCCACATCCCCATTGTAAAAAACGGGCACCAAGCCGGTATCTATCATCGTTTGGAGCACATTTAGACGACTATATTTGGCCATAAGATTTCCTTTCTCTGTACTATTAGCGACTGACTCGTCCCGACGCGTCGCCGCCCATCAATTTTTCT
>CAZXXW010000261.1:0-1805 GCA_964644835.1 uncultured Anaerolineales bacterium
TCGGTCGTTTTAGCTTAGCTTCGCTAAGCCGCACTCCCTTGCCAGCGGCACGCCTTCGGCGAGAGTGACATAGCTGACCGTTTACCAGCGTTTAAGGAAAGACCATGACAGAACCTGCTTATCTCGACTTGCTCCAATCCGGTGACTTGAAAAGGCGCGTCAGCGCGGCCTACCGGCGTCTTGAGGATTGCGACGTGTGCGCCCAAACCTGCCACGTCGACCGGCGTGCCGGGGAACGGGGCGTGTGTCGCACGAGGGAACGGCCTACGGTATGCAGCTACGGGCCCCACCACGGCGAGGAAGACCCCTTGCGGGGGCGGCGCGGCTCGGGGACGATCTTTTTCGGGCGCTGTAACTTGCAATGCCAATACTGCCAGAACGCCGACATCAGCCAGGGCGATACCGGCTACCAGGTCGAGCCGGAAGACTTGGCCAAGATCATGCTCGAGTTGCAGGAGCGCGGCTGCCACAACATTAACTTCGTCACCCCCAGCCACGTTGTGCCCCAAATCATGGCCGCTGTGCTCATCGCCGCCCAGGCCGGCTTGCGCTTGCCCCTGGTCTACAACACCGGCGGCTATGATTCCGTCTCCATGCTCGAGATGCTCGACGGTATTTTCGACATCTACATGCCCGACATGAAATACGCCGACGCCGAGATCGGCCTGCGTTACTCGAAGGTGCCCGATTACCCCCAGGTCAACCAGGCCGCCGTCAAGGAGATGCACCGCCAGGTCGGCGATTTGCAACTCGACGAGGGCGGCATCGCCACCCGCGGCTTGCTCGTCCGCCACCTGATTTTGCCGGACAATCTCGCCGGGACCGATGAGATCATCCGCTTTTTGGCCGAAGACATCTCCAAAGACACCTACCTCAACCTGATGGACCAATATCGCCCCGCCTACAAGGCCGCCCAATACCCCAAGCTCAACCGCCCGATCAAATCAGAAGAATACAAAGCCGCCGTCCGGATGGCCCGCGAGGCCGGCCTCCACCGCCTGGACCAGCGCCGCTCCTTTCTCGGTTGGTGACCATGGCGGACAAACCCCGGCATCTGGCCCGATTAATAGCTTTTGGACTCTTCACGCTCGTTGCCGCGCTCCTGGCTGTGGATGTCGCCCTCGCCTGGCTCTACGTCTCGGCGTTGACCCGGCCCAGCTGCCCCCAAGCAGCATTTCTTGACGATCTTCCCGAGCCCGAGCAGCACTGGCTCCAGCTTGAAGATGACCGCGCCCTGCGAGCCTGGTACTACCCCTCTGAGAACGGTGCCGCGATCCTCGCCATGGGTGGGTTGGGAGGCGCTTTGGGGCGTAAACTTCCCCCCGTGGCGCCGCTGATCCGCGCCGGCTACGGCGTCTTGCAAATCGACACCTTCGCCTGCGCCGAGCCGCCTGCCCGCGTCACCCTCGGTGCCAGGGAAGTCGACGCGGCTGCCGCGGGGGTGGATTTCTTGCTCGCCCGCCCCGACGTCGACCCCGCCCGGATCGGGGCGATCGGCTTTTCGATGGGGGGCGTGACTCTCATTCGGGCCGCGGCGCGCCAGCCCCACATCCGCGCCTTGGTCGCCGAAGGGGGCTACGATCACCTTGGGGAGCACATTACCCGTCCCGGGGTGGAGAAACCGCTTCCCCGGTGGGTCTTCCTCCACACTGTTGCAGGGGTCTACTGGTTGCAAACTGGAGTCAACCCCTGGTGGGTCAGCCCCCGCGCCGACATCGCCGCGATCAGCCCGCGGCCGGTCTTGTTGATCTACGGAGAAAATGAAGTGGTTCGGGGTGGAGGCTGGGCTCAGTACGAGGCTGCCG
>CAZXXW010000261.1:1815-4019 GCA_964644835.1 uncultured Anaerolineales bacterium
GAGCCCAAGGAAATCTGGATCGTGCCCGGCGGCGATCATGGGAGCAATGACCGGGTCGCGCCGGATGTCTACGAGCAGAAGGTGTTGAACTTTTTCGAGCGCTATCTGGGGGAGTGATTGTTTACTGCAGCGCGCGCCGAGAGTGCAGGGCTGGCACGAACTTTTTAAGGCCTTCTCTGCGATCTCTGTGTCTCGGCGTTGTAAATGCCCTGCTTATCCCGCTAACATTGGCACCAGCACGCCCAAGACCCCGCCGACGGCCAGGTTCCAGAAGATTTTGTCGGCGGCCAGGGGTGTCTTGCTGATCAGCGCGGCCAGAGTGAACACGGCCGCGGCCCCAAAGGCGATCGCCCGGAAGATGGTTGTGGTGCTCACCCAGCCATAAACCAGCCCTGAGACGGTGCCGAAGATTAGCCCCATCAGGACGAACATGCCCAAAATGATTAGGTAGAACGCCCGGTCGCCCAGCTTGGCGAGGTCTTCATCCGTGCTCTTGAAAAATTCGACCAGCGTCTTCCCGCGCACCAGGGCGTAGATGGCCAGTATCACGGCCAAGGGGATTCCGGCGATAAATCCTGCTAAGAGATTAGACATAAGAACTTCTCCTCCTGACTTTGTTTCCGTGGTTGCAACCTTCAGCAAATGATACCATGCTCCCAATGAGTCATGATATACTTGCCCTGGTCACAGAAGAGTAGTTGTGGTACAGATGGATTCAAGCCACAGATTGCCAACGGCACGCCTGCGGCGACGCAGATGAATAGGATCATCGAGATAACCATCTGTGTTCATCTTATTCATCTGTGGCGAAAAGTATCATCCACCGTAATTTTCATCTTAGAGGAGATTTCCCATGTCCGAAACGAATGCCCCCGAAAAACGAAGCTTGGAAGATTTCAATTGCCCCGACTGTGGCCTGCGCGCCAAGGCAGAAGCCAAGCCCAAATCGCTGATCGCCCGTTTGTGGCGCTGGCACACCAACTGGTGCCCGGGCTGGAAGGCGTATCAAGAGGCCCTTGCCGAAGCAGAGGCCGAGTAAACGTTTGTAGCCAGAGATGACTTCAAGCGAAACCTGTGCGCTTGAGGGGATCGGCCCGGTTTCTGCTCCATAGCCGCCGTTTCGACCCCCGGCTTTCCATATCATCAATATTTCGTAGGCCAAGGCATGCCTTGGCCTACGCTGCGTTTAAGCGATGGAACGAGAGCGTTGAGACCTCCGAGGTCTCGGCTCCCTGCTCCACTGGGAGTGCTTCGCGAAGACCTCCGACGAGCAAAGTTTATTACAAGACGCAATACATAACGGTTTTTCTTGACATATTCGCCCTCTCAGGGTAAACTTTTGGCCGTCGTCTTCATTGCAAGAGTGTGCGTAACCATTATCAGGCTCTTGCTTTTGCTGCCCACCACAGTTTCACCGCCCGTTACGGGGGTAACAACAACGGCAGCAAGCCCCGATGTACATCCATGTACGTCCTATTAAGTTAGGGGACTCTGCCTGCCTGGGGGCATTCAGGCTCTTTTTGGCATCCCGGCAGGGGGGACAAATGAAGACGCTTCAAACCCATTTTGGAGACAGGCTTTCGTTTCTGGAAGGAGGTGATGCTGCCATAAGATGACATTTTTTGGCGATGATCTTCTTTAAGTGCTAGACCTGACAGGTTTCCAACAACCTGTCAGGTCTCCAACGATGTTGTCAAAATACTAGAGAAAGGAGTTTGTTCCCCATGACGATCAACTATGCTTTGTTTGAAAATCACCTGACCAGCGACCCGGACGATTACCGGGCGATGGTACTGTCGAACGGTACAGCCGAATTGGAAGATGTCATCGACCGGATGATCGAGCAAGGTTCGACCGTGGTCAAGGCCGATATTCTCAGCGTGCTCGAAGATTATCACACCGCCATTGAGAATATGGTCCTGGAAGGGATGAGTGTGCTGACTCCCGGAGCCAATTACGGGGCCAGCATCAAGGGCATTTTCAACGGCCAGGCCGACAGCTTCGACCCCAACCGCCACCAGGTGCGGGCCTCGGTCAGCCCGGGCAAACGCTTCCGCAAGGCGATTAGAGAGCAAAGCCAACCGGCCAAGCAAGAGGCAACGCGGCCCAAGCCCAGCCTGTTGGAGTTCACCGACCTGAACAGCGATGTGCGCAACAGCGTGCTCACCCCCGGCGGGATGGGCCAGGTGGTCGGCCACCGGCTC
>CAZXXW010000262.1:0-4012 GCA_964644835.1 uncultured Anaerolineales bacterium
AATTAGTGGACACTTTTGAGCGAACGTCGGTTTGCGAAGCATGCCTCCGGCAAGTGAATTCGGAGCGAATGCGGAAAATTTGTATCGAAACCAGTCCCCCAAGGGGATGCTACACTTCGTTTCGCGATGAGCGGGGCCCGAAAAGCGATATTTTCTCGCTAAATCCGCTTGGTCCCGATACTCGACCAGCGCTGATGTGTTTAGTAACAAGTGTTTACATATTTTTGAACCATCTCATAAAATTTACTCCGAATTTTCTGCGATCTCTGCGGTAACAAGATGTAATTCATCCGTTCAATCCGCGTTCTATTCAATCATGTGGTGTTGATTTTTGACATAGCGTTTAACCAACTCTTACTCACTCCCCGGCGCGGAAGCCGGGCAACTCCAGGGTGCCATCGCCGACGGCAACAACGTGATAGGGCAGCCAGGCGACGCCGAAGAGGTCAAGGAGGATGTCTTTTTTGTAGGGGCGCACGGGGATGGCGATCATATCGTCGGCGATGTCGGCCCATTTGTCTTTGACTTCCTGAACGGCTTGCGCTTGTTCCTCTTTAAGTTCCTCGATCTGGCGCTCGTATTCGGCGATGGCCTCGATGGATTCTTCCACGTCGGCCCTGGCTTTTTCGGTCATGCGCCGCTTGGTCAGGGACGTAGACAGCCGTCGACGGCGGCGGCCGAGCAAGCCAAGCAGGTTTTCGGCGTGGGTGCCCATCTCTTCCATTTTGCGCTCGCGCAATTCGGCTTCGTCGGCGCGCAGTTCGCGCTCTTCTCGCAACAAGCGGTCTTCGATGGTATCCAGCTTGCGCTCGAAAGAATCGTTGACTTTGTTTAATGCTTCGTCGCGCTCCTGACGGGCTTTTTGAGCACAGGTGCGGCGGAAACTGGCCTGGGAGACATCCGGCCCGGCATAGACGTCCAGTTCTTCATTGGCGCGCACGTCCACTTCCAGGTGGTGGTAAATCCAATCGACGAAGTCATCTCGCAGGTCGCGCAGGGTCGAGCCATCCGAGAAGGGCGCGTCCAAGCTGGCGAAGCGGGCCTGGGGGAGAGGATCACGATCGAGGAGATCCAGAGGGACGGGGTCGGTGAGCCAGGATTCCCACCGGGCGCGGCCGCGGCGGTCGGGGTCGGGGATGATGGCCGTTTGGGTGGTTTCGTAATCGAGGTTGTATTTGCGTTGGGAGATGCGCACGTCCGCCTGGGCCAGCAGCACGGGGCGATAAAGCAGGCCGAGGGGTTGCGCGTCGGTGGGCAGGGTTTTCTCTTCGGCGCGGGCGGCTTCGGAGAGAGTCAGATTGTTGGGCAGGAAATATTCATCAATGCCGGTGGGGACGGCGGGAAGGGAAGTGGAGCCGGGCAGGGCTGCCGGGGCCGAGGCATCGGCAGCATCAACGGGAGCAGCCGACGAGTGAGTCCGAGACTCCACCTTCGTCGCTAATTTTGCTCCGGCCAGTTGATTCAGCGCCGGAATCTGGTTCCGGGTCAGGGGACCGGGCAAATAATTCATCGCCCAGCGCGTCTTGAACAGTTCCGGCTCCGGTTCGTGGATGTTATGCAACAAGAACACGCGTTTGTCCAGGGTAGAAATCAAATCGTCATAATGGCTGCGGTCGAGGCCGGGTGCGGCACCCTCGAGGCCATCCAGGAGACGGTCTTTGTCGTTGTCGGTCTGGAGCTTGCCAATGAACCAGGTCCCGGCGTTGGAGAGAGCCTTGTAGTCCAGGTCGGCGGGATTTTGGGTGACGAGCACCTGGCTGACGCCGAAAGCGCGGCCCTGTTTGAGCATGCGCAGGATCAATTGTTTGGAAGGGGGATTGCTGACCGGGGGCATGTAGCCGAAGATTTCGTCGAAATAGAGCAGAACGCGCAGGCTGTTGGTGCCGGATTGAGCCCGCATCCAGGTTTCGACGGCGGCGTAGAGCAGAGTGACGAAAAACATGCGCTCGGCTTCGTTGAGGTGGGCGATGTAGAAGACACTGTGGCGGGGGCGGCCATCGGGGGCGTGGAGCAAGACGTCGATGTCGAGGGGCTGGCCCTCGATCCAGGATTGGAAGGTGGGCGCGGCGAGAATGTTGTTCATCTGCATGGCCAGATCGAAACGGTCTTTCTGGGGGAAGAAGGTTTCGACATCGAAAACGCCCAATTTCTCGAAGGGGGGATTCTGGGTTTGGAGGATCAACTCGCCGAGGTTGAGGTCCTGGCCCTGGCTCCAGGCGTTCTCGAAGATGTTGCTGAGCAAGATGTGTTCGCGGCTTTGGACGGGATCGAGGTCATCGAAGCCAACCAGGCCGAGGATGGCGGTGACAGTGCCGGAGATTTTCTCGCGCAGGGATTCGCGGTTTTGCTCCCAGGGGATGGCCGGGGCTTTGAGCGAATCGAGCATGCTGACGGGCATCCCCGCGCCGGAGCCGGGCGTGTAGACGGCGAATTGGGCCGCGTTTTTAAGCGCCCGGACGCGCTCGGGGCCGATGTCCCACTTGGACAGGCCTTTACGCCAGGTGGTAGCCGCGTCCTGGGCCGCCTGCTGGAGGGTTTTGCCCTCCCGGCGGGCTTCGTCGGGGTTGACCCAGGGCTGGAAGTCGGTGGGCAGCAAATCGGGGAAGTGGAGCAAGGCGTTGGTGATGTCGCCCTTGGGGTCGATCATCAAGGCGGGGAAACCCTGCAAAGCGACTTCTTCCAACAAGTCAATGCACAGCCCGGTTTTACCCGAGCCGGTCATGCCGACGACGACAGCGTGGGTGGTGAGATCGTCAGGGTCGTAAAGTAGGGGCTGCTGGTCTGCGAGGGTGCGTCCAAGATAGAAGTTTCCGTCCGTTTGCATAGGTTGTCTCCAGGGTGAATCTGCGAAGGGTGATCTTAGGAACCGCGTTGCTCAAAGCAACGCGGTTCCTAGCCTTTCCGAATAATACGGGCTTATTGTACCCCAGTCGTGAACCGTTTTGAGTAGTTTTTTTTTGTAAATGTTCAGGCATGTCACCCTGAAGGAGCCTGCGACCGAAGGGTCTCCCAGCATCAACGAGGGAGATTCTTCGCCGCTAGAAAAGCGTCGTCAGCGGCTTGCAAAGCCATACGGTGTACGCCCATTGGGCGTGCCCCCAGCAAGAATGACACCCAGTGAACGCTTACGATTTTTTAACGCAGAGCCGCAAAGCAGAGGAGACGCAGAGTTTTTAAGTTTCTCTCTGCGTCTCCCAAGATATGACTTTTACACCCAGCGTGCTTTTCACGTCCCCTTTCGCCTCCGCGTCAAGCTGAAAAAACTTCTCTTTACTTTCGACCAATCGGCAAATTGCGGACACGAATACGTCGTTGTTCAAAAACAACGACACTTCCCGCCTCAAGGTATTCATCAATACTGTCAAGATTTGCCAACAATAGCTCTAATTGTTGTTCTGGACGGCGCTCTGTACCACGTCGGAACAAAATGACAGAAGGCTTCGACGCATTTCGAAGCGCTAATATCGTTCCAAAATCAGTATCAGCAGAAATGATAACCCGATTTTCGACAGCAGCGCGCTCGAAAATCGTCTCATCATCAGCAGATTGGATATCATAATCACGTACATGAGCGACATCATAACCCGCTTTCTGCAAACCTTCTGCCAAGCGAGGAGATAAGGCGTTGTCAATCAAGAATTTCACGTCGTCACCAAGGGAATCTCTCGCTCACGTGTCGCTTCAGCCGCATAGTACAGCGCTTCGCGAATATCTCCTTTTTCGAGGTCAGGATATGCTGCTAAAATCTCTTCGTCGGTCATGCCGTCAGCGACCATACCAACAACGGTGGCCACAGGTATGCGCAAACCTCGAATACAAGGCACACCACCCATTTTGCCAGGATCAATCGTGATTCGTTTGAAAACCATGGTTACACCTCCAAAGTATTTGAGTCTATTGTACCCCAGTCGTGAACCGTTTTGGCAAAAATCAAACCGTTCGTTGGTCGTGGCGTGAGGCAATCCAATAGCCACAGATGAATAGGATTGCTCTGCATGCCGCTGGCAAACAC
>CAZXXW010000263.1:0-3963 GCA_964644835.1 uncultured Anaerolineales bacterium
TTTTTTGCTCTTCCCTGCCTTCTTGCTCGGAAGTCTTTTCTTCTGCGCTGGGCGAGGACATTGACGAGGCGCCCTGCAACTGTTCGATCCGTTCTTGCAATTCGTCGAAAGTGAGATCGGCTTGATCGAACGGTCCGCGCTTGATCCGGTGGGGGAAAGCTAATTCGGCTGCTAGGGCGATGTCACGTTCTGAGATGCGTTCCCGGCCCTCGAATGCTGCATGGGCGCGAGCCGCCTTGAGGATGACCAGATCGGAACGGTGGCCGTCGACCTCGAGCGAGGCGCTCAAGGCAGCGATCGAGAGCAGATCGCGCTTGGTGTGAGCAACGCGATCAACAAGATGACGGGCGCGCTTGATCTGCTCGGAGAGTTGCTGCTCTTTTTCGATCCACTTCTGGCGGAAACCTTCCGAGTCGGATTCAAAGGCGAGATGGCGTTCCATGATCAAGACGCGCTGGCGCGGCGTGCGAATGCTGCGAATGTCCACCGAGAGAGCGAAGCGATCCAACAATTGGGGACGCAAGTCGCCTTCTTCGGGGTTCATCGTGCCAACAAGGATGAATCGGGCCGGGTGGCTGAACGAGATACCTTCGCGTTCGACGATGTTCATCCCCATGGCAGCGGAGTCGAGCAACAGATCGACGACGTGATCGTCCAGCAGGTTGACCTCATCAATATACAATAAACCGCGATTGGCCGCCGCTAGCACGCCGGGCTCGAAATGGCGCTCTCCTTTTTGGATCGCCTTCTCGATGTCCAGGGTGCCGACGACGCGATCTTCGGTTGCCGAAACCGGCAAGTTGACAAAGGGGGTCGGCTTCCACTCGATGTTATAATCCTTGCGCTCGCGGCACTCGGTGCACCACGTTTCGGGATGGTCGGGATCACACCCGAAACGGCAAAAGCGAATTGTTTTCACCTGGGGCAACAGTGCGGCCAGGGCTCTCGCCGCCGTCGATTTAGCGGTACCACGCTCCCCCCGAATCAAGACCCCGCCAATCTGCGGGTAAACGGCGTTCAAGATCAGTGAGCGCTTCATGCGCTCTTGTCCAACGATGGCAGTAAACGGATAAATAGTTTGCATAGTCTCTCTGTGCGGCTTCTCCGAAAGAAACCGTTTACACTTTTGATCAAAGAGCACGAATTTGTCTTAAAGGTCAAAAATAATCTTACCATAAAGGTTGTCAACTCTCCCTTTAACCCTTATAATGTGCCTTCGATCTTATTAAAATGGAGAGTGTATAAAAATTACTATGAAAGAAAGAGAAGCTCTTACCCAAGAGCGCGAAGTAGAAGAAGTTAACATTGAAGAGATCATCGAGACCCAACCTTCCATGGGAGAACTCCTGGAGGAGGAGGGACTGGAAATCGATCTTCCCAAGGCTGGCGATTTGCGAGAAGGCACCATCGCTTGCATTTCTGAAAACGAAATTCTGGTCAGCATTGGGGCAAAATTCGAGGGCATCATTGCCGGTAGAGAACTAGACCAAATTGACACCGAGGTGCGTGAAAATTTCGAGGTCGGCGACGAGATTATCGTCTACGTTGTCACCCCCGAAGACCGCAACGGGAATTTAGCTATTTCCTACACACGGGCCCAAGAAGAACTCGACTGGGAATTCGTCGAAGAGCTTGAAGAAACCGAAGACAGCTACGTTGGTACTGTCTCCGGGTTCAACAAGGGCGGCTTGCTCGTCCCGATCAAGCACTTGCGCGGATTCATCCCTGGCTCACAAATCAGTATGACGCGTAACACCGTTGGTGATACGCCCGAAGCACGCTGGGCCAGTCTTGTTGGCGAAGAAATCGAAGTCCAGGTTATTGAAGTCGACCGTTCTCGCCGACGGTTGATTCTCTCGGAGCGCCAAGCCCTTGACGAAACCCGCGACTCGCTCAAAGATCGCCTGCTAGAAAAATTGGAAGTCGGCGATGTTTGCACCGGCCGCGTGACCAGCTTGGCCAACTTCGGAGCCTTTGTAAACATCGAAGGCGCCGACGGCCTCGTGCACCTATCCGAGATTTCCTGGGATCGGATCAAACATCCCAAGGATGTCCTCGATGTAGGAGAAGAGGTCGAGGTCAAAGTGATCAGCATTGATCAAGAACGCAAACGCATCGGTCTGTCCATCCGCCAGCTCAAAGAAAATCCCTGGCTGGAAAAGATCAAAGGTCTCAAGAATGGCCAGTTGGTCGAGGGCACGATCACCCACCTGACCAATTTCGGCGCGTTCGCTCGCCTGGAAGACCGCGACCTGGAAGGCTTGATCCATATCTCGGAATTGAGCGCAGACCGAATCGAACACCCCAAAGAGGTCGTTTCGGTTGGCGATAAACTCACCTTGCGGATCATCAACATCGATCGGGAGAAATTCCGCATCGGCCTGAGCATTCGCAAAGTTTCCTCCGGCGCTTACATCGATCTGGACTGGAAGCTTGTCAAGGAAGAAGTCGAAGAAATTGCTGAGGACGAAGAGCCCGAACCCGAGGTCGTTGAAGAGGTCATCGAGGATGAAGGTGGCCCAGAGGCCGAAGATGCTCCTGAGGTAGAGGCAGAAGCCGAAACCAAGGCGGAAGCAGAGGCAGATGTCGAAGCAGAAGCTGAGGAGGAAGAAGCCCCCGAAGCAGAAGCTGATGTCGAAGAGACGCCTGAAGCTGAAACGGAAGAGGTTCCCGAAACCGAAGCCGATACAGTCGAAGAAGAGGAGGAAGAACCCTCCCCGGAAGAGACTGAAGAGGCTCCCCCGGATGAGGAGGAACCAGACTCCGAAGAGGAGTAAAAAAACCAAGATCGCTTACAGGCGCACCTGACCAGGTGCGCCTGTTTTTTTAGGAGCGGTCGGGGCCTAACCAGCTTTCGAGTGGTAAGAAATCATCCCACAAGTTCATCTACAGATTGAGGCAATCAAAAAAGATATTAGATTTCCATAAGAAACCTGCTGTTTTCTAGATTTGGCCCATTTTTTTGGTAGAATGAAGTTAGAAATTCGAGAACATTTTTATGCGTTCAGCGGGGTAAAAACAATAACAGTATCACCGCGCTGAACGTTTTTTGGAAAAATCAACTACATTGTAACAAGGAACACTTCCTATAACGTGTTCGGAGGTTGTCCATGTCAAAAATGGAACGTTTTACCCACAGAGCAAGACGTGTGCTCAGTCTGGCGCATCAAGAGGCCGAGCGCATGAATCATAACTATATTGGAACAGAACACCTTCTGCTGGGATTGATGCAAGATTCGGGCGGCATCTCAGGTCGCGTTTTTCGAGAATTGGGTTTAGAAGTAACAGAAGTCAAGTCAATTGTTGAAAAACTTAGCGGCATTGGAGAATATAGCACGCAACGTCCGACCTTATCGCCCGGCACACAGAAGGTCTTAGAGCTCGCCATGGGTCAAGCTCGTCAACTGGGGCATCACTATATCGGTGTGGAGCACTTATTGTTGGGTATTGTCACCTACAATCAGGGCGTCGCTGTCGACGCGCTGCGTAACCTGGGCGTCACGCCTGAGCAGATTCGTCGCCAGACTTACCGTATTCTCCAAGAAAGAAAAGATGACCCTACCCAGAAACAGCAACGAGAACGGGTGAAGAAATCAAAGTCCAAATCCAAGACGCCTCTGGTCGATCAACTGACCACTAACCTGACCCAATGGGCTGAGGATGGCAAACTGGATCCCGTGATTGGGCGTCAGATGGAAATCGAGCGCGTTGTCCAGATTTTGGCCCGACGCACGAAGAACAACCCCGCTCTAACAGGGGAGCCGGGCGTGGGCAAAACAGCTATCGCGGAAGGTCTGGCGTTACGGATTGTGGACAAAAAGGTGCCGAGAATTTTGTACAACAAACGGGTCATTACGTTGGATCTGGGGGCTATCGTGGCCGGAACCAAATACCGCGGCCAGTTTGAAGAGCGCATGAAAGCCATTATGAACGAACTGAGTAAAATGACAGATATCATTCTGT
>CAZXXW010000264.1:0-3948 GCA_964644835.1 uncultured Anaerolineales bacterium
TCTTGCCAAGATCGCCAATCCAGGCACTCGCAGGGAAATAGCAAAGGCGATCCGCATTTTGCTGAACGCAGTGGATCGGTAGGGAGATGGCCTAGGCCGCAGGGGACCAGGGGGGGGAGCACAGGAAAAATGCTACATACTCGAAGGAGATTGATTGGTGAGCGACAAATATTTGCACACTACCTTGCGAATGGACAGAAATTACAGCTGGCCGCAGGGGACCAGGGGCCTCGTTTCGGTCACCATGGATCGCGATGAAGGTGCTGGGCATGAACGGAATTAGTGTCGCAAACTACAAAAACCTATATAATTACTTGTGTATATATATGTTTATGTGGTATCATAAAACTATGGAAAAGAAAGTCAAAAACCTAACTCGCGTTCAAAAAGCAAAAAAGATATTTCGAGCAAATCATGGCATTTTGCGGACATCGCAGGCCTTGGATTTGGGCATTGACCGTGAGACCCTTTATGGCATGCGTGATTCTGGGGAACTCATTCGAGAAGGGCGGGGGATTTACCGCCTCGCGGAGTTCCCCTCTCTAACCTACCCAGATTTGGTCAAAGTTTCTCTGCGCGTCTCAGAAGCCATTATTTGCCTGATTTCTGCTTTGCATTATCATGGCCTGACAACCCAAATTCCTCACAAGGTGTATATCGCATTGCCCAAAAACTCATGGAGGCCAAAGATCAAGTCACTTGCGTTGGAGGTTGTGATGCTTTCTCAAGCTGCCTACGCTGCCGGTATCGAAGAACATGAACTCGATGGCGTGGATGTCAAGATATACAGTGTTGAGAAAACTATTGCCGATAGCTTCAAGTTCAGGAACAAAATTGGCAAACGCATTGCCATAGAAGCCCTAAAGGATTATCTGCGCCAACCTGGGGTGAGACTAGATATATTGCTGTCGCACGCCCGCACGAATCGGGTGGAAAACATCATGCGACCCTATTTGGAGGCTTTATTGTGAACGATGAATGTACAAACCTCAGTGCCTCGATTCATGCACGTTTGTTGAACCTGGCCAGAGAAAAGAAGCGAACGTTTCAAGAGATTCTCCAGTATTACGCCATGGAGCGGTTTTTGTACCGGCTATCAAAGTCCGAGTATCGAGATCAGTTTGTTTTGAAAGGCGCATTGATGTTCTCGGTCTGGGAAATCCCTTGGCGTCGCCCGACTCGAGATATCGATTTGAGAGGCTACGTAGAGAACGAAATCGATACTGTCGTCAGGAGTGTTCGGGAGATATGTGAACAAGAAGTCGAACCGGATGGTATGGTTTTTGTCTCTCAATCTGTTCGGGCAGACATTATTCAGGAATTCGCCCCCTATCAAGGCATTCGAGTGAACTTCCTCGGGCTTTTGGGAAAAGCTCGAGTGCATATGCAGCTTGATATTGGCTTTGCCGATGAAATCACGCCCGCTGTCGTTGATCTAACCTACCCTGTTCTCCTGGATACAAGCGCTCCGCGATTAAAGGGGTATCCGCCGGAGACGTTGATCGCGGAAAAACTTCATGGCATTGCTTTCTTGGGGGAGATCAACAGTAGAATGAAGGATTTCTATGACATTTGGTTGCTTTCACGCCAGCACGAATTTGACGGGAAACAATTGAGCCAGGCTGTTCAAAAGACCTTTGCGAGAAGGGAAACGCCTATCCCCAAGAAAATCCCTGTTGGTCTTACCAAGTCATTTGCGCAAGAGAAGCAGGGCATGTGGGAAGCTTTCTTGGGTACGTTTCGCCGAGATGATGATATCTTGCCCGATGATTTTAGCGAAGTGATCGAGCAAATAAAGGCGTTCGCACTGCCAATCTTGGAGAACGTGGGGGCGAAGAGATTTTCGCAATCTGATTGGTCGCCTGAACGCGGATGGGGCTAATGTACCATGATAAGGGTTGGAGAAACCTGTTGGGGGATGGAGGCCGCAGGGGACCAGGGGGGCATAAGTGAAAATGCTGAAAGTTGGTAGGAAATTCATTAGTGAGCGATAAGTTTCTGCACACTTGTTGGCAAACAGATAGGAAATCACAGCTGGCCGCAGGGGACCAGGGGGGATAGGTGGGTAAGGCCATAATAGACCACTTCACAAGGCCCTAATAGTTCACTTTGAAAGTTAGATCATTATGATTCATTACCTAGATCACCAAGTTCAATGGCCTGACGTGCCACTAGTGGTACCGTCTGAGTATGGATTTAGCAAAAGAAGAGATTTTCGTCTCAAGCAGTTACTTGCTCTCTTTTTAGCATCTCAAGGTTTTTCCGTCGTTGTTGAGATTTACACGATGCTTGGGCGGTTTCTGCAAATCAATACAAAGGCATCATCGCTCAAGCGAACCATTTCTTCCTTGGTGGAGAATGAGATTTTACATACTGAAATTTTGACTTTGCAAAGCTCCTATCCAATCCCGTTAAGTTTCATTCGTTTGACCAAGCGCGGGCGAGAGCTATGCTACGAGCTTGATTGGATACCGTTTGAGTCAGAGTGGGAACGGATGAAGCGTCTCCACGAAAAAGGTAAGAGTGAACCTGCTCATACCTGCGCTACGCTGGCTTTCACCTACCAAGCGCGCCTTCGAAGCTGCCGGGCAGGCGTTGTTCCCAAGATCGAATCAGGGGGGCAATTCGCTCCTGATGCAATCGTCAAGAAAGGTGATCAGCAAGTTCTTGTGGAAGTTGAATTGGGCTATGAAAAAATCAACAAGTGGGAAAACATGCACCAGGCCCAAGGCTTTGTCGCTTTTTGTACCAACTCGGTTACGCACCGAAATACGCTGAAAAGAGAATGCCAGTCCCTTGGGATTCCCGGGCAAGCGACAGATTTACGCACGTTGTTTTTGACCAGCAGGGAGGATCCTCCCTGCCCGTTGTGGTTGGAGGAGTGGAAGTAACTGATGTGTTGTATCTATAACAGCTACTCATGCGACTTCGTGTCGCACACATTTAAATTCATCGGTGGGCAGCGTTGATGGATTTTGAGCTGTTTGAGTACGAAATTACAGTGGCAAAAATTGAACCATGTTGATAATATCTTCAGGCTCGCCGACTTGTGCAATCATTTCAAGATCATTTACACAAACCCCGATTGACACACGCAATTGATGCGCGTAAATCACCCCATAGAAGGGAATACTCTCCTCTATCCGTTCAGCCGCTTCTTCTAGTAAATCATCATCTTGAGTAAACAATACTCGTTTTAATTCAGTGGCTCGATCCAGCAAATCATCATCGTCGTATTCATGAGCCCCATCGTCATATGCTGTAAGCACATCGACCCCTCTCAAACGAAGCCCATTTGTTATCGCTTTGGGCACATGATGATCCATATAGAACGCAAGCGCCATTAGATTAACCCCTTATCCTTCAGTTTGGCCACAAGCGGCGATTCTCCAAAAGAACTCCGATATTGATCAACTGACGACAAACGATTCTCGATATCTTCATCGAGTTCTTCTCGATGGTCCCAATAAAACGCAAGAGCCGAATATATTTGCCCCATGGTTAAATGTGGAAATTGAAAATGTAATTCTTCTGGACTCCAACCATAAGCGAGGTGTGCTAAGACAAGCTCTACCACTTTCATTGTCGAACCAAGTATTACAGGCACTTGTTCTTTATTTAGCCCTACGTGCTCATAACGGGTTTCTACTAACATATATACCTACCTATATCTATTGTTTTGCCTCGATACTTGAAGTATATCATGGAAATCCCATCTTCATCTGTCACGCTGGTCGGGTAAGGAGGTGGCGTTACCGCCCCCCCCCTCCCCTCAGAACGGTGCGTGCGCCTTTCAACGCACACCGCTCAAGCTTCTCTAATGCCTCATGACGGGCACGGTTTCAATCTTTCTTCGTCTTCACGATACGCGCTTGCAGCCGTCTCACATTACGGGTAACTTCGTACCAGTCGATCTCATGCCAATCATTTGTACACTTCTATTGCCAA
>CAZXXW010000265.1:0-3914 GCA_964644835.1 uncultured Anaerolineales bacterium
AGCGATGATCGATGGTGATCACGCCGATAACCTCCTGGTGTGAGATCAAGGGGATGCCCATCCAACCGCGCACGTAGGTGGTCCCGCCCCAAGCTTCGAAGCGCGGATCCGCCTGGGCGTCGGTTAACAGAATCGGCTTCTTAGTGGCGACAAGCTCAATAAAGAAGGACGAATCGGCGGGGAAGGTGTGATTCAGGATCAAGTCGGGATGGGGCAAATCCCGGCAGGCCACGGCGCGGAGATGCTCCCGCTCCCAAAGGAAGATGGTGGCGCCATGATGGGATAACACCTCGGTCAATTCTTCCAAAATGGCATTGAGAACATCCTCCAGGTTGAGGGTGGACGTCAAGGTGTTGGTGACGCTCCGGAGGGTTTCGGCCTCGTGACGACGGCGCCTTTCTGATTCCAGCAGTTGGGCGTTTTCGATCGCCAGAGCAGCCTCAACCCCCAACAAGGTAAGCAGTTGTTCATCATCGCTTGAGAAGGCGTTTTTTGTGGGGCTGATCAAGCTGATCGTCCCCAGCCGGTGGTCTTCCCGTTGAATCGGGGCAACCAACAGCGAGCGAATCGGATTGTCCGTCTTTGCGGGGATAAAGTGAGGGTCTTGCTCGGTGTCGGCCACATTGATCGTCTCCCCCGTGGCGATGACTTGGCCGGCAACCCCCTCCCCAGGGTGCATGCTGACCTTGGAACTCGACTTTCGCACCGGACCGGCCACCGCCGCGGGGACAAGCATTTGGCCGTTCTCCTCAGCGAGAATGTGAATCACAGCCCGCTGGACATTGGGGATGATCTCGTCGGCGGAATCGACGATAAGCTGCAAGATCTGATCCAGTTCCAGGGTCTTGTTGAGCGCCATGCTGATGGAGGCAAACGCCTCGCTCTCTTGGAGCCGCCGCTGGATGGCGGCATGCTGGCGGGCGTTGCCGATCGCAATGGCGACCCAGGTCGCCGCTGTTTCCAAGACGTTGAGATCACTGCGATTAAACGTATCCGGTGCAGAGTGAACCGCTTCGATGACGCCAACAGTCTCGCCGTCGAGCAGGATGGGCACGGCGACAAGCGATTCGGTCTCGAAGCCAGTTGTGACATCAATATCCCGGTAGATTTGTTCCTGAACATTGCCATTTCCAACCAGGAGGGGCTCCCCACGCTGGAGCACTTTTCCGGCGACCCCGGCGTCGGCGGGCATGCCGGTATCGATCAGCTTGCGACCAAACTCGCCGCTGGCCGCCTTGAAGACGAGCTGATCTGCTTCCAGCAACAAGACCGAAACACCCTCGGCCTCGATCAGGTTGGGAATCGAGGCGACAACATCAAAAAGGGCTTGATCGACATCCAAACTGGAGACCACGCTCTGGCCCATCTCGTTGATGAAAGCAAGCTGCTGAACGCGGCGGTGGGTCTCCTCTTCAGCCCGTTTTCTTTCAGCAACCTCCCGTTTGGCCTTCTCGAAAAGCAGCGCCTTCCGCCAGGCAGCGGCGAGCTGGTGAGCAAAGGCGGTCACGGCAGGCTTATCCGCCTCGCTGAGATCATCCGATTGGACCGAAAGGACGCCGAGCACCTCATCTTCGACGATCAGGGGAGCATCGATAGAGCGATAAACGCCCAACGTGGCAGCAAGTTTGCCAGCAAGCGATCTGATTCGCTTGGGGAAAAATTCCCTGATCGCATCCTCCAGATCTGGAACAAAAACCGTTTCCCTCTCCCTGACCACCTTGCCGAACATACTGGTGGTATCGATTGGCATAGAGAATTCTTCGATCCGAAGGCCTATCAGTTTTTGAGCCTTTTCCAAGACTTTTATTTGATAGCTAAGGTAGCGGGGGATCAAATTTCCGTGACCATCATCGACAATAAAAACAATGCAAGAGAATCCCGACCCCCGAAGTTCTTCAGAGACAACAGCGAAGACTTCCTCGACCGTGACCGCCTGGACGGTGGCGAGAGCAGCCTGGTTCAGCACCTGGAGCATTTGCTCGGCCCGGTTGCGCCTGTCGCGCTCTTTTTTGCGTTCCAAAGCATTTTTGACCGCCACGGGGAGACGCTCAAGCCGGTCCTTGATTACGTAGTCGCTGGCGCCGCTCTTGATCGATTCGGCCGCTAGTTCCTCGCTCAATGTACCCGTAACGAAAATGAAAGGGATGCTGCCATCGAAAGACTGGACATCCTCCAAAGCCTGGAATCCATCGTAGCGAGTGAGGTCGTAGTCACTCAGGATCACCTCGGGCTGGAAGGTTTCAAGTTGTTCGAGGAATTCGGATTTCGTTTTAACGTGAAGAATGTCATAAGCCCCCGCTTCATCTTGATGCAATTTCTCGATGATCAGTTCAGCGTCAAAGCCTGCATCTTCTAACAATAAAATCTTGATCTTTTGCGAATCTGTCATCTTACTTCTCGTAAGGGGTTAACCTTGTTGGCGGACCATCTCAATGCGCCGGAAGGCCTCAACATACCCCAACGCCCAAAAGGCGGGCAGGTGGGGGTCATCGGAAGCGATATTTTCGGTATGGGTATCCAGGCTGGGAAAGCGCTGATGGATGAGGCGAAGGAGCGTGTCGGCCACCCGGGAGGGATCGCCCGACTCGGTATGGAGTACAAAATGGGAGAGATAGAATTTTTGCTTGCGGAAAATCACCCAACCGCGGTCGCCGTTGGCTAATTGGCAGCACAATCCCAGGGCGTCTCCCGTGTTGAGATAGGTTTCCGGCTGGTTGGTCCAGGCCAGGGAGCCCGGATAGCCGTTCAACAAGTCAAGGGCATCATCAAAATCGAGCCATTCCGGCGAGCACGCGGGGGCATCGGCCTCTCCCGGCGGGCGGCGGAGGATGAGCAGCTCGCGCGTTTCTTCAAATCCGTGTTTGATGAAAAGCTTGTGGGCCGGTTTGTTGCCGTGAATCACTTCCAACATGCACAGGTCGTGACCTATTGCTGCCGACCGCTCGAGCAAATAAGCCATCATCGCGTCTCCAGCGCCCTGGCGGCGACTTGCGGGCAAGACACCCAGGCGGGTGATCCACGAGCGGCCCGGGCGAACAGCAAGCATGTTGATGCCCAAAATCTCTCCGTCCTTTTGGGCGACAACCGACCTATCCATGTCAACATCATAAATACGGATATATTCGCCCAAACGGGCCGCGTTCATCGGCATGGGGACGATGTAATCAACACGGGTTTGGTTATAAGCCTGGGTCAAGGTTTCGAGTGAGAATTGGCTGGCAGGTACGAGGGTCAGGGGCATACGTTTAAAAAGTCTCTCCAAAGCGGGAAGGGATCATGGCTTGGGGCCGCGGCATCAGAAACGGGAAGTCACCATCAAGCAGGCAAGTGTTCCCGAACCATATCCATCAACTGATGGATGTCTACCGGTTTACTAAGATAACCGTTGCAGCCATAGGCCGTGACCATGTTCAACGCCGTGTCCTTAGGCCAGGCGGTGACCACAAGGATGGGCACTTCCGCCATGTCGGGCATGCTGCGCAGATGGGGGACGAGCGTTTGGCCGTCGATATCGGGCAATCCCAAATCCAGCAAGACGAGTTCGATCTCATTGTCGGCACTGAGATCGAGCGCTTGCTCCCCGTTCTTGGCCCAGAGCACCTGATGCCCTCGGGAGATGAGCACCCTTTGAATCAGGGCGGCGTTATCATCGATGTCTTCAACTAACAAAATAATGGCCATGGAAGTTTCTCTCAATTTGAAGCGTGTACTATCCGATCTGTGATTAAAAACAAAACGCCAAGGTGATTCCTTAGCGCTGCTTGTGGGCGGAGAGAGACCGCCTGTTGATCAAGGCTCCTCGGGCTGGATTCGAACCAGCAACCTATCGGTTAACAGCCGACCGCTCTACCATTGAGCTACCGAGGAAAGCGGGAAGATTATACAGCCAAGCGCCAAGTGTGTCAAGGAAATTT
>CAZXXW010000266.1:0-3887 GCA_964644835.1 uncultured Anaerolineales bacterium
GTACAATGCCGAGAGGGAACCGGCCAGCCCGGCGAACACCCCCGCCGCAATGAAAGCGATCAGCTTGAACCAGAAAGTATTGTATCCAATCATCGCGGCGCGGTCTTCGTTCTCACGGCTGGCGATCATCACACGTCCGGTGGGGGAGTTGACCAGTCGGCGCGCAGCCAGGAAGACGATCACAAAGAAGGCCAGGGCGAGGTAATAGAACCGCGTCCGGTGGTCGGTCGCGCTCAAGAAATCGGGCACGGGGAAGCCGTGCAGCCCGTCATCGGCACCGGTATACTCCCGGAAGTCGCCTGCTTCGGCTAAGATGAAGAACATCTCGGCGAAGGCCAGCGTGACCATGGCCAGATAGACACCCTTGACCCGCAGGGAGAGAATCCCGAAGATGCCACTTTGTAAAATGGAAACAACAATCACGGCCAGGAGCGCCCAGCCCAGCGGCCACTCGAAATGTTTATCGATCAAGATTGCTACCGTGTACGCGCCCGTGCCGAAGAACATCGCGTGCCCGAAAGAGAGAATCCCGGTGAAACCGAGCAAGAGGTCGTAGCTCATCGCGAAGATACCTAGAATGAACATCTGAATGAGCATCCCTTGCCAGAACTTTGCATAGCCACTGCCCGCGCGCCGGAACAAGTTGGCAAAGAACCCCGCCTGGGGGTCAACGGCAGCAGGATCGCCGATGGTCAGTCCGGCAAGGAAGGGAAAGAGCACCAAGAGGGCAAACACGACCACAAAGGGCCACCATTGCGACCACCAGCTTGACCGAGTTGCGTTTTGAGGGGAAGAAAGCTTTGATGTCATCGGTTACTCCTTCTTGCCGAAAATACCAGCAGGCTTGACCAACAAGACGATCGCCATGATCAACACGGTGGAGGCTTTGGCAATCGCCGGACTGCCCCGAAATGGCTCTTCCAAGAAGGGCAATTGGATGCCGGATGCGACCAGGTGATTGCCGAAGGCGCGGGCGATTCCCAGTACAAGGGTGCCCACGGCTGCGCCGGCGTAACTGCCCATCCCGCCGACGACAACGGCGATGAAGGCCTGAAGCTGAAAAATCCCACCCATGGCTGGATACACACCAAGGAAGGGCGCGGCGATGACTCCACCGAGGGCTGCCAGCCCAGACCCGAGGGCGAATACCAGCGTGAAGACCTGGCGCACGTTGATGCCCAGAGCCTGAACCATTTCGCTGTCTTGCACGCCCGCCCGAATGATCATCCCAATCCGGGAGCGTTTCAGCAGCAGACCGACAGCGAAGAAGACGAAAACCCCCAAAAAGATGATGAAGAGCCGGTAGGTGGGAAATGCCCGGCCAAACACGTCGATGGAACGGCAATTTTCCGAGAACCAGGCCCAGAGTGAGTCCGAGCGGCAGGCCCCGGTGAACAGGGTTGGCGGTACCATTGGCGGGTGGCCTTCCTCTCCCCAGACGCCTTCGATGACGTCGTTGAGGGCGATGCTCAGCCCCAGGGTGAGCACCAGTTGGGTGACCGGATTGCCGTAAAATGGCCGGATCAAAGTAATCTCGATCGCCGCACCGATCGCCGCACCGGCCAGGGCTCCGAAGATCAGCGCCAAAACAAAGCGGATATTGATCGACAGGCCCAACAGGAAACTTTCACCCGGATCGCGGACGGATAAGAGCAGCAAGCCCACAGCGACCAGCACAATCGCGATGACGACTGTTCGGACAGGAGAGCGGCGTTGTTCCTCCTCATGGGAATCTTTTGGTGCCAAAGCGACGCCGAAAGGCAGCCCGGCGACGAAGAGCATCAGTGTTCGTTGGAACATCAGCCAGAGCGGCTCTTGAGCTTCGGCGGTGGAGACGGCGCCGCCCACGGCTGTGACGCCAAAGGCATTCAGCGCCCGGATGGGAAACTGGCGGAGGCTGAAGATCATCAGCCAAATTGAAAGGAAGATCAGAAACCAGACAAGCGCTCGGCGGGCTAGTCCTTTTTTCATCTTTCGCCACAGATGGGCGCCGAAAGTTTGCCCCAGCGAGATCGAAGCTGTCAGGGCTAGAAAGAGCGGCAAGGTGTTGAACAATAAACGGGGGTTAGCGTAGGTAGACAGCCCGACGTAAGCGCCAAAGACGAAGATCGAGCCGTGGGCGAAGTTGAGCACATCCATCAGCCCGAAGATCAGCGATAGCCCCGAAGCGACCAGGAAATAGAGCGCCGCCAGGGTGATGCCGGAGAGCAGAATCGAGGCCCATACTTTTGCCTCCATGGTGCTCCCGGCGAGGCCGATGATCACAAGCATGATCAAGATCGTGATCAACAAAGAGCGGTTGTTGCGCCAAAGTTTCATCATCAGGGCCTCCTTATCTCGCACCCAGGTAGCGGTGAATGGTTTCTTCGTCATCGATCAGGTCGGTCATCATCCCACATTTGACAGACCGGCCTGATTCGATGATCACATACCGATCGGCGAGTTGGCTGGCCATGATGAAATTTTGCTCTACCAGTAAGACTGTGGTGTGCTCGGAGAGCTGCTGGACAGCTTCCATGACCTGTTCGACCAGTACCGGCGCCAGCCCCTCGCTGGGCTCGTCGATCAGCAGGAGCGAGTTATCCGGCACCAGGGCCCGGGCGATGGCCAGCATTTGTTGCTGCCCGCCCGATAGATTCCCGCCGGGCAGCTTGATTAGGCGCTTCAAGTCGGGGAAGACGCCAAAGATGAAGTCGGCTCGCTTTTCGAGGTCGCCTTTTTCACGCTCGGCAATTTTGAGATTCTCTTCGACGCTGAGATCGGTGAAAATGGCCCGGTGTTCGGGCACGTACCCGATCCCTTTTTGGGCGATTTGGTGAGACATCAACCCCTGAATCTCCTCTCCGTGGAAGGTGACCTCTCCCTGACGGGGCGGCGTGATTCCCAGGATCGATTTCAGCGTGGTGGTTTTCCCGGCACCGTTACGACCAAGCAACACGAGAATCCCCGATTCGGGCACCTCCAGGGAAACGCCTTCGAGGATGTGAAATTGGTGAATAAAGGTGTGAATGTCGTGAACTTCGAGTACGTTTTCCATCAGGACACCTCGGAGAAATCCCCGTACAACTCGCCTAGATAGGCCGATTGTACGGTTTCGTTGGCGGCAATTTGTTCCGGAGTCCCCTCAGCAAGGATTTGCCCCTGGTGCATCACCGTAATCCAGTCGGAGACGTTCATCACCAGGTCCATTTTGTGTTCCACCAGGAGAATCGTTTTTGTGCCAGATGCTTTGATCTCCTCGATCACGTCCATCAACATGGGGATCTCTTCCCGAGCCATCCCGGCGGTGGGCTCATCCAGGAACATGATCTCCGGATCCGCGGCCAGGATGATGGCTAACTCCAATTTGCGTTGGCTGCCATGGGGTAAAGACCGCGCCGGCGTCGTGATTTGCGCATTTAATCCGACCTGGTCGATGACCGCCAAGGCTCGTTCGTGATAATCTTTAAAATGGCAATGATGATGCCAAAATTTGAAACTATCTTGCCCCAGTGCTTGGGCGGCGAGCCGCACGTTCTCCAGGACGCTCAGATTGGCGAACAAGTTGGTGATTTGGAACGATCGTCCGATGCCAAGATGAGCGTTACGGTGAGGGGGCTGCGCAGTGATGTCCTTGTCCTTGAAAATGACGCGCCCACTGGTCGGTTTCAGATGCCTGCTGAGCAAGTTGAAGAAGGTCGTTTTTCCGGCCCCATTGGGGCCGATGATGGCATGGAGCGTATCTTCCCGAACTTGCACGTCAACATCGTCAACTGCGACGAGCCCCCCAAACTCTTTGCGCAATTTTTCTGTTCTCAGAATGATGTTCTCTGCCATAGGGTCTCCCAATCAAATCGTTGAGATATTAAGTTGTGTCGATTGCCCGACGAAGCAGGCAATCGACACAG
>CAZXXW010000267.1:0-3881 GCA_964644835.1 uncultured Anaerolineales bacterium
TGCAAGCAGCAGCGCCCCTCCTGTTTCGACAGATTCAAAAAATAAGCTTAAGAACGTTAAAGGTTGCCAAAATCATTATGGTTCAACAACATTGATTTCTTTAAGCATGACATTGTTGGTTTCGTCACTCTCGTCAACCGTGTTAGTGGTGTCAGCATCTGCTTTTGTGTTGATGCCACCAGGATAAGCACTGGGATAGCCATCGGCATAAGTGCATGACAAAACACGGCCACCAATAGCATTGAGATTCGAAACCGTCCAAGTACACTCCGGGCTTGAATAATTCTCACCGGGATACCATTCAACCGTAAAAGGCCCAACGGCGAGAGCATTTCCCTGATTATAGACTTGAACATTAACGTCGACAGACACTCCTTTGGTGGGTGTAGCCGGATCCAGTTCAATAAGATTGATAATCAAGTCAGGCTTAGGCTCAGTTGTATCCGTCACTGTGGCCGTGGCCGTTGCTGTTGGTGTCGGCGTATCGGCGGGGATCACTTCGATTTCGACCCAGAAGCCCTGCCCTGCACCCAGTCCAAAGACGACATTCTCCGGGGAGCGGAGTACAAAATAACCCCTGTACGTGCCCGGGGTGTCGGGAGCGGTCAAATCAACGGAGACATCCACGGTCTCGCCAGGGCCCACCGAGCCGCTGGTTAACTGAACAGAGTCGGGTGCGCCCATCCGGTCGCCGCTTTCGAAAACCAGGCGGTAGCCCGACGTCCACGTGCAGGTGCCTGTATTCTTCAACCGCCAAGTTTTGGTAAACGAATCGCCGGCGACAATCTCGGTGCCATCAGGAATGGTGACATCATTGACAAATTCCATCTTGTTACAAGGCCGCGGCGTGTTCGTCGGTGGGTTTGGCGCTTGCGTCGTCGCCGTCGGGCTGGGGGTAGGTTCCTGCGTGTCTCCTGGCTCTTCGCCGGTCGCGGTCGGTGTCGGGGAGCCCTCATCGGTGCCCTCGACATTCTCCGTCAAGCGGGCCTCCACCGTCTGGCGGGCGGCGGTCTTGAGAAGATCGACATCGCTAAGGTCTTCGTTGTCGCGGGGCAGGTTACAACTGCTCAACAACAGAATCAAGCTGACAGCAAGGAACAAAAAGGGGTAATTTCGCCATTTCTCCATCGGTGGCCTCCATCTTTACATTTCCAAAAAGGAAAGGGTTTGTGTCGTTATCATAAAGTATTCAATTCCCAGCGTCAAGAATTGAGAAGTTAATCATAGACAATCACAGAGCGCCGCGCTATAGTACCTAAGTCAGGATGTTAAGAAGTTGTAAGGTGTTTCCGGGCACTTTAAGGGATAATATATTTCCAGTAAAATCAAGCTTTGACAAACTTGAAACAATGCCACCCAACGACACCGGCAGGAATAGCATTTTGGCAGCTCAATCAAGCAACAATTCATCTTTTTTGGAGCAGCGAATGCCCATGAAATTATTGATCATCGACCAGCAAGACGTGAAACAAACCACTTTTCCCGATTTGTCAAGTCACGGGTTTCAAACCTACATCACCTACCAAGGTCAGCACTACAAACAAGCACTTCAAGATATCGAGCCCGATGTGATCATCATCAACGCGCTCCAACCGGAAAGAAAAAACGGGAGCATTTACGCAGACATCCGCAAGATCAGCAAAGCTCCTATCCTGGTCACCTCGGTGGTGGACAAACCGGGGATTGTCGAAAAAGTTCTCAACCAGGGTGCGGATGAATATTTGATCAAGCCGGTCTCGACGAACATGCTAATCGCCCGACTCAAGGCGCTGGCACGTCGCGCCCAAGCATAACGGAGCAGCTCGCGCCCGCCTGCCTGATTCCGCTTAATCAACATCGCCCCGTCTTGGGGCGTTTTTTCTTTGCGTCATTTTTCCAGAAAAGCAAGATTGCTCATCTAGTTGTATTGTAAGCATTCAGACCCCTCGCCAAATAGAACGCGGATTACGCGAATATAGCTGATTTTCGCGGATAACAAATAAAATAATTCGTAAGAATTCGCCCAATCCGTGCCATCCGTGTTCCATTTTAGGTTCTTTTGTTCATGCTCTGAACGGTTACTTTGTATTTTCCTCACCTTGCTGGAGATACGCTTCGACAAAAGCCAGGGCATCTTGGCGCGTCCGGACCTGGTCATCGGCCTGGGCTTCACGAACCGCTTCGAGCAGCTCACCAATCAAGGGGGAAGGCTGGAGATCAAACTTGCGGATCAGGTCATGGCCGGAGATCAACGCCGGGGGATCGACCCGCTCGTTGCGCTGCTCCCACCAGGCATCAAGCAAAGCGCGAGCGACCTCAAGTTGGCGTTCCCAGCGCATTTGTGGCAGGGTGTGCTCATAGGTCCCAAGCAAATCGGCCAGGCTGAGCAAAACGACGCCCACCCCCGCTTCACCAGCATCTCGAAAAAAGCGATAAACGGCCCGGTTGCTCGGGCCCGTCTCCTCGCGGGCCAGCCAGGTCGGGCGCATGTGTTCTTTGACCACCGTCTCCAGCCAGGCGATCTCGGCATTGCTCAAGCGGAGTTGGCGTGCCCGTTCAACGATCACCTCGGCCCCCTCGTGCTCGTGCTTGAGAAAGCGAATCCGCCCGCTAACTTCTTCGAGCTGGCTGCTGCCCGGCTTGCCAATGTCGTGATACAGTGCGGCGAGGAACAGCAAGCTGTGCACTTGCCGGTCGATGACCAGATCAGTCTCGAGATAGTTCTTAAGCTGCCGGCGATAGCGGCCCAAATGCCGGAAGACCGGCGCGGTATAAACGTTCGCATCCGTTTCAAGGTCTAAATCCGGATCGAGAACGGCCAACAACTTCTCGAGACTCCGCACGGTGCTGAGAGTGTGCTCCCAGGCATCGTGAACGTGGGGGCTGGTTTGCTCGACGCCCTTCAAGATCTCCAGCTCGGGAAGGACGTGGGCCAACGCCCCAAGCATATCCAAGGCGCGGATCGAAGCAGCCGGGCGCGGCCCTTCCAGAATACGGAACAACTCCAGACACAACCGCTCTGGAGAGACGCTGGGCAAAGCGGGGACCGCGGCGCTCATCTGGCCTCGCGTCTCCTCGGTGATGCGCAGATCCAGGGTGGCGGCCATGCGCACGGCCCGCAAGATGCGCACGGGGTCATCGTCGAAGGAAGTCGGGGAACAGGCCCGCAAGATTCCGGCGTCTAAATCGGCCGCGCCGGCGAGAGGATCGAGCAAAGCTTGCGGCGAGTGAATCTCAACCGCCATGGCGTTGATGGTAAAGTCGCGGTCTTCTAAATCGGCCTGCAAGTTGAGTCCGCGCAGGGCGGCGAAATCAAGGTTGTAGCGCTGGCCGTCTTCGTCGGTGACGATCACCCTGGCGGTGCCGCGGGCCACATCGAGGGGATAATAAGCTCCGCCGAGACGGTTGGCCAGGCGGCGGGCTAGTCTGAGTGCATTCCCCGGGCAAGAAAAATCGAGGTCGTGGCTCGGTTTGGAGAGCAAAGCATCTCGCACCGCCCCGCCAACGAGATAGAGCGTCTCCCCCTTGGGTAGGGCTGCTCGAACTCGCGCCAAAAGGGGTGAAAACTGGAGGGGTTGCTCGGTGGGCACGTAAGACACGGTTGGTTTTTCCTTGTAGCGGGATTGTTTCGCTGCCTGGAGGGCCTGCTGGGGGAGTCCCCCTTGGCCAACGATTGTATCGCCTACCCGGGCAATCCACCGGCCTGCATAGGGGCTGAGGTCAGCTTTCATCAACGGAACCCCCTTGCGAGTGCGTCCGGCTGCTCCTATTCCGGCGGTGTGTATTCACTCGTGTCCACCACGCCAATAAACGGCAGACCGCGATAGTATTCATCCAAATCCAATCCATAACCAAACACAAAGGCGTTGGGGATCTCAAAGCCGCAATAGGCAATTGGTATT
>CAZXXW010000268.1:0-3772 GCA_964644835.1 uncultured Anaerolineales bacterium
TGTGGTTATCTGGCTTGAGCGCAGATTTTTCAAGGGGGGGGGAGTGAACGGTTACTATGATAGAAATCGTGGCTCAGATCAAGGGTGGGTCATTGATCCTTTCCAGGGGAAAATGGGTCTCGAAATCGTTTGAAAGGATTGCTCCTTATTCCGCCAGCCTAAACGTCACCGAAATCTGGGCGTTGACGCTGATTTGGCCGGGAGCCGCGCTGCCCTCCCCCGTCCAATCAATGCTGCCCACTTCTTGCACCACGTTCTGGGCCATCGAGCCGCTGCTCCAGCGACCCCACCACGAGCTATACCAGGAATACCAGCCCACATGATTTTCCTGGATGTTGGTCGGGACCCCTACTTGTTGATCTAGCTCACCTGCTAGGGCGATCGCTTTCTCCTCGGCTGCCTGGATGGCGAGCGCCCGGGCATGGTCTTTGTGTTTCCTCAGTTCGGTGGTGCGGAAGTCGATCCCGTGCACGTTGGTGACACCGGCGTCAAGCGCGCTGGTCAACAGGTCTTCGAATTTGGATAGGTCTCGCAGCGTGATCACGATGGTCTTGCGGACCACAAAATCATCCTCGTCGCTGCAACAATAGCCTCCCTGGTCGACATAGAGATAATCAACCTGGATATGGCGTTTTTCAACGCCGTAGGATTCGGCCAAATCGATTAGGCGTTTGACCACTCGATCGTTCTCTCTTTTGGCTGCATACAGGTTTTTATCCCAGGTTTCGACCCCAAAGTTGATGATCACTTCGTCGGGTACAACCCGCACTTCGGCATCTCCGGTGACGGTGATATGGCGCGGTTCCTCCGCAGCAGGTTCGTTTTCCGCTGCAACCGGATGTGCCCTTGCATAGGGGGAGAACCACAGGGTGAAAACGAGAACAATCGTTAGGAGTAGAATTGATTTTTCTTTCATGGCATCGTCCTTTCTCTTAGAAGTTTGTGTTGCTGCCATCTTAACAGGCTTCTATGACAGCTTTGAGACAGGAGATGCACAGTTTGGTGATCGCTTCTTTCGCCCCCTCAATTTAATTCGGGGCTACCATCTCTATGAAACCGGCAAGGTAAAACTGACCGTTGTACCAACCCCTTGTTCACTTTCTAGCTGCAAGGCTCCCCCGTGGGCTTGGACCAGGGTTCGGACGATCGCAAGCCCTAATCCGCTGCCCCCCTCGGCTCGAGAGCGAGAGGCATCGACCCGGTAAAAGCGTTCACCGATCCGAGACAGATCTTCAGGGGGAATCCCTACGCCCTCGTCGCAAACCTGGATTTGGACGAAGTGTTCATCCTGCGCAGCCACCTTGATGGCTACCTCGCCGCCAGATCGGGAGTATTTGAAGGCATTATCAAGCAAGTTGACCAGGATTTGTTCCACTCGATCTGGATCGATCCAAACTGTAGGAATAGCGCCATTGAGCGTCAATCGCAAGGTTAAACCCTGAGACTGTGCCTGGGGTGCCAAACGATCGATCACCGCTCGAACCAGGGCGACGATATCGACCTGGGATCGGCGCAGGTTCAGGGCGTCCGAATCGGCCTGAGAGAGGAGCAACAAATCATTGACCAGGCGGGTTAGGCGGTCGGTTTCCGTCTCGATGGTTTCAAGGAAGTGATCGCGCACCTCGATGTCGTCCACTGCACCATCGCGGAGCGTCTCGGCCATGCCCTTGATCGATGTCAGCGGGGTGCGCAGCTCGTGGGAGACGTTAGCCACAAAGTCGATCTGCATCTGGCGGGCAGCCCGTAAACGAGCGGTCATCTCGTTGAACGCCTTGCCCAGGCGCCCGACCTCATCGCGGCTGGTGATCTCTACCTGTTGGTCGAAGTCTCCCTGGGCGACGGATCCGGCGGCCTTGGTGAGGCGCTGTAAAGGCCGGGTGATCGCCCCAGACAGGATCAGCCCCGCAACTGCAGAAAGCGACAGGGCCACCGCCGTGGAGATGAACAAACGCGTGCGCACATCTCGCAGCACCAGGATCACATCGCGCAAAGGTTGGCTGAGGTAAATCATCCCGACCAGACGATCATCAACAACTGCTGGCAGGATCACGTGCATGGCAGGCTCGTCCCCCGCTTGGTCGCTACGAGTGGCATATCCGTGCTCCAGGGCCTGGACCACCAATCGGTCGCTGCTCAAATCGCGTCCGGCGTCATCGGCGGATGAATCCACCAGGACCGTGCCGTGAGCGTCCAAAAGACGGATGCGGGTCTCCAGTTGGGCGCCCAACTGCAACGAAGCATCGGCAAGATAATTCAAATCCAAGCGTTCTGCAGCGTCATCCGCCGGGGGGACGGTTAGGTTTTCGGTCTGTAGGGAGAGATTGCTGACTTGCTGTTGCTGGATGGCGTTCGTCAGCGGGGCTTGCTGCTCCACGATGGGACCGGCGATCAGAGCTTCTGGGATGAGGGCCTGGGCGGTGATGCGTGCTTGAGCCACAAGGCTGTCTTCGGTGGCTTGCAAGAAGTAGGTCTCCAAGAACGAAAGCAGCAAGACGCCTGATAGCCCCATGGCCAAGACGATCACGGCCAAATGGCTCAATAATAATCGTAATCGAATGCTAGAAAATTTCTTCACCGAAAGTCCATCCAGCCCTTCAGATCAAGCGTTTACGGAACCAATTTGTACCCCACTCCTCGAACTGTTTCGATGATGTCGCTGTTTGGTGCCGCTTGACGCAGCTTGGCGCGCAATCGTTTGATCGCCGCGTCGACCACGCGCAAATCGCCGTGGTAATCGTACCCCCAGACTTCATCCAATAGCGTTGATCGGCTGAAGACATGGCCAGCGTCAAGGGTTAGGGTATGCAGCAGGTCGAATTCCAGCGTCGTCAACTCCAGCGTGATGGCGCCCAACTGAGCCTCACGGCGGGAGGCGTCCATGGTCAGAGGGCCAACTTGGAGGGCGACTCTGGCTGCTCCTGTTGGTTGTGGGGCAGTCCTGCGCAACACGTTTTTGACCCGCGCCAACAGTTCGCGCACGCTGAAGGGTTTGACGACATAATCATCGGCGCCCAACTCTAATCCCACCACCCGGTCTATCTCCGCGCCGCGGGCCGTGAGCATGATGATGGGCACATCACCCTCCCGCCGTAAAATGCGGCAGACATCCAGGCCATCCAGCCCGGGCAACATCAAATCGAGAATGACCAGATCAGGGTTTTCTCGCCGGGCTTGCGCCAAGGCTCCCTCACCATCGCGGGCGATCACGACCTGGTAGTGGGCCTGTTTGAGGTTATAGGAGAGCATATCGATAATCGGTTGCTCATCATCGACGATCAGAATTTTGGAAGCCATCGTGGTCCTCACGGGTTTTTGTAACGGATCCGCACGGCTATACGCCGAGGCGGTACTTGCGTGATTCTATTGTATCCGGAAGGTTTCCCCCTGACAAAAGGTTTTGCGACAGAACGATGACATCCGGATGCCAATTCCATGATTCTGCCCCTGATGGCAATGAAGTCATTTTCCACCGGCAAGTTGGGCAACGACATGGCCCTATCGCTACAGCGGTTGCGCCAGTTAGAGCGGCAGGGGTTGCCCCCCATTGGCCTCTGCCAGGATTTCGACCCGGCCCTTAAAGAGCTCTTCCCCCGCCTGGTGATCAGCGACGGGGGAAGCTTGCCTGAAAAGCTTGGCAATATGATCCGCAGTTTGGCTTGATGGAGGAACAAATCAAAAAACGCCAAAGAGCACCGTCACAACAGCAGAAAGCCCGGTCACAGTTTCAGTATCCACTTTTTCGGATCGAGGGGTGAAAGAGCGGTGGCGGTTC
>CAZXXW010000269.1:0-3750 GCA_964644835.1 uncultured Anaerolineales bacterium
AAACAAAAAAGCCCGGGTGGTTAGCCCGTTCCAGTATCCACTTTCTCGGATCGAGGGGTGAAAGGTGCGGGAGACCGCCGGGCGCCTGGCCTTCAACCTGGTTTCAGTATCCACTTTTTCGGATCGAGGGGTGAAAGGCTGCGCTTTCGAACCGGGATTATGCTGTTTTGTGTTTCAGTATCCACTTTTTCGGATCGAGGGGTGAAAGGAACTCGGCCATGAGCTCTTTACCGACCCGGCTGTGTGTTTCAGTATCCACTTTTTCGGATCGAGGGGTGAAAGGGCGATGCGGTGCATCGCCCCTACGGCAAGATGGAGTTTCAGTATCCACTTTTTCGGATCGAGGGGTGAAAGCATCCACGTCGCCGTGCCATCATCAAAACTCATCGTTTCAGTATCCACTTTTTCGGATCGAGGGGTGAAAGGGGCCGGGCGTTCAATATTCAAAAGGGTAGTGGTAAGGTGCCGTTTTGCTGTCAAGCCGCTCTGCGCCCTTCCTGGCGGCTCGCTTTTTGGGGGACAACGACTATATTGAACCAAATTTCGCTCGTTTTCGCAAGTTCGTTTTTGGGTTAAAACAGGCATCTTTTGCGAAGCAAAAAAGCGCCAAACCGCATCCTGAAGACGCCAAATCCGGCATGTCCACTCTTGCTGCCCACCCAGCAGGGCGATTTGCGAAACGGGGGTTCTCCAGGGCCTTGGAGAAGCGCTTGTCAAGTTGAAGGACATTTTTTCGCCTTTAGACGACGTCGTTGCAGAAGCGCCGGAACTCACAACTGACGCATTTCTTGCGCTGAGGGGTTGCCGGGGGCATGGCCTCGGCTCGCAGCATCTGCTCCATGGCTGCCAGCGTATCTTTGAGTTGATTCCTGATCCGGGCCGTGAACCGCACCTGATGGGCGCGCCGTTCAGGGATGCTGTACAAGAAGCCGCGTTTGCAAGGGGTCTGGCTTATCTCTTCCAACATAAGCCCGTAAGCGAGCAGTTGCAGCTTGAAGTGCCGACCCATCGTTTTGGACAGCTTGTAGTCCACGGGAATGACTTCGGCCTCGGGGGCTTGATCGAGCCAAATGACCAGATCCACTTTTCCGCGTAAGCCTAACTCGGTTGAGGCCAGATTCATGTCGAACTGGCGGCGACCGTGCTCCAGGCCATAAGCCCGCAGGCTACGGCGAACTTCACGGCGTTCTTCTTGGCGACCGGCTTCGATACCCGCTTGCATTTTATAGGTGGTTGGACGCACATCGGGCAAACAGGTGTGATAGTAAAGCACGCGGGGGCAATAAGCCCATTGCTTCAGATCGGTGACCCGAAAGGGCGGCTCTTGCTCGCCGGGCATCTCTTCTGTGGAGAAAATAGGATTAAGCATCGTCATCGTTGGTTTGATCAATGATCTGTCGTTTTGCCCAATCATCTCGACAAACGGGGTAAAGCTGCACGTTTCCCGCCTCTTTGCCAAGGATTTTTTGTATACGTAACATCAGTTCCTCCTGGTGGGTTTTGACCAATTTGCCGCTAAAGGCGCTGTATTGAATCCGGTCCAGGCCGTAATCCAGGCAAGCATCGGCAATTTTGGTGCGTTTGTTGTCGCTGGGGATGTCGTAGACGAGTAGACAGTTCATCGCTAGTTGATGATGGACAGTGGGGGGGCAGTTACCACGTCATGGTGAAGGGTTCGTACTCGCCGCGCTCCCCCCTCAGGTACGTGGCCAGGTGGCGAGCTTGTTTTTGAATCACCGCTCTCAAGGGGTGGCGTTTGCCCTCATAACGAGCCGGTTTCTCCAGCCGGTCAATCACTTTTCCGGCCAGGGTTTTGCGCGTCGATTTGGTAAGCAGGCCGCGGTCATCTAATTCGAAGGCCATATTCTTGTTGGCCATCCCTACCACGGTGCGGTCGACCACCGGTTGGCGAAATTCTTCGATGAAATCCAGGGTCAGGCTGGGTTTGCCGGGGCGATCTACGTGCAAGAAGCCGGCATAAGGATCTAAACCTGCCAAAACAAGAGCGCGCTCGACCTCGCCATAGAGAATGCCATAGCCATAATTCAAGGCTGAGTTGATCGGATCGCTGGCGCCGCGGCCCGTGCGTTTCTCAAAGCCATAGTCTGGGGGGACAACCTGGCGGATCGCGCCCCAATACAACCGGGCGGCTCGCCCTTCCAGGCCCATAATTTCGGTGCGCAAGTCTTCGATGGCGGCTTCACCCGTGCGCACCTCAGGATAGTCTCGAATAGATTCGATTTCCAACGCGCAGTCCATAATCTCCGTAGCTCGTAAGCGCAGCATGTCATAAAGATCGGGATCGGTTTCTTTGCGGTATTTCGACATGTACTTGAGCAACGTGCTTTGATTGTGCAGTTTTCCGGTGCCAAACGACAAGACGATGGCGATAGCTCGGCTGTCGTGGTAGGCCATCAACTGAGCCCGGCGGGTGGCAACTGTTCCGGTCAGGCCGGCACTATAGAGGCTGGCGTATGGGGTGCCAATGCCGCTGATAAAATGGATTGGGATGCCGCGCTGGGTGCATTCCTGCACAGCTGCTGCGCTGATGCTAACGGCGCGGTTGGCGACCGTGACGGTTTCCAAATGCAGCAGCGGCGCTTGGGCCAGCGTTTTTCCTTTTTTGGTCACTTTCAGGCGCTCACTGTACTTACCGATGTAAGCGCCGTATTCGTCGACATTAAGATGTTTGATAATGGCCACAGGCTAAACCTCCTTAGGATAGATTTTGAAGCTGCCGTTTCCACGCACCGTATGCTTGCCCACCTGGGTTCCTTGGCCCAGAATCAGCCAGGGCAGCAGCGATGCCCAATCGCCAGACCGGTATGTGGCCGAGCCAACAAAGCCGCTCAACGGTGTGCGGCGATGGGAACGCCTGGAACTGCCGAAATAATCGATCCAGGTGACATCGGAATCCACCAGGCGAACTTGATCGGCTTGTTGGTATAAGGCCTGAATCTCTCCCGGGGGACGAGGCTCGCCGTGGGCATGTTGCTGTTCGAGATGGTCGATACGTTCGAGCAGACGGCGGAAGAAGACGCCAAAATCGGGCGTTTTGACCAGAGCGTCATCATAGATCAGGCGGGTGGGGGTCAGGAAGCGGATGTCAAGGCGGGGATCCGCATCCAAAGCGGGCAACCAGCGTTGGAGCGTGGGCTGAACCTGATCCCAGGTGAGGGTTGCTTCCGGCATGTGGACGATGTTCTCGCCCGGCAGCAAAACGGGCTTCTCTTCCTCGGTCAGCGGGTTCAAGGCCCAAATCGAATCAAGTTCGAACTTGCCCCGGCCCGGCCCCAAGCCCGTGCGGCCTACAGCGGGTATCGCCAGGACAAAGTAAGGCAGATACTCCAAGCCCCACCCGTAAAGGGTCAATGAAAAGGAGAAGGAAGCGCCCGGCTGCACCAGATCGAGTGCGGGCAGCGGTGGCGTCAGCGAATAGGCCCGGCGCACGTCGCCCGGATCGACTTCGGCGGCCAGCAGCCAACAAACCGGGCAAACGGCTGCGTGTTCGGAGGTGGGCTTTTCCCGGCGGCGGGTTTCGGGGCAGGTGCTTTGCAGCATCACATTGCCTATAGCGCCGCGTAAGTAGTGGCCGGCTTTGTGTTCACTGAGCTTGAGAGGTGTGGTGGCGGTGCAATCAAAGCGTAGTTGAGTTATGTTGAGGGTGGTAGTCATGTTTGCTCCTGTGCCCCAGAGGGGAACTTTTTGAGTATCCACATTGGATCGAGTTTGTTGGCGACTGGAAGTCGC
>CAZXXW010000270.1:0-3747 GCA_964644835.1 uncultured Anaerolineales bacterium
TACCAGGTGGGGATCGACGCCAACTTGCACATGGGCCGCGTTTTGGCTGAACTAGATGAACTTTCGCAGGAGTTAATGGCCCGGGAACCCCATCCCCTGATGGGGCCGCCTTCGTTGAACGCTGCCATTCTACGGGGTGGAACTGAGGTGAGTACCTACGCCGATCGCTGCTTGCTCAAGATGGAACGGCGTACCATTGCTGGTGAGACCGAGGCGGGTTGCAGACGCGAATTGCAACGTATTCTTGATCGTCTGGCTGGACAAGACGAAGATTTCGAGGCGCATTTAGAATTCATCTTTGAGCGCAGACCCTTCGAGATATCTCCCTCAGCCGACATTGTTCAAGTTGTCGAAAGCGCAACTGAAAATGTGCTTGGCGCTGCGCCCGAACATATTGGCCAAACCTTCTGGACGGACGCGGCGTTGTTCGCCGACGCGGGGATGGAAACCGTTTTGATCGGGCCTAGTGGACAGGGCTTGCACGCAGCCGAGGAGTGGGTTGACCTCGCCTCAGTCTCCCGCTTGGCCCGGATTCTTGCCCAAACGGCAATCGATTATTGCGGAAGCATGTAACAAAGGCGGAACTGCTCACAAGAGCTCTACCTTTTCGCTTGACAAGCGGAATTATTTTTGTATCATCAAAGTAACCCTTCTACGAAGGGCGAGTGTATCCCAATCCAAACTTGGTGAAATGTCAACCGAAAAGGAGTGAAACATGACCACCGTAACCTACAAAATCCCTAATATCAGTTGCAACCACTGTGTCCGCACCATCGAGATGAATATCAGTGGACTTGAGGGCGTCGAATCCGTCCATGCCGACGCTGATGACAAAACCGCTACGATTAAATTTGAAGAACCCGCTACGGAAGAGAAGATCAAAGATAAGCTCGCTACGATCCACTATCCCGTCGCTAAATGAATCAAGTTTGTCAGTAGCAAGAGATAGAAAAAACACTGCCGTGATGGCGGTGTTTTTTCTTCAGGCGGCGTTTTCCGTTGAAGCTAGTCCATTAACAGCAGATGAATTCATTCATCTGCTTTAGGAAGCACCGCAAATTCCGTTAGCACCAGGATGTTTCAGTGGACTCATTGATGTTATCTGAACTTGTTTTATAATCTGGTATTGAGGCTAACATCGAGACAACACGCTACATAGGAGAAGGTTTATTGCCATGTCCTTTGAAGAATTCATTTCTGAACAGAAGAAGGGGATACTCCATTTCGGCGGGGCGCGCATGGCCATGTTTGACATCGAGGCCGGTTTTTGGGGCCTGCGACGACAAATCGAGGCTTTGGTCGGGGCGCGTTTGGCCAATTCGGTTTTGCAGCAAGCTGGAGCCAACGGAGGTGCCTCCTTTGCCCGTTCGTTTATTCAAGAACCGGGGGAGGAAACCTTCACCGAGGCCCTGAGGGATTGTTTGGCGGCATATCAGGCTGCCGGCTTTGGCGAGTTTAGCATCAAGCAAATCGAGCCCTTTCGCTTCAAAGACCCCCTCGCCGGGAGCGTCGTCATCCAAGCCAAAGATGCCTTCGAAGCCTGGGCTGCGCAAAACCATGGCAAGCACTATCAGGAGACGATTTGCGCTTACTCTGCCGGGGTACTGGTTGGATTTGTCAATGTTCTCGCCCGGCGGCAGGATATCGTCTGTGTAGAGCGGCGTTGTCAGGCCCAGGGGGAGGCTGTCTGCCAATTTGAACTCATTCCCGTCGCGGCCAGCGAAGACCAACCCAATAGCGTTGTCGCTGTGGATCCCGATCCGGCCCTGAGCAGGCAGCTCAACTTACTCGAGATCCTTTTCGATCGCATGCCCATGGGGATTGTCTTACTCGACACCGATCTGAAGATCCGCCGGTTCAACCCCACTTGGGCTGACTTTGTCAATCGTTATCGCCCACCTGATGCCAAACCTGTGGTTCCAGGTGATGTTTTCACGCAATTAGCACCTGGAGTTGAAGCGCAGATTAAACCAATTTACGATCAGGTTTTGGCTGGAGAAACCATTTATCAAGACTCGTATCGTCTTGATGCCGATGGCGTGGTTTCCTATTGGGATGCAGTTAACACGCCTCTGTTCGAAAACGGCGAGGTGGTGGGTGTTCTTCAGGTCATCACCGATGTCACTGAGCAAGTCCAGGCCGAGCAGGCTCTTGATGAGCAGCAGCGCATGCTTTCCACGCTGATCAGCAATTTGCCTGGGATGGCTTATCGATGCCGTTATGATCGAGATTGGAGCATGGAGTTTGTCAGTGAGGGTAGTTTAGACCTGACCGGATATCGACCCGATCAACTTATTAACAATCATGAGATCAGCTACGGGGATCTACTTCACCCTGATGACAAAGAAAGAGTTTGGGATACGATTCAAGCTGCCCTGGCTGAAAAGCGGTCATTTCAGATCTCGTACCGGCTCATCACCCCTCAAGGAGAAAAATGGGTCTGGGAGCAAGGTCAAGGCATTCGCGACTCGGAAGGGGATATCGTTTCTTTGGAAGGATTTATCACCGATATTACCGAGCGGGTATTAGCTCAAAAGCATTTGGAACATCGTGTCACCGAGCGTACCCGTGAGCTTTCTACATTGTTAGATATATCCAGCAATCTGGCCTCGACGTTGGATGTGGAGCAATTACTGGATTTAATTCTTGATCAATTAGGCAATGTGGTTGCCTACGATGCTGCTTCTATTATGCATTTGGATGATGGTCAGGCCCTGAAAGTTCTAGCTTATCGAGGCCCGATTTCTAAAGATGAAGCTCTGACTATTCAATTTTCCCTTGATCAAGCCAGGGCAAACCGAGAAGTTATCCAACGGAAAGAACCGATTATTATCGATGACGTTCGTAAAGAAAGCGCCACCGCGCAGGGGCTTCGAGAAACTGCTGGCGATGAGATAGATACAACCTATGGTTACTTGCGCTGTTGGATGGGTGTCCCCTTGATCGTCAAGGACGAAGTAATCGGTATGTTGACGCTTGATCATAGTGAACCATGCTATTTTGCCCCCCCCCAAGCTGAGTTAGCCATGGCCTTTGCCAATCAAGCTGCTGTGGCTATCGAAAATGCACGTTTATATTTAGAGACAGAACGGCGGGCAAAAGAAAGCGAAGCCTTGTTTTCCGTACAGCAAGCCATCACCAGCCGTTTGGATATGGATGAAATCTTGCAAATGATTGCGGATGAGGGAAGACGTTTGACCAATACAGACATCAGCGCTGTTTATCTCTTGGAGGGGGACGAACTCGAAATTTCCTATGTTTCTGGGGATGTACCTGAGAACATCCGTGGGTACCGCTTGGGCGTGGAAGATTCAATCGCGGGACGAGTAATCAAAAGCCAGAAAGCGATTTTGGTCCCTGATACCTGGGCAGATCCTCGTGTAGATCGATCGGCATCCGATCGGGTTCAGGCCCGTTCCTTGCTCATTGTCCCCCTCGTCTCCAGTGACAAGCCGATTGGAACGATTACGGTTGCTAACCGGACACCGGGTGGATTCACGCCGGAAGATGAACGTCTCTTAACTAGGTTAGCCGCGAATGTGGTCATCAGTATTGAAAATGCCCGCCTTTATCAAGCCGAACAGGATCGCCGTCAGGTGGCCGAAGGATTAAGAGATATCCTCGCCATCCTCAATTCAGACCTTCCGCTTGATGAAATTTTGGAGGCCATCCTCGATCAGGCTTGTCGTTTGCTCAATGCGCAGGCGGGAGTTGCCTACCAAATTAATCATGAAGATGAACTGATCG
>CAZXXW010000271.1:0-3623 GCA_964644835.1 uncultured Anaerolineales bacterium
GGAGAGTGTTTTGATCACCTTCTTGGCTGCTTGCCGAGGCGAGAGTTCGGTCGTGTCGACCTCCACCTCAGGGGATAGCGGCTCCTGGTATGGTGCGTTGACACCGGGCAAGTTGCTGATCTGACCGGTTTCAGCCTGTCGCCAGAGATCTTTGGGGTCCCGCTGGCGACAAACCTCCTCAGGGCAAATTACGTAGACTTCGGCAAATTGTTCCAGGCGAGCGCGCGCTTTTTGGCGGTAGCGCCGTTTGGATGCTGTGGCGGCAATGATCGTGTTGACGCCGTTGTCGGCGAGCAGGCCGGTAATGTAGACGACCACGTTGTAGAACCAGTCCCGCTCTTCCGATGTGTAGCTTGGTTCCGGGGTCAGCATCCGGCGCAACTCATCGGAGTCGAGCACCTGAACGGGAATCTCCTCTGCGGCGAGGGCGTCACGAAGGGCCCGGGCCAGGGTAGACTTGCCCGAGGCCGGTAATCCCGTCAACCAAATTACAAATCCAGTTTCGTTATTCATCAACATGCCTCCAGATATTGATCGACGTTGGCATAGTCATATCGCTCGGTGGCCAAGACGCGGCGGGCAAAATTCAACATCTTTCTCCGAACGTCGTCCGTTATCGTCGGGTACCAGATGGGACTGGCGACCACCAGGGCGCGCCAGGCAAACCAGGGCTGGATCACCGCGGTCAATTGTCTATCGGACCGATGGGATAGATAGGTGTGCCAAAAGCGATCGTGCAAATGTTTGAAAACGCCGCTAAACTGCTCGGAAATTTGTAACGAAAAAAAGAGATAATTGATCGTCATGCAACTGAGATCATCGGCGGGCTCTCCCCACGCCCCTCGGCTGCGGTCTAAAAGATAGAAATCGAGGTTTTGATCGAAGAGCACGTTGAAAGGATGAAAATCGCC
Organism: uncultured Anaerolineales bacterium; assembly: GCA_964644835.1. Lineage (GTDB taxonomy): Bacteria > Chloroflexota > Anaerolineae > Anaerolineales > UBA11858 > JAYELX01. The sequence goes on from CAZXXW010000271.1 coordinate 912, forward strand.
GTGCACCTGACTCAAACGATGGTCCATCGGTTTTAGTTTCCAGCGCCAGCGGTTGGCTTCTTCCTCGATCTGGCGCAGTTCTGCCGGGTCAACATAGGAGAGATCGGAGGGGTAGCTGTCGGTTAAGCCCATAATCCCTTCCCCGTGGCCGATCAAGTCTCGCAGCCGGCGCCGCCACAAGGCGGGGTCATCGTGTTTTTCCTCGTGGATTTCCGCGAGGTAACCGGCCAGGGCGTCGACGCGCTGGAAGTCGATCGGGCGCGCTTTTCCCCGGTCACGGATGCGTTCCAGGTCTTGGGCGTAGAGATGTCCCGGTTGGTAGTTGGTCATCAGGAGGGCTTCATCCGCCGACCCGATGGAACGCAGCTCTCCCTCCTTCGTGTACAGGATCATGTCCAAGGCGCGGACATGGCGAGGCAGTTGGTTGAAGGTCTTGTAATCAAGCCAGACCGCGGCGACGCGGTCATCCTGGCGCTCTCGGCCGAACTCGTTTTGGTTGATGCGGTGAAGAACGACCCGCTTTTCTTGATTGCCGGCTTGATAGGTGACCAACAATGGCTGCCCGTAGCCAAATTGCTTCAGCGCTTCTGAATCGGTCGCCTCGCCCCCTAGTTCCTGTATTGAAGCGATGTATATTTTTTGACCGCTTTGTCTTTCCAGGTATGCCTGGATGGTCTCGCTACCCTGGAGCATGTTTCGCCATCCTTTCCGTGACGGTATCACCTCACCTTTCTAGTCCTTCGCAGCAAAAATCCGTGATAGGTTTTGTACCTTAAGAACTTCACCACATGCGAAGCACGCCTAGCGGCGAGGAACAAAGGACACAAAGAATCCTTTGTGAACATGCCAAGGGCACGCAAAGCGAAAGATAAACTTTGTGTTCTTCCTGTAAGGGACACAACGTGCGTGTCTTCGTGGTGAGAAACCTATCATGGACTTACGCATATCAGTGCTAGTAAAAGGGATCAGTGGTTCTAAATTGAGCAAATATACCACCCTGAAACAGAAGCCCAGGGTGGTATCTTCTCCTTGCTGGAATTTTCCTGAGAGAGCAAGCGCTAGGTAACGTAAACTCTGTCTGTTTCGCGATCGATACGTTTGCCCTCACTATCGTAGAGGTAAGCGTAGATCGTATACAAGCCGTCCTCTTCGGGTGTGAACTCGGTTGCATAGGTTGCTTCTTCACCCGGAGATAACGCCTTGGTTCTCACTTCTCCAAGTTTTTCGAAGTTTCCGTTGTAATCCGCCCAGAAATCCAGCTCCAGTTCGGGGCTGCTGACCAACCCTTGTACTTTTGCTTCGCAGCGGATCAGGTCGCCAACGACAGGATAGGGTTCGACCATCGCGAATAAGCTGACCAGTTCAGCGGCTTCTTGGCCGACTGTGACTGGAATCAGCGGGGACTCCCAGAAGAAGGGTGAATCCACTTCCCAGCCCTCCATCGAGATGTAGACGCTGGTGGACTGGCTGGCGGAAACCTCGACATAGACATCTCGCTCTTCACCTTGGGCCAACAAGGGGATGTAGGTGCCCGTCCCCAACACCGTGATGCTGTAGGTGTCGAACGAGTTCAGGCGCACATCCAGGCTGGATAGATCTTTTGTACCAATGTTCTTCAAAGAGATCGTCAGCCACGTGGTGCCGACATCGATTTCTTTGGGCTCGATACTATATTCGATCGGGTAACGTGCAGGCATTTTGAACTCCTTTCTAAAGTGAGTGAATTGAATTGATAGTCAGGGAAAGGTTCCCTTCGAGTAGTGTTATTCGGTTTGTAACATTCGTCGAAAACAACTATATCAACTGGTCGCAACGGTATCTTTCGCTTCGGAATAGCCTTTCTTGAGCGTTTCTTTTTGTTCATCCAGGGTCTCCTCGGCGATGTGTTGTAGCTTGACAAGTCGCTCATTTGTCTCCTCGCTAAGGGTTTCAGCCTGCTCCTGGGCGCTTTGGATAGCAGCCAAGGCCTTTTCTTTGTTTTCCTCGATCGCATCAAGGGCGGAATTCTTTAGTTCTGAGCTTTCGTCCACCAAAATTTGGCGAGTCTCTTCTCCCGACCGCGGTGCGTAAAGCAAAGCGACGACGGCACCGACGAAAGCGCCGGAAACGAATGAAAAGAAATTGAAGTTTTTATTCATTGGATCCTCCTTTTATCGAAAGTTGAATGTGGGGTTTAATACTTTCAATTCACTTTTAAAGTAGCATGAAGCAAGTTGGTTGCGTATAGATCAGGGAAGGAAAACGGATATACTTTTCGATATATTATCTCTAGCATTGATCTCCTGTGTATTGGTAGGTTGTGTCGAAGTTGCCTAACAAATCCAGATATTGTTCCAACAGGCGGATCATCAGGAAGTTTTTGCGCACCGTTTCTCTCGCTTTGTGGCCCATTTCCTCCCGCAGGTCTTCATCTCCGACCAACTGGACGATCCGCTCGGCGGCTTGATCAATGCTGGATACCAGGAATCCATTTTCTCCATCTTCGAGTTGATACTTGATCCCGCCAACACTGCCACCAATCACCGGTGTCCCCTTCCACATCGCTTCGGTGACCGTTAGGCCAAATCCCTCCCGCAGGGACTTCTGCAGAACGACGGCGGAGCGGCTTTGCAGCGCGTTGACCAGGGCCGTATCCTCCTTGGCGAGAATGATGATCCGTTCCTCGCGTGAATCTAACAGATTTTGGTAGACCTGTTGGCCCTCGGGATCGTC
>CAZXXW010000272.1:0-3618 GCA_964644835.1 uncultured Anaerolineales bacterium
CGGCCGACGGGGCGCTCAACTTCCCCCTCATCGCAGTCAACGACGCGATGACCAAGCACCTTTTCGACAACCGCTACGGGACGGGCCAATCGACCATCGATGGGATCGTCCGGGCGACGAATGTGCTCCTCGCCGGGAAGAATTTCGTCGTCGGCGGCTATGGCTGGTGCGCCCGTGGCTTGGCCATGCGGGCGAAAGGGATGGGCGCCAGCGTGATCGTCACCGAAGTGGATCCGCTCAAAGCGCTGGAGGCCGTCATGGATGGTTTCCGCGTCATGCCGATGATTGAAGCGGCTCCGATCGGCGACTTTTTCTGCACCCTGACTGGTGACATCAACGTGATCGACAGTCACCACATCGAAGTGATGAAGGATGGCGCGATTATCTCTAACTCGGGCCACTTCAACGTTGAGATCAACATCCCCGATTTAGAAGAACTGGCTGTGGAAAAACGCCGCGTTCGCCCCTTTGTGGACGCCTATGCGTTGCCCGACGGACGCACGATTTACTTGCTCGCCGAGGGCCGTCTGATCAACCTGGCAGCCGCCGAGGGACATCCCGCCAGCGTGATGGATATGTCTTTCGCCAATCAGGCTCTCAGCGCCGAATACCTTGTCAAGCACGCCGACAAGCTGGAAAATACCGTCTACGCCGTCCCCGAAGAAATCGATCGGGAGATCGCCCGCCTGAAGCTGGACGCCATGGGGGTGGAGATCGACGAGTTGACCGAAGAGCAAATCGCTTATCTCAACTCCTGGCAAACAGGAACCTGATCGATTCCCCTGAACATATTTTTGAAGCCCGCCCCGTGCGGGCTTTTTTTCTTTTTAGCTTGACAATGTCATAATCTCGGGTGGCAGCCCAACCGTGTTGGGCGAGAGTGGCAAATTGTCCTTCTTCAACCAACGCGGTTGGCTTTCTACCCTGCAAATATTGAAATGCGACATTGTCAAATTAGGATGGTTCAAAAATATGTGGGCACTTTTTACAAACCACAGCAGCGCTGGTCGAGTGTCGCCGGGGCGTGCAGAGCATTCGCCTGTTGTTCGGCGAAAATGTATCGAGACCAAGCGGCTTTGGGAATGTACTATCGTTTTTCGAAGCCCGCTCATCGCGAAACGAAGTGTAGCATCCCCTTGGGGGACTGGTCTCGATACGCTGCTTCGCAGCACTCGACCGACGTTCGCTCTAAAATGTCTGCTATTTTTTCTACCAACACGGAGATTGATCTCCATGCGAGTTCTCTGAAAGGATTAAGACTTGATGAGTTCTCCCTGATACGGGCCGTAGGCATGTTACAATCCGAGTGTCAAATACTGGCTTATTCAATCCAGGTCATTGACCTGGAATTTTTTTTAAGATAAGGAGAATTTTGTGAATCAAATTTTCAAACGGTATCGATGGCTCTTGGCAGCGATCATCCTTACCATTGGTTTGGCTGCCTGTGGCCCTCAAGAAGTGACCCCGGAAGACTCCCCGGTGGAAACGGAAGTGGTCGCAACAGAGGAAGAATCTGACGATGCCAGCGAGGAAGCTGCCAACGAAGAAACGGATCAGGCGTCCGAAGGCGCTGAAGGCGGTGGTGAGCTCGACGGCCTCCCGACCCCAACGATGGAAACAATCACCCTGGACGACGCGACGGTGACGGAGAGCGGCTTACAATATCTTGAAGTCTCCGCCGGAGAAGGCGCCACGCCCCAGGAAGACGATATAATGCTCATGCACGTTGTCGTCAGTTTGCCCGATGGCACGGAGATCTTGAACTCTTATCAACAAGAAGAACCGATCATGGCCATTTTCGGACGTGAACAACTACTCCCCGGCTGGGAAGAAGGCCTGAGCATGATGAACGTAGGGGGTGAAGCCAAGCTGGTGCTGCCTCCCGAACTGGCTTTCGGCCAACAAGGTTACGGAGCGGTCCCACCCAATTCGCAGTTGATCATGGAAGTCGAACTGGTCGCGATTGAGGAGCCCCCCGTTTTTACAGAAGTCGCCGAAGAGGAGATGACCACCACCGAGGATGGCTTGCAGTACTATGATCTCGAGGAAGGTGAAGGCGACCAAGCTGAGACCACCCATACCGTCGTCACCGACTACACAATTTGGGTTCAAGGCGAAGAGGAAGCTAAGTTCATCGCTTCGTCGGACTATAACGAGCCGGCCACCTTTGTGATTGGCCGCGAGAGCGTTTTCGCAGGCTGGGAGCAAGGCGTGACCGGGATGCGTTCAGGCGGTAAACGCCTCTTGATCATCCCCCCCGAGCTGGCCTTTGGTGAACAAGCGACCGGGCAAATTCCCGCCAATGCCACGCTGATCATGGAAATCGAGTTGAATGACATCACTGTCCCGCCCAAACCCACCGATGTCGACGAAGATGAATACACCGTCACCGAAGACGGCTTGAAGTATTATGACATCGTCGAAGGAGAAGGCGAGACACCCGAAGCCGGAGAGACCGTCGTGGTTCATTACACCGGCTGGCTGGAAGATGGCTCCGTGTTCGATAGCTCGATCCAACGCGGCCAGCCGTTTGCCTTTGTGCTCGGCGAAGGCAAGGTCATCGAGGGTTGGGACCAGGCCTTGGCGACGATGAAAGTCGGCGGCAAGCGCCAATTGGTCATCCCGCCCGAACTGGGGTATGGCGAGCAAGGCGCCGGCAACATCATCCCGCCGAACGCAACGCTCACCTTTGAGGTCGAGTTGCTAGAAATTCAAGAAGGAGAATAACGTTGAAAGCTTCCGAAGTCTCGAAGTCTTCGGAAGTTTCAGCGTTCCAAAGTTTGCAACCAAAAGAGCCGCCCTGTTTCCGCAGAGCGGCTCTTTTTTAGTACAATACGCCCTTATGGATAAAACCGCTTTCGTCGATGGCGTCAAGAGGGGATTTCCCATCGCCATTGGCTATTTCCCCATCGCTATTGCTTTCGGTGCGCTGGCGATCGAAGCCAACCTGACCACCTCCGAGGCCGTGCTCATGTCTGTATTTGTCTTTGCGGGGGCGAGTCAATTTGTTGCCGCGGGGATGATTCTAACGGGAGCAAGTGCTGTTCAAATCGTGGCGGCGACCTTTTTCCTCAACCTGCGCCACCTAATCATGAGCATGGCTGTGAACGAACGCCTCAAGGGGATTTCGCAAATTTGGCGCGTGGGACTCTCTTTTGGGATCACCGACGAGACCTTCGCCCTGCTGACCCTTCAGGATATAAACCGAGACGAATCTATCTCGCGCCTGTATGTCACCGGCTTGCTGCTCACCGCTTATTTCGGCTGGGTCACGGGGACGGCGGTCGGCTGCGTCAGCGTCAAGGTGATTCCACCCGTGATCAGTGCGGGGATGTCCATGGGTCTCTACGCTATGTTCATCGGTTTGCTGGTGCCCCAACTGCGCAAATCCGCCCGTATTGCCGTGATCGCCTTGGCGAGCATGCTTTTGAGTGCCATCTTCCACAGGTTGCTGGAGTCAGGTTGGGCCATCGTCTCGGCTACTGTGCTGGGCGCGTTGGCCGGCGCGCTGATCATCGAGGAGGGACCATGAATACAAACGTCTTGGCGATCATTTTGGGTATGGCCGCGGTGACCTATATCCCCCGGATGCTACCGGCCCTGTTCATGGAACGTTTT
>CAZXXW010000273.1:0-3544 GCA_964644835.1 uncultured Anaerolineales bacterium
GGCAACGCCACGGGCGAGCGATTTATTTCTTGATGGCATACTTGTCTCCTTCTACCTCTTGTTTGGATGGGTTGTTTACCACAAAGGCACAATGGACACAAAGAATTCATGGTTTTCCACAAAGACAACGCTTTGTGTTCCTAAACGTATCTTTGTGATCTCTGCGTCTTTGTGGTGAGTATTATGTGACCTTTTTTTGCAATTCGCGCTTCAAGATTTTGCCAGCTCCGGAAACGGGCAATTCATCCATGAACACGACCCGCTTGGGGACCTTGAAAGAGGCCAGCCGCCCTTTCATAAACGCGATCAACTCTTTTTCATCCGCGTCCATGTCCGGCTTCGACACCACACAAGCGACGCCGACTTCGCCCCATTTGGGATCGGGGACGCCGACGACGGCGCACATGTGCACGGCGGGATGGCTGTAGAGCACCTTTTCGATCTCGGCGGGATAGACGTTTTCCCCGCCGCTGATGAACATATCCTTTTTGCGCCCGACGATGAAGAAATAACCTTCGTCATCGTACTTTGCCAGGTCGCCGGTGTGGAAGAATCCGTCATCGTCGACAGCGTTGGCCGTCGCTTCGGGGTTGTTGAAATAGCCCGAACAAAACGAAGGTCCTTTCAGCACCAGTTCGCCGACCTGGTTGGGGCCGAGGTATTCGCCGTCTACCTTGATGCGCGCTTCGACATAATAATTAGGCCGCCCTATCGAGCCGGCTTTGTCGATGGCGTCTTCCGGTGCCAGAGCGAAGATGCCGGGGCCGAACTCGGTCATCCCGAAGCCTTGTTTGAAGCGGATGCCCTTTTCGCGGGTGTACTGTTTGACCAGCGGGACGGGCAGCGGCGCGCCCCCCGATGTGCAGAACCGCAGCGAAGAAAGATCGGCCTGCTCCCAGTTGGAAGCCTGAGTCAGCATCTGGTACATCGTCGGCACCCCGGCGAAGACGGTCACGTTCTCTTTTTCGATCAAATCGAGGACGAGTTCGGGATCAAAGCGGGGCACGAAAATCGTCGTACCGCCAAAGATGACTTGCGGCATGGTGTAGACGAACAGCCCCCCGGTGTGGAAGAGGGGGAAAACGTTCAGATAGACGTCCTCATGACGCAGGTCGTGGATGAAGGTATTGAGCGTGTTCCAGGCGATCATCCGGTGGGAGACTTGAGCCGCTTTGGGCATCCCGGTAGTACCGCCGGTGAAGATCAGCGCGACGATGTCCTCTTTCTCGATGCCCTCCCGGGTGACTGGCTCGTCAGAGCTGTTTTCGATCGCAGCGTGGAAATCGAGACTGCCCTCCAGCCCCTCTCCCTCGGTGTGAAGCAGAATCTCGATGGGATTGCCTTGCTCACTCAGTTCCGCCTGGATGTTTTGAGCAGCTTCGACGTAATCTCCCGAGACGATCAACACTCTTGGCTCGGTTTGCTTGAGGATAGCCAGCGTCTCGCGCCAGTGAAGCCGATAATTCAACGCCGTGTGAATCGCCCCCATTTTGGCGCAGGCGAAGAAATTATCCAGATGCTCGATGCCGTCCCGGGCGAGAATCGCGACCCGATCGCGAAAACCAATGCCCTGGTCGCGATAAAAATTGGCCAGCCGGTCGGCGCGATGATTAGCCTGCTGATAGGTCAACCGCAGAACCGGGTCCTGGCCGTAATCGACGAAAGCGAGTCTCTTGGGGGTGTAGCGTTCCCGCCGGGCGAGGTAGTTTCCGATGTACATGAGTAATTCACTCCGTTCATTACAGTTGGCAGTGAGTGGTTGGTGGTGGGTAGTTTTAGCGAGGCAATTTCTTGATCAGTGCGTAGGTCATTTTGCGGATTTCAAGCAGCAGATTGAAAATGGGTTGGGCTTCTTTTTTGGTTGTGTAATCAAGTTCGACCGCAATGAGTAGCTGGGTATCCAACTCGGCAGCGGAGCCAAGTGCCGTGTGTAGGAACTGGCGAAATTCACCCGGATGCTGACGCGCCTGTCCTTCGGCTATTTTGGAAGGAATAGAGACTGCGGCGCGCTGCATTTGGCTGGCGAGACCGTAGGTCTCAGCTTTGGGAAATTCTTTGGTCAGCAAATAGATCTTTTTGACCGCTTGAATGTCCTTCTGCCAAATCCTTAACTCCTTGTAGCTCCGCACAGTCTCTGTCATCTTGCTGGTCACTCCTCAACTCCCGCTATTCACTATCCACCACCCACTCTCCACCATCCACTGTTCACTTCCCACTATCCACCGTCCACTGCCATACAGAAGCCGCCATACTGATCCCACCCCCGCTCGCACAGAACAGGACGACGTCTCCCGGCTCGGGACCGCGCCCCTGGTTAATAGCATCATCGAGGGCCATGACCACACACGGAGAGCCGGTATAGCCCCACTTGTGCATCACCCAGTGAGTCTTCTCGATCGGCTGGTCGAGCAGTTCCATCATATACTCGATCGTGCGCAGATTCAGTTGGGTCATCAGGAAGAGATCGACATCGTCGAAGCTGAAATTGACTTTGTCCAGCGCGCCCTGCATCAAGTTGGGCCAATGCTCGGTGTTGAACGTCTTGGGAAATTTCTTGACGAACTCGACGACCGGTTTCCCGTATTTGGCATAATTCTCCGGCGTGGAGGGGCGGTAAGCGGCCCCCGAATAGATTCCCAGCGCGTCGTGATACTCTCCCTTGGCCAGGAAGTTGCTGGCCAAAAATCCCGGTTCGTCGCCGACGCCCAATACCGCGACTCCGGCACCATCGGCGAAAAGGTTGGCCGTGGTCTTATCATCGAAATTCAAAAAACGGCTCATCCCATAACCCCCGGTGACAAGCACATAGTCTGCCTCGGGTTCGGTCATCAGGTAGCGGGCGCCCTGATCCAGGGCGGTGACCCATCCGGCGCAGGCGCTGTTAACGTCATAGCAGCCCGCCTCGGTGGCCCCTAATTTGTGCTGCACCACCACGGATGTCCCCGGCGAGAGATAGTCGGGCGTGTCCGTGGAGACGATGATCATATCGAGTTGCTCGGGGCTGATTCCGGCCCGATTGAGCGCTTTCCGAGAGGCCTCGACGATCAAATCCGAGGTGGTTTGCTCGGGCGACATCCATCGGCGTTCGCGAATGCCGACATTTTTGATCAGCCATTCGCTGGTCGATTCGCCCAAAATTTCATCGATCTCAGCGTTGGTGACAACTCTTTCGGGAACGTAGCTTCCGGTGGAGAGAATTTGAGCGTGACGCGTCATAGTTTCCTCTTTTCGTCTCAGCTAGATAAAAAGTCGTCGATAGCGGCGACTGTGGATTCGGGATCCTCGATGGGGAAGATGTGGCCTGTATTGGGGATGATCTTGATTTCGGCCTGGGGCAGCTTCTCGGCCATCAACTCGGCATTGCCTGGGGGGACGACCATATCATGTTCCCCGAAGAGAATCAGAGTCGGTACCTCGATGCTGGCCATCCGTTGGTCAACCTGATCCCGGCTCAGGGCGGACATGCCCGCTCCCGCGGCCACCTGGGCTTGATAGGCTTGCGGCGGCACCGGGTTGCTGAAGCGGTAGTCCATCAACTCCTTGG
>CAZXXW010000274.1:0-3479 GCA_964644835.1 uncultured Anaerolineales bacterium
GCCCGTTCGAATAGTATCACGTTGCTGGATGAGACAAACGAAAACGGCGTTGTGATGACCAGGTCGCCCTCGCCGATGTCCGCTGCGCGCACGCACAGGTGTAGTCCTGCAGTGCCGGAGCTGACCGCGATGGCGTGTTGGCTGCCTATATGCTTCCGAATAGACTTTTCGAAAGCTTTCGTCTCCGGCCCCATGCTCAGCCAAGGGGTCTCTAACACGTTGGCGACGGCGTCGCGCTCGACCTCGGTCAGGTCCGGGGAGGACATCGGAGCGATCTGTTTCGATGGTGGTGATTGTGGAGTCAAAGGAGTTCTCCTTTTCTTGAAGAAATGTCGCTGGGAATCTTACCACAATCGCGCCCGGTAAGGGTTTGGTGGTATGTTTTGAGCATGGCTTCGATTCAGCTCATCCATCATTCTGGAAATGCAAAAGTTAGCCTAAGGCCGCATATCTCTTGATGACAAGCTGGCAAAAGTGATAAAAACTCTGCGCCGCTGCTTCTCTGCGGCTCAGCGTTAAATCATTTTGGTACCGTGGTAAAATCGCCCCATGTCATCTTCCCCCACTGTTCCGCTTTCGAAACGCATCTTTGACTTGTTTTTGACTATCCCTGGCCTGATTCTGATCTCGCCGATTTTGCTTGTTGTGGCCGTGTTGGTGCGGATCGCTCACGGCAAGCCGATCTTCTTTACCCAGGTGCGGCCGGGCTTTCAGGGCGAGCTTTTTACTGTGTACAAATTCCGCACCATGACCGATCAACGCGACGAGAAGGGCGAGTTGTTGCCCGACGAGCAGCGCCTGACATCGTTAGGGCGCTTTTTGCGGGCCACCAGTATCGACGAATTGCCTGAGTTGTTCAACGTGCTGCGGGGCGAGATGAGTCTTGTGGGTCCGCGCCCTTTGTTGATCCAATATCTGGATCGTTACAATCCGGAGCAGGCCCGCCGCCATGATGTGCTTCCCGGTATCACCGGCTGGGCGCAGGTCAATGGCCGCAATGCCCTCACTTGGGATGATAAATTTCGCCTGGATGTCTGGTATGTGGATAATTGGTCATTGTGGCTGGACATCAAGATTTTGGCCTTGACGTTGTGGAAGGTGATCAAGCGCGAGGGGATCAGCCAGCCCGGGCACGCAACTGCTGAAGAATTCATGGGCAATCAGGATTGTTAAATCAGGGTCGCCCCACGACAAAGGATCAATGCAATGAACTATCTTGGTGAACTGGCTGCCCTGGGTACCTCGCTGACGTTTTCGCTTGGCTCTACATTTTTCTCCCTGGCAGGTCGAAGACTTGGCGCTACGGTAGTCAACCGGGCGCGTTTATTACTGTCGGCGATCTTTTTGATCTGCCTTCATTGGATCTTTTTGGGCAGCCTTTTACCGCTTGCCGCTGATCCTCACCGCTGGCTGTGGTTGGGACTTTCGGGTGTCGTTGGACTGGTATTGGGGGATATTTTTCTGTTTCACGCCTTTGTCTGGATTGGTCCTCGTCTTTCGATGTTGATGATGAGCCTGGCTCCAGTGATTGCCACTTTGCAAGCCTGGGTTTTCCTGGGAGAGAGACTTCACAGTTTCCAGCTTGTCGGAATTGCCTTAACCCTCCTTGGCGTCGCCTGGGTCGTGCTGGAGCGCAACGGGACAGGAGTGAGGGACCATAATTTCGCTCGCGGGATTCTCTATGGGCTCGGTGGAGCGATCGGTCAAGCGACGGGTTTGGTATTGGCTAAGAATGGTTTGGGCGGAGAATTTTCAGCTATATCCGGCAATGTCATTCGCATGCTGGTGGCCACTGTGGTGATGTGGGCGATCACTTTGCTTCAGCGTCAGGCTGGCCCTACCCTTCAGGCGCTGAGGCACAATCGCCGCGGGGTTGGATATATGTTCGGCGGTGCGTTATTTGGGCCGATCGTGGGCGTCTCTTTGTCACTTTTGGCCGTTCAACAGGCCGAGGTCGGAATCGCCAGTACGTTGATGGCCCTACCGCCCGTTTTCCTCTTGCCCATTAGCACTGTCGTTTTCAAAGAGCGTTATGGCTGGGGCGCAGTTGTTGGTACTTTCATCGCCATCGCTGGGGTGGCGGTGTTGTTCCTTGCCTAAGGTTGTCATCCCGCCCGTGGCCCGTGTTAATACGGAACCTCGTTTTCTGGAGTAACTGGAGCGTTTGTCGATGGCATAAAACGCGAAACAAGCTGGCAAGTATCTCGCCAGCTTGTTTTTTTTCGATGTGATTTTGGTGTCTGCTGTCTAGTGTTCATCTCCATGATGAACGTGTTGATGTTCCATTTCTTCGTCCGTGGCTTTACGCACATCGGCGACCAACACGGAGAAGTCTAGTTCTTTGCCCGCAAGAGGGTGATTGAAATTCAAGCGCACACTTTCATCGTCGACCTGATCGATGACAGCTTGCATCGGGTTGCCATTTTGATCCTGAACTTGGAGAGGAACGCCGACCTTGGCGGTGATGTTCGGCGGGAATTGTTCGCGGGGGACCTCTGCATAAGCGTTTTCATCCACTAGGCCATAGCCCTCTTCGGGTTCTACGTGGACTTCTTTGCTCTCACCAACTTCCATACCGTGAAGTTCGCTCTCCAGGCCCGGAATGATGTTTCCGGCACCTTGGATGAACTCAATCGGCTCGCCGCCTTCGGATGTGCCTATGATTTCACCATCGATACGCAAGGTGTATTCCAGGGTGACAACCTGTCCATTCTGTACTTTCTTTTCTGTACTCATCAAAACTCCTTTTCACGGGCTAAAACTGATTGGTAGTCGCCAATTTGCCAACCCGTGCATACATTCTAACGTGGAGGTTGATTGTAACAGGCTTGATCAGAACCCACAATCCCCCCATTGACATCGTTGGGTGCTATTTTTTTGCATCCTTTGATCTTTTGGTAGTCAGGTGAGATTATCTCCACCCCCATGGTGGATAGACAGGAGCGAGGAGTATTTCAGCTTGTGAAAGGATAGCATCAGTCAGACCAAGAGCCATGGCTGGAGAGCGTTGCTGACACTTTTTTTTGCTCTGTGGCTTTGGCAGCAGGTAACGTAAGGAACGATGAGATCGGGATCAATTATAAACTGTAACACCCCACCAACCTAAAGCGGTTTTCTGATCTTCGCGTTTGGCAAAAGCCAACGACTACGCACCTGAGCTTTGCTCATCAAGCGGGCAGTACCGTTTCGCCGCTCAATAGCGGAAGTGTTGGGAACATGATAGCCAAGTTGCTCCAGGGCTCGATCAATACGCTTTTGACTGCCATGAGTGTAGCGGATTTCAATATCTTAGGACTTACGCATAAATGAATAAAGCTTACGCAATTTGGGATGGTTCAGAAATATGTAGACACTTTTTTCGAAACACCCCAGCGCTTTTCGAGCCCCGCTCATCGCGAAACGAAGTGTAGCATCCCCTTGGGGGACTGGTCTCGATACACTGCTTCGCAACGAACGCTTCGCAGCACTTCCCCCTTGCG
>CAZXXW010000275.1:0-3453 GCA_964644835.1 uncultured Anaerolineales bacterium
GGAGATCTTGCAAGAATCGATGGATAACGCCCTTGTGAATGAATTAGAACGAGTGGTCACCGAAATCAGACAGTTGGCCGAAGAAGAGGATTAGCCCTATTTCTATGCAAAAACTTACCTTGAACGACTATCAACGATTGGCTGCGCGCACATCAGGCGCCGGCGGGGACGGCGAACGCCGACTGATCATCGCCGCGCTCGGTCTGGCGGGAGAAGCGGGCGAATTTGCTAACATGGTCAAGAAGCTCACCGCCCACGGCCACGACATTGACGCGCAAACCTTGGCGGAGGAACTCGGCGACGTGATCTGGTATGTGGCCGAGGCAGCATCGGCGCTTAGCATCACACTGGGAGAAATCGGCCAGCAAAATGTGGATAAGCTGCGCCAGCGTTATCCTGATGGCTTCAGCCAGGAACGAAGTATCAACCGAAAAAAATAATCAGCAAACCCGTTGTAAAGCATCTTCGAATGTGTATAATGAAATCATATCCCCGTTATCATCGTTTGGAAAGGAGAAGAGCATGGCCGAAGAGATGGTCGCCGAACATGTCGAAGAAAAGACCGAGGATAGAGTCAAAGAAGAAGCCACGAAAACCGAGGAAGAGCAAGAGAAAAATTCGATTTATAAAAAAACCGGCAAGCTAAAGAAGAAAGTTTACGAACGGGAACTGGAGCGATTGCAAGAAGAGCTCGTCAAGCTGCAATATTGGATCAAGGAACAGGGTCTTAAAGTTTGTGTCATCTTCGAGGGGCGTGACGCGGCCGGAAAAGGTGGCGTAATCAAACGGATCACCCGGCGACTGAATCCTCGCATTGTCAGAGTAGTGGCTTTAGGTACCCCGACGGAAAAAGAGAAGTCTCAGTGGTATTTCCAACGCTATGTTCCCCATCTTCCCTCGGCAGGAGAGATGGTCCTTTTCGATCGCAGTTGGTATAACCGTGCCGGGGTGGAACGCGTGATGGGCTTCTGCACAGATCAAGAATATCGCGAGTTCATGCGCACCTGTCCCGAATTCGAACGGATGCTGATCCGCTCCGGGATTACCTTGATCAAATATTGGTTCTCCGTCAGTGATGCCGAGCAAGAGCGACGTTTCCGCAAGCGCAATCGCGACCCGGCCCGCCGTTGGAAGCTGAGCCCGATGGATTTGGAAGCCCGCACCCGCTGGATCGAATATTCCCGTGCCAAAGACGCCATGTTCATGTACACCGACACCGAGGAAGCGCCCTGGTACGTGGTCAATGCCAATGTGAAACGCCACGCCCGACTTAATTGCATCCACCACCTGCTCAGTCTGATTCCCTACGAGGATTACACGCCTGAGCCGGTCGAGTTGCCACCTCGTCAGAAAGACATCGGCTATGTTCGCCCTCCGATCACCAGCCAGAAGTGGGTGCCGGCCATCTACGGCACCAACCCCTGTGACGAAGTCGAAGAATCCTGATAAAGGATAGAAACGTTCATCTCCTTTTGTAAAAGTTGAGCAAGAGACCCGTTTTCTGGAGAAAACGGGTCTCTCTTGTGGTCAAGTTTAAACTGCGGTATAGTAAAGCCCTTATGACAACAAAAACAATCCTCTCCAACTCCGAAGAAAACGGGCAATTCCAACTGGGACAAGCCCTCACCGTGGCGATGGGACACTTCATCCACGATGTCTACACTGCCTTCATTGCGCCATTATTGCCCTTGATCATTGAAAAGCTCTCCATTTCTCTGACCATGGCAGGCGCGCTGGTTTCCTTCAGCCAGTTCCCCTCGATCTTGAATCCCTTCATCGGCCATCTTGCCGACCGGGTCAACGTGCGCTATTTCGTCATCTTTGCCCCGGCGGTATCGGCTACCTTGGTAGTCAGCATGGGCTTGGCCCCGAATATCTATATCTTGGCTTTGATCCTCTTCCTCGCCGGGATTAGCATCGCCGCGTTTCACGCTCCTGCACCGGCAGTGACGGCGCGCGTCTCCGGTGATCGCGTCGGGGCGGGGATGAGTCTCTACATGGCCGGGGGCGAGTTGGCCCGCACGCTTGGGCCGCTGCTAGCCGTCTGGGCAGCCTCCCTGTGGGGGCTGGATGGAATCTACCGAACCGTGGTGCTCGGTTGGGGATCAACGATCATCCTGTGGTGGCGATTTCGAAAAATCGCCGGGCATCGACAAGAAAGTCATTACGTCCAAATCAATCTGAAGGACATCTTGTGGCAATTGAAACCTTTGCTGATCCCCCTGGCCGGATTCATTCTGTTCCGCATGCTTGCCGCCGTTTGCATGACCACCTATTTACCGACTTTCATGAGAATGGAGGGGGCCAGCCTGAAACTGGCGGGAGCATCCCTGAGCATCCTCGAGGCTGCTGGCGTTGTTGGAGCATTGGCCAGCGGCCCGATCAGTGACCGTCTCGGGCGAAAACCAACCCTGGTTGTGATCATCGCTGCCTCCGCGCCGTTGATCCTCGTCTTTCTCAACGTGGGGGGGTGGCTACAAATCGCAACACTGCTGGCATTCGGCTTCTTCACCCTATCGGTTGGCCCGGTTCTCCTCGCCCTGGTGCAAGACTATGTTCCCAAAAATTATCGCGCCACAGGAAACGGCGCCTACATGGCGCTCAGCTTTTTGATCCGCTCGGCAGCATCGCCCTTGGTTGGCTTCATCGGAGATACACTGGGGTTGAGGACGGCATTTTGGGGCAGCGCACTGATCTCGTTACTGGCCATCCCCGCGATCCTGGCTTTGCCCAATTCGCCGCTCCAACTCTCCGAGAATTAACAATGGCCGCTGCCCAAAGCGAATCCGCAGAAAAATTGGAATCAGCCCCCAGCTTGAAGGAGATTTTCACATTGTGGTGGCCTCTGGCCGCCAGTTGGCTGCTGATGAGCGCCGAGAACCCCACAATGAGCGCCGTCGTCGCCCGCCTGGCCAATCCAAAGATCCACCTGGCCGCTTTTGGCGGGATCGTCTACCCCCTGGCCCTGATCATCGAAGCACCGATCATCATGATGCTGGCGGCGTCGACAACACTGAGCAAGGATTGGGCCTCCTACCGAAAAGTCTATAAGATCATGATGTGGACCTGTGCGGTGCTCACCGTCTTGCACATCGCCGTCGCTTTTACACCCCTTTACTACCTCGTCATTGAAAAAATCATCGGCGCTCCCGCAGAAATCGTCGAGCCGGGCCGCATCGGTATGATCATCATGCTGCCTTGGACATGGGCGATTGGCTATCGCCGGTTCCAACAAGGCATGTTAATCCGGTTGGGGTATTCGCAAACGATCAGCACGGGGACGATCATTCGTCTCAGCCTGGATGTGCTCGTTCTGATCATCGGCTATTTGTTGAAGTTGCCCGGCATCATCGTGGGGACAAGCGCCATCGCCGTTGGCGTGGTCAGCGAAGCTATGTACGCGGGCTTGAAGGCTCACACTGTGCGGGACGAATTGAAACAAGCGTCACCCGT
>CAZXXW010000276.1:0-3452 GCA_964644835.1 uncultured Anaerolineales bacterium
TGGGTGAGCATCTGAAGAGCTTCCCGGACTGGGGTTACGCTGGTGTCGTATTGGCTGGCCAAATCATCCAGGTTTAAACGCTCTCCTGGCTTGAGCGCGTTCAAGATAATCGAGCGGCGTACTTCTTTATAGATTCTAACTTTTGATGTGTCGCCGGTTTTTGCAGGCATTCCGGACACTTCCCTCCCTGAGGATTCTCGTTTTCAAGAGATGACGCCCAGTTCGCGGCCAACCTTGGCGAATGCTTCCAAACCTTGGTCGAGATCGTCCCTATCGTGCGCTGCGGAGATCATCACCCGGATGCGGGCTTTGCCCCGCGGCACGGTCGGGAAACCAATCGACATGGCGAAGACACCGGCTTCGAAAAGCTTGCGGCTGAATTCTTGCGCTAGGGGAGCCTCCCCCAGCATCACCGGGGTGATCGGGGTGACGCTTTTGCCGGTGTCGAACCCCAGATTCTCCATTTCGGATTTGAAGTAATCTGCGTTGGCCCACAGCTTATCGACCAGTTCGGTTGATTCTTCCAGGATGTCTACAGCTTCCAGGCAGGCGGCCACATCGGGCACGGTCATTGCCGAAGAGAACAAGAACGGACGTCCGCGCTGGTACAGCCATTCAACCACTTTGGCGTTACCGGCGACGACTCCGCCCATCACGCCAAAGGCTTTGGACATGGTGCCCACTTCAACATCGACCTTGCCGTGCAGGTCGAAGTGATCGACAATCCCGCGGCCGCCATGGCCTAAGACGCCCTCGCCGTGGGCGTCATCGACCATCAAGATCGCTTCGTAGTCTTTGGTAATGTCATAAATTTCGTCGAGGGGAGCTACATCGCCATCCATACTGAAGACGCCATCGGTGACGACGAGTGCGTGTTTGTAAGCGGCGCGATGGGCCTTCAACTGGCGTTCGAGATCTGCGGCGTCGCAGTGAGCATAGCGGATCACCTTCGATCTGGAGAGGCGGCAGCCGTCGATGATGCTGGCGTGATTCAATTCATCCGAAAAGATCACATCTTCTTTGCCCACCAGCGCGGGGATGGTGCCCAAATTGGCGGTGAAGCCTGATTGGAAGGTGATCGCCGCTTCGACTTTCTTGAAATCGGCGAGACGCTCTTCCAATTCAACGTGTAAATCCATCGTTCCGGCGATCGTCCGTACGGCGCCTGGCCCGACACCGTACTCGTCCATCGCTTCGTGAGCCGCTTCGACCATCCTTGGATGGTTGGCTAGCCCGAGGTAGTTGTTCGAGCAAAAGTTGAGCGTCTTTTTGCCATCGACAACCAGCCAGGCCCCCTGAGCAGATTCCAGGGTGCGAATGTTGTTGTAGAGACCTTTGTCACGCAAGGTTTGTAGTTCTTCGTCTATCCAGGTAAGTTTTTCTGACATGTTTTCCTCTCTGAAAACTGAAGTTTGAATTGGTACGAAAAGGGGAGCGAAAAACGGAGGGAATATTTGTTAGCTAATTTTTATTGTACTTATTGATATATGTTAAGTCAAGATAAATATATCTTAATAACCTTAAAATATATTTTGTGGTAGGATAAAAGCGTGCCAAGCGCGGTATAATCTCGCAAGTTTGAAAAACTTGAAAGGAATTCGGTGATGGCTAGTTTGACGGATGAAAAAAGGTGAAATAATCCGAACCACAGATGAATAGGAAGAACACGGATTTTTTAGCCTATTACCTGTGTTCATCTGTGGCTAACTTCCTCGACATGAAAATAATATCAGTCAAATTCTCATCACTACCAGGAATGACTCTACTGAAAAAAGCTCAAACTCACTGCTGAATCACGGAGAACGCTGAGTTTAAAAAAGATCAAGAGGGTGAAGCGCACTTATCCTGTCGAAGTGTTTGCCAAAACGTCACCAGATAAGTGCGCTCCGCCTATGTAAAAAATTAAGCAATGATTTAAGGAGATGGAAAAATGCCCAGACCCCATAGTAGACGTCAGCAAGGTGCCCATTATGCTCGCATGGATGCAAGCACCTGCGAACAAATACATGTCGCCAGTTTAGAAATTCTGGAACGTATTGGCATCGACGTCCACGACGAGCAGACCCGCCAGATTCTAGCCGAGGGCGGCGCCGACGTGGACGGCAAGCGTGTCCGTATTCCCGAATATGTCGTCGAGCGCGCCTTGTCGTTGGCGCCTCGCCGAATGACCTTGTACAACCGCCATGGTCAGGTGGTCATCCGCGCTTGGGGGTATAATGCCTATTTTGGCGGCGGTTCCGATTGCATGAACATCCTCGATCGCCACACCGGCGAGCGGCGCAAGCCCGTGCTGGAAGATGTCAAACATGCCGCCCTCCTGATGGACGCGCTGCCTAATATCGATTTTGTCATGTCCGCCTTTTTGCCCACCGATGTCAACTCGCAGATTTATGACCGCTATCAAATGGAGGTGATGCTCAATCACACCACCAAGCCGATTGTCTTCGTCACGCCTGATTTCGAGGGATGTGTCAAAGCCGTGGAGATGTGCGAGATCGTCGCCGGGAGCCCCGAAGCCTTCCGCCAGCGGCCTTTTGCCACCTGTTACATCAACGTCACCTCCGGGTTGGTTGCCAACGCCGAAGCCACGCAGAAGTGCATTTATCTGGCTGAAAAGGGCTTGCCCATGCTTTACATCCCCCTCAACGCCGCGGGAGTGAACTCCCCGGCCACGACGGCGGGTTGTATCGCCACGATGAACGCTGGAACGCTGTTGGGCATTGTCTTGTCTCAACTCGTCCGCCCGGGCACGCCGATAGCGATCCCCGGCTGGAACGGCGGCCCCTACAATTTGAAAACCATGGTGGCCAACTATGTCCTCGCCGATGAGCAGGGTGTCGCCGCCTCCATGGGCAAATATTACGATTTGCCTGTCTTTGGTTTGGCTGGTTCCACGGATTCGAAAGTTTTGGATCAGCAATGCGCTGCTGAGGCCGCCATGAGCCTGTTTACCTCTTACATGAACGGTGCCAACATCATCCACGATTGCGGCTTCATGGATGCCGGGATGCAAGGCTCGCTTCAATTGATCGCCATCGACAACGATCTGATCGGTTTCATCCGGGCTGCCACCGCTCCGGTCGAAGTCAACGCTGAAACCCTGGCCCTGGACGTGGTCGAAAAGCTCGGACCCGAAGGGAATTACCTGGCCCACGATCACACCTATCGGCATTTCCGCGACCCCTACTATTCTGAGTTGGCCGACAAACGCCAGTACGATGCCTGGCTCGAGCAGGGAGGTACTACCATGGAAGCGCGTGCCGCCGAGCAGGTTGATCAGATTCTGGCCGAACACAAGCCGGAGCCTTTGCCCCAAGATGTGCAATCCGCCCTGAGCGAAATCGTCGCCAGCGAAGAAAAAAGAATTTCAGACGACTAGTATTTTGCAACAAAAACGCCTAATGTATTACAAACCTTGAAAATTACACTACATGCGAAGCACGCCTAGCGGC
>CAZXXW010000277.1:0-3438 GCA_964644835.1 uncultured Anaerolineales bacterium
ATTCACCATTAGGCCAGTTTCCCGGTTCTCGCCAACCATAACCCATAGCATGGTTGGACTGATCCCATTCAGGCTTGATGTAAGAATCCAGGTCAACCTCTCCAAACCAATTGCCATTGCGATAATACACCGAGCGAATGATAAAGTCCTTCCGCTCTTCAAGCGAAGGGCAGTCAAATTGAACTTCCCAATTGATGTATCGAGCCTTCTTGACCGTGAATTGGTCTGAATATTCCCGCTCTTCAAAGTCGGGAACATCATAACTGGACTCAAAGAAGCGCAAATCGGTGACCCGAGCATTCTCTACAATCCAATCAGCATCACTGGGCGTCGAAGTAAGCGTCTTTGTAGGCGTTGGCTCCGCCGTTTCTGTTGATGTCTGGGATGGCGTTGATGTGACGAATACTTCCGTCGCCGTTGGTACTGCCGCTTCTGTCTCGGCAATAGCGGTTTGAACGGCATCTTCCGAAGCACCGAAGGAACAAGCAGACAAGCATAGTGCTATCAAGCATCCTAATAGCATCAGCCGCTTCATATAATATCTCCTTCCACAACTAGAAGACCTGACAAACGGTGACCATCTTCCCCATTCCCCCTGAATTAATTTGATTATACCAAATCAACTTGTGGGATATTTTGCTCCAAAACGCTCGGATGCTGGAAACGCTCAACTATTTCCCTTGCTTAAAGTTTAACTTCTAGTAGAATTATGTCTGCGGGCCGGTGGCGGAATTGGCAGACGCAGGGGACTTAAAATCCCCCGGTAGAAATACCTTGTGGGTTCGACCCCCACCCGGCCTACTCGCTTGCGCACTTCCAAAGTGCGCTTTTTTGTTTTAATCCTGTATAATTTGTTTAGGTCGCATCAGTTGGAATCCAGAACCGGTTTCCCATGCAAACATACTCAAGTTGACAATCATGATTACAGGTAAAAAGTCAAGGTTATGAAAACAAAAAAACAATCGATCTCAGCCCTTCTCTTGCTGGTTGCGCTTGCCGTTACCATCGGCGGATGCAATTTGCCGGCTGTCTCGCTCTTCGCCACGGAGACGCCAACGCCAACATCGACGTTCACCCCAACACTGACACCAACACACACCCTCACGCCCAGCCTGACCCCCACAGCGACAAGCACCTTCACGGCGACACCAACGGAAACACCAACGATCACGCCCAGCTCAACGCCAAGTCCCACGATCACGCCAACACCCACGCCGGAGGTTCCTCAGGGAATCGTCCAGGTGGCGCGCGGCTTTTGCCGCTATGGCCCGGGCAAGGCTTATCTCTACTCCCACGAGATCAACGAGGGCGATGTCGTTGCCATCGATGGCCGCAATCAATTCAGCACCTGGTTGTGGGTCCAGCCTCCCGACCTGGAGCGGCACTGCTGGTCGGCAGCCTCGCTGTTCGACATCCAGGGCGATCTAGACACTGTCCCGGTGGTGGACGTGCCCCTGCCAAAGTCGACGTTTGTGAGGCCACCGACGGGCGTAGAAGCCTCCCGCGATGGGAACGAGGTGACCATTTCTTGGGAGCCCGCCAATTACATCCCGGTGGGAGACCGGCGCGGCTACCTGCTGGAGGTCTATCTTTGCCAGGACGGAGGCTATTTCTGGACCGCGATTCAAACCGATAAGACCTCGATCACCTTGCAGGATGATCAAGAAGGCTGCCCGGCCGCGTCGAGAGGCAAACTGTATATCGCCGAGAAGCACGGATATTCCGAGCCCGTGCAGATTCCCTGGCCTTAACAAACCGGAGAGTGACCGTGTTTCCAACTGTGGAGGTGCGCTGGTTTCAACAGGGGCAAGTTGATCCCGATGTTCAGGCCTGGTTCCATCATGTCGCCGATCAGGCCGAGGAGCAAGCCCCGCGGGTAGACTACTACTTGCAAGAAGCTGGCGCCGGAGGGATCGGCATCAAACTGCGAGAGGGGCTGGTCGAAATCAAAGAGCGGCGGCATTTCTACGGACGGGTAGACTTTCACCGCCACGTTCGGGGCATGATCGACGGTTGGCGCAAATGGAGCTTTCCTTACCCGGAAGATATCGATCTAGGCGCCTCAGACGCTTTCGCCCGATCCTGGACCGGTGTAGAGAAAGCGCGTTGGCTGGCTCTGTATCAAGTCGAAGATGGCAATGTGGAAGCTGTGCCTGGATCAACGGAGCCAAGCTGCGGTTGCGGCCTCGAGTTGACCCGCGTTGGGGCACGGGAATCCGCCTGGTGGACCGTCGGGCTGGAGGCCTTCGGTCCAGAAGACCAAAATTACGACCGTTTGATCACCACCGCCGACTATATCTTTTCAATCGCCGAGCCACCACGATTCCGAGCCGCGCACTCGCATGCCTATACGAAATGGCTGGATTCGATTCAGGATCACACCTGATCAAATGGACTTCTCATCGCGCTCTCATTCGCTCAAACTTGCTTTCCGGCCACTCTTTGAGTACAATCACGGACGAACAAGAACCTCCCCGTTTTCATCCGGGGAGGCAATTTTATCGGTATGAACAAAAATCCCACATGCTCCCGCCGCGATTTTCTCAAACTCAGCGCCCTGACACTGGGGAGTTTGGCGTTTAATCCCTTTCCCCCTCCCTACGACGAGCATCAAACTGAGGCCAAATTGGTCGGGCGGGTGACCGTCGATCAGCAAGCGGCCATCTACGAGAAGCCCCGCTTTCACAGCGGGATCGTCCGCTGGACACGGCAGGACGAACTGCTCAATATCTATTACCAATTCACCGCCCCGGATGGTCCCGGCTATAACCCGATCTGGTACCGGGTCTGGGGAGGCTACATCCACAGCGCTTACGTGCAGACCGCTCGCTTCCATTACAACGCCCCGCTCGACAGCGCCCCGGAAAGCGGCCAACTCGCCAGGGTGACCGTCCCTTACACGCAGGCTTACTCCTTTTCACGCGCCAATGGCTGGGAGCCCAACTACCGGCTCTACTATGAAACCACCCACTGGATCACCGGCGTTCGCCAAGGCCCGGACGGAGAACCCTGGTACCAACTGACCTCGGAACTGACCGATTATTTGATCTACTACGTCACCGCAAGGCATTTGCAACCGATACTGGATGAGGAGATCGCCCCGATTTCTCCTGACCTTCCCTTTGGCGAAAAGCGGATCGAGGTCTCCTTAGACGATCAAATCTTGACCGCGTTTGAGGGCAATCAGCCCGTCCGGCAAGCGCGTCTCTCCTCGGGGATACCGGGCCGGGAGGTGCCCGACGGGAGGCAAACGCCGCGGGGCCGATTCAACATCAGCTCAAAGTCGCCTTCCAAGCATATGGGCGGCGTGGAAGCATCCGGTGCCCCGGACGAATATATCCTCCCCGGGGTGCCCTGGACAACTTTCTTCATCCCCGAAAGCGGGGTCGCTTTTCACGGAACCTTTTGGCACAGCAACTTTGGCTTACCGATGAGCCA
>CAZXXW010000278.1:0-3417 GCA_964644835.1 uncultured Anaerolineales bacterium
CCATGCTGGAGATGAGTGAAAATCCTATGGCCACCTATCCTGATGATGATCTGCGTCGCGTTGCTGAGAGCAGAAGATGGCATATTCTGGGGTGAAGGGATGTACGAATGGATGCGCTTTAGGCGTTGGGTGTGGTTTCTTATCATCTCTCTTATCCTTTGTCTAAGCATAGCTGGTTGCCGAGATCTTTCTTTTAGCGCCGGGCCGATATACATCGAGACTCACCGGGCATTGGCAAGCGCGTTAGAGGAAAACCAACCAGAGAACCTTGAACTCCGTTTCGCCCCTTGCCAAGAGCCAGGCCCAGCTCGCGGTACTCGCATCGAGCGGATAACCTGGACGGAAGATGGCGATTTCCTTTGTGTCGTTACAATCGATGCCAACTGCAGCGACGATTTTTGGGCAGGGGATTACACGATAGAAAACGAGAATGAACTTATCTTGAAATACACAACGCTTCGCTCGGGCGGAGAGGATGCCTGTCTCTGCCAGGTGGAACTGCGATATCGACTTAGCAACCTGGAAAGGCGAGACTATTCCATAACTGTTCAACAGGCAGATTTAGTAACCCCATAGTTGTCTCTCCAATACGCGAGCATTCATAGGGAAAATGTAGCGAGGATGTGATTCCTTATTCATAACAGATTCTTCTGGAAAGTATTGGCTGAGTAGGTAAAAAGTCCCACTTGATACGCAGTTTATAAGGTCGTTATGATATACTTGTTACCAGTTCATAACAAATAACAGCCAGAATAGAATGGGGTGATATCGTGGCAGGATCTAACGCCCTGTACTCATGCACCCTTATCGGATTGGTTTGTTTATGAAAAATTCTCAAAAGACAAACACGTATTCCCCGGGGGAGATAATCGAAGCCCGTAAGCGGCTTTGGCGCGTAGATGTACAGGATGGAAATGTACTCCATGCGACGGCTGTAAACGCCGCCAGCGCTCAAGCGAAATTGTTCTTGCCGATTGAACGGGTGCGTCCTGCCTCTTTGCAGCAACCCCAAGCAGACCGAGTTGGATATCCCCAAATGCAGGCTCTCATGTTGAGAGCTTTTCGCGCCAGTATGCTTCATAGCACCGCGCCGCTGCTGTCCTTGCAGCGCTCGCGAGCCATT
Source organism: uncultured Anaerolineales bacterium (assembly GCA_964644835.1). Lineage (GTDB taxonomy): Bacteria > Chloroflexota > Anaerolineae > Anaerolineales > UBA11858 > JAYELX01. The sequence continues at coordinate 1,124 of CAZXXW010000278.1, forward strand.
CCCGTGGACTATCAACTGGTGCCCGTGGTCATGGCCATGGAACAATCGCCCGTGCGCATGTTGATTGCCGATGACGTTGGCCTGGGCAAAACCATCGAAGCTGGTTTGATCGCCACAGAACTGATGGCCCGCGGCATGGCGCGGCGGGTCCTGGTAGTCTGCCCGGCCAGCCTGCGCGAGCAATGGCAGCAGGCCCTGGCCTATTTCTTCCATCTGGAAAGCCACATTTTCTCACGGCGGCGGCGGCGCAAATTAGAACGCGATCTCCCCGCCGGGGCCAACCCCTGGGAGTATCACAATGCCTTTGTCGTCTCCGTTGACTACGCCAAAAAGGCCAAGATCAAGAATCAGATCCTGGAGGTGCCCTGGGATGTGGTCATCATCGATGAAGCCCACAAGGTGGGCAAGCCGCATCAATCCGGACCCGATGCCACGGTCAGCAAAGAACGCTGGGATCTCGGAAAGGAACTGGCCTATGCTGACCAGGTTGAGCATCTGCTCTTGTTGACCGCCACACCCCACAACGGGTACACGGATTCTTTTGCCAGCCTGCTGCGTCTGTTGGACGTCGGTATTGTGTCCGGTCCCTCGCACGATCCGAGCATCGACCGTACCATGGGTAAACGGCATGTGGTTCAACGGCGGCGGAAGGATGTGGACACCTGGGCCATCAGCGAGGGACGGCGAGCTTTCCCCGAACGCGATCAAGATGAAGTCAAGGTTGTTCCCACTGCCCAGGAACGCGAGGCCTTGCAGGCAGTTCAACAGTACGGCCAACTGATTCTGAAACACGCCCGGGCCATGTCCAAAGCGACATCACGGATTCACACCCTGGCCCAATGGACGGTGCTCCACCTGCACAAACGGGCCTTATCCAGCCCGGAGGCGTTGCGCCAATCGCTCAAAAACCGGCGCGAGGGCATTCAGCAGAATCTGGATGAACTCACCGAAGCGGAAGCCGGTTTATCCACCGAGGTGGCCAAGGCCAACGTTTTGGACGAGGATACGGGAGAGTTGTTGGACGAAATCGAGGTGGGCAAACGAGCAGAACGGTTTTCGGCCGGTGAAAAAGAAGCCCTCCAGGCGGAGTTAAAGGCACTGGATGAGCTTCAGGCCCTGGCGGAGAAAATCACCAAGTCACGCGACAGCAAATTACAGCAATTATTGAACAACACGCTGCGGCGCATGCTCAATCGAAAGCCCAAGGCGATCCTGTTCACCCGCTACCGCGATACGATGGCTTACGTGGCCGAACAAATTGAAGCGGACAGTTATTATCAGCGCCGCGGCGTGGACGTGTTTATGCTTCACGGCGGCCTGAATGAAAAAGCGCGCTACGAACAATTTGCCAAGTTCGGCGAGGCAGAGATCGCCGTGATGGTGGCCACCGACGCCATCAGCGAGGGACTCAACTTGCAGCATTTCGCCAGTCAGGTCATCCATTATGAATTGCCCTGGAACCCCAACCGGTTGGAACAACGCAACGGGCGCGTGGATCGTTTTGGCCAACCCGAGGAGCGCGTCTATATTCGCACCATGGTCATGAATGAGACCCTGGACGCCACCATTCTCAAGGTGTTGATCGAAAAATCCCGCCGCATTCGAGAGGATTATGGTTTCTCGCCGCCCTATTTTGGCGACACAGCCAATATCTTGGACCTGATCCACGATCATGGCTTGGGCGCCAACCTTGTCCCCCAGCAATTGAATCTGTTCGAGGACGAACCCCGCACGCCAATCGAGCAGAGAGGCAGCCAACACCCGCTCCGGAATGAAAAACGGGTCGCCGATCTGATCAAGCAGGAATCGTTCTACGGTCAAACCGACGTCACTCTCGAAGAAGTAGAGCGCAAGCTGCAGCAGGTTCGCCAGACGGTCGGCTCCAAAGAAGAGGTAGAGGCCTTTGTGCGCAGCGGGTTGGACAAGCTGCGCTGCACCGTGCGGGAGAATGAGGATGGCACCTTGCGATTGGTGCTCAGCCGCCCCGCCTTGCAATTGCCCCACTTGGGTCGAGAAATCCCTCGAGCCACCTTCGACCCCAAGCTCGGTCTGGATAACCTCGAGGTGGAGGTCCTGGATCTGGGCCACCCCCTGGTGCAACGCCTGATCGATTTGATTAAGCAGGGCGCCTTTGAAGCCAACGAGCGCGGCGGCGAGGAGGATGCTCTTGATTATGGCCGCACGGCCGTGATCGCCACCCCGGACGTGGACGAGATGACGGCCCTTTACCACGTGCTGGTCCGCTTTGTCACCGGCGGGGAACGCCCGCAGATTTTAGAAGATTTGTTGGCCAT
>CAZXXW010000279.1:0-3361 GCA_964644835.1 uncultured Anaerolineales bacterium
CAACCGAGTGGGTTTCTACCCGGTGAATGGGCTGATACCCCTGCTCTGCCAGCTCCGGCGTAGGGATAGAAGCCTCATCCGGCTTGTCGGAAAGCCCAAAGAGCAGCGCGCCCCGCTCCTTCCAGCGCAGGGCCGCGGCGCGGACTTCCTCGGTCATCACGATTTCGTTGGCCAGCAAAGCGTCCACGTCGGCATCTTCGCCGAGACAGCCCATCCGCTCAACCGTGGCGCGGTACTCGTTATAGCGGAACGACTTGAACGGCGTCGGGTCGCCATGTTGGACCCGCTCGTAGACGCGGGCGTGAATCTCTCTCAGCGATGCGGGCAACTCGTCAGTGCGCTCGTCGACAGCGGCGATGAATTGCTCAAACGTGGACAGATCACCTGAACGGACTTGGGCGATCAACGTGCGCAGCTTGACCAAACCGCTGCCCAAAACCAGACAGATATAAGCGAGATAGTCCTGGTTGTCGGTGGTAGAAGGATGGAACTCGGCCTGATTTAATTGGGCATAAGCATCTTGAAAATCGGCGGCGTTGAAATCAGCGCCCAAAAGGTCTTCGACGGTGCGCCGCACGGCGACGACACGGGCTTGATTGATGAGATGATCGTTTCGTCCGCGTGCCCCCACGGCGGTCTTGTCGATATCGACGATCACAGCAGTATGCGCATCGATGGGAAAATTCTGCTGGTGGCAATAGAGTTCGAAATCGGCGATGGCGTTCCAGCGGCTGGCCAGGTAGAGCCTGCCGCCCTGCTGTTTGACGATTTCGGGCAGTGCGGGTTCGACTTTCTCGGCGGCGATGAAGGCCATCCCCGGCCACTCCCCGGCGCGGGCGATGTTGATGAAGGCATTCCCATCGTTCAGGCGCGTGTCGCCGACGTAAACTAACCGTTCGATGGGGGCATCCGCAGCGCCCAACGCATTTGCCGACCGCAAAATCCGGACGATGACGCGGGCATAGGCGGGATCACTCTTGCGCGGCGTCACCCCCGGGGGAACATCGGCATCTTTGCGGAGATCATCCACACTGGGAAGGCGCCGATCAAGGGGGATTAAATTCCGGAAGACAACAAAGTCGCCTAAAAATTCATCGATGGAGGCAAAACCATAATTCTTCATCTTGAGTCTCCTGACGGGTGTTCACTGATTTGTTTGCTGAACCAATAATAACTTCCTTGGAGATCCGCTTCGGCGCGGAGCGAAGGGGGAAGATGTTCCACCTGCCGCGCCGGAAAAACGGTACCGGTATTGTCGCAGGATTCCGCTGCCGCAACAGCGCGAGCCACCTCGAGGGCGCGGCGTTGATCCTGCCGGGAAAGGGACTCCAGCCCCTCGATCCACAAGCCCCGGTAGGTGAGCGTATCCACGGGCAAGAGCGTGACCCAATCGGGGTAAGCTTGTTCCGTACCTGGCCGAGGAGTCCACAGCAAGAGCTGGCAAATCTCGCCGTCACTGCTGAAGCCCATCCGGGAGAAAGCTCTCTGGCTGGGCAAGTTATCAACGCGGATCAGAGCCCGGGCCAGGTCGGCAGCGCGCATTTGGCCATCTTGGCAAGTTTTGGCAATCAACTTTCCTCCAATCCCCTGCCCCTGATAGGCGGGCTGGACGGCGATCAAATCGATCTCCCAACGAGTTTGGCCGCCTCGAGCACGGGTCATGAGAGCAGAGACGAACCCAACGACTTCACCCTGCGCTTCGGCCACCCAGAGCGAGGGGGTTTCGGCCTGGATGTGGGTGCGAAACGCGTCATCACGGACATCGTGATCCCAAACGTCGTTGACGATGCGCTTGACCCCGGCTCGATCAGTGGAAGCTGCCCTGCGAATGCGGATCATCATTTTATCTATCCTGCGACGATCTATTGACTTCAAGGACGACCTGATCGTGAATTTTGCGAATCGCGCCGGCGGCATCGTCGGCGAAGACGACCAGCGAAATACTGCACTCGGACGAACCCTGCGCCACCGCGATGACGTTGATCTCGGCCTCGGCCAACCCCCCGAAGATGCGTGCCCCAACGCCCGGCGTGGAACGCAGCCCCGACCCCACCGCGGTGACGATGACGACATCATCCATAGCCCAAACGCGGTCGATGTCCTTGCGGGCCAATTCCAGGGCCATTTCGTCCTCGATGGCCGCGATGACGCCCTCGGCTGTCTCCGTGGGGATCAAAAAAGAAATCGACTGCTCCGAGGAGGCCTGGGTGATCATCAGCACGCTGGCGCCCTGGCTGGCCACGGCGGCGAAGGTACGGGCGGCAATGCCGGGGACTCCCATCATACCGCGGCCCTCGACGTTGACCATGCTCAAGCCGTCGATGGCGGTGACCGCTTTGATCGTGCTGGGCGCGTCGGCTCCTTGGCGGCAAATGCGAGTCCCCGGGTGAGCGGGGTTGAAGGTGTTCTTGACCCATAAGGGGATATCGCCCTCGATGACCGGCCTGATGGTGCGGGGATGGACGACCTTGGCACCAAAATAAGCCATTTCGCTGACCTCATTATAGGAAAGCACGGGCAGCACCTGGGCCTCGGGCACAATCCTGGGATCGGTGGTCATCACGCCGTCGACATCGGTCCAAATCCAGACTTCGTCGGCATCGAGGCAGTCTCCCAAGATCGCGGCGCTGTAGTCGCTGCCGCCGCGTCCGAGCGTGGTGGTGATCCCCTCCTCGCTAGCGCCGATGAAACCTGTCACGATAGGGATGACGCCAGATTCCAACAGGGGGGAGAGGCGTTCAGCGACCTGGGCACGGGTTTTGTCCATCAGCGGGACGGCATTCTGAAATTTATCATCGGTGACGATCAACTCGGTGGCGTCAACGGCTTCGCTCTTCGCCCCGCGCTGGCGCAGCAAGGCAGCCAGAATACGGGCGTTGATCCGCTCCCCCAGCGATGTGATCGCGTCCATTGCCCGCGCGGTGACTTCGCCCAGGACGTAGATACTGTGGCAAAACGTGGCGAACTCGTCCAGATACTTGTCCACGGTAGTGAGCAGTTCGGTGTGCTCGCCATCGAGTTCGAGCAAAGCATCGACAGCGCGGTAGTGCTTGACGCGTAAATCGGCGACAATCCTACGATAGGTGCGATCATCGCCGGAGGCAGCGGTCAAGGCGCCCTTAGTGAGGGCATCGGTGACGCCGCTCATCGCCGAAACAACGACGACCAGGCGCTCCCAATGCTTCGCTTGCTCCAAGATAATCTCGGCAGCCTGGGCATGCGCTTCGGCGTTGCCCACAGAGGTGCCCCCAAATTTCATCGCTAAGGTAGACATGGTTTTCTCCTCTCTAGCCACCTATCACTTTCAAAAAAAGCGGCAAAACGCCGGTTTGCGAAGCATGCCCTTGGCAAGTGTTTTCGA
>CAZXXW010000280.1:0-3350 GCA_964644835.1 uncultured Anaerolineales bacterium
GATTGTAGAGAAGAACAGGGGCAGAGTCAAGAAATATACGTCAATTATCACGTTTAAAAATCCATCACATAAGTCTAATTATTAGAAGGCTTTTATCCGAAACTCGTCGGATAAGGCTCGCTTTCCAGGGGGATAAGACCGATAAAATCCGTCGCATAATCTCCCCAACTCAAGCAACCAGACAGACTTCTAAACAAAAAAGCCCGCTGCATCGCATTGCAACGGGCTGAAACAATTAATTGGATATCACGCTTAGACCATCAATCCTTTTCCAAGAGCTGCAACATATTCTCTTGAGTGAAAGCGTTCAATTCGGAAGATTGCTCAATGAACGGGGTGACATCGGCCAAGACCCGCTCCCAGGCCAGACTTTCAATTTTTTCTCGCACGACAGCGCGCCAAGTTTCCGGTGTGAGCGTCTCTCCCGCCCAGCCCGTTTGTTCAAGGGCGTTATTGAGCATAGCTAGATTGGGCTCAGGCCAAGTGGGATCGCTCAAATACCAAAACAGGTCATAGACATCCCGTCCCTTTACGTAATCGCGTTGCAGCAGGGCGTGCAGTTTCCCGGCAAGCAGGGAGGCAGGATCATGATGTTGCAACTGCAAGACGACATGACGCCGAATAACCGTGGTCTCCAAATCGGCTCCGGCAGGCGGATTGGTGTCCACTTCTAGCTTGACGGCTAAGACTTCGTTTTGATGAGGGGATAGGTTCAACTCGTACAACAAGCCGGGAAAGCGGACAAAGGCGGCATGGACCACCTTGCTATCCTTAGCCTTGATCTCAACCTGATAGTTCATCTTGTCAAATTCCCGCTGAATGGCATGCAAATAGCCGCGGAAATCATAGTCGCTTGAGGGACGCTCTAAAGCGAAATCCAAATCTTCGGAATAACGGGGGATCGCATAGAGAAAGCGCAAAGCAGTACCACCGTGAAAAGCCAGCGGGACCATCGCCCCCGCCCCTTGGAGCAGGCGCAAGATATAGGCTTGTAGATATTCACGAGTCAGATTTTTCCCTTGTAGAGGAGACTCTGTGGATTCAACCAGTCGAGTCAGGGATGGTTTCATAGCTGTCTTCTGCTTCTTCTTTCATGATAGTGAGGATGTTCTCTGTCGCGCGCCGGAGCTTGGGTTTGCCAAGCTCGTTGGCCAGCTCCCAAAGCATGTCCCCGTTAAGCTGATCTAGGTTTTGCAAACGCAATGCGCGCAGATAGGTCAGTTCATCTCCACCCGGCTGCAAGTAAACCAAATCGAGCAGGGCTTTTTCGGGAGCAGCGAGATAGACCTCCTGGCCCCCTTCCACCCGCCTGGGGGCAAAGCCAAGGAACCAATCGGGTTGAACGTGTTGGAATTGGTAGCGTCCCAAAGGGGTTTCCATCTGGGTTGGGCGAGCCGTTGTCACGCTGGTTACAACGGCCACATATTCGGGGATCAGTCCGTAATGAGCCAATGCCGACTGCAAGCTGACATAAGAAGGTTCCACCAGCCGGTTGGCGATCAAGAAAGGGTGTGGCTTTGTTTTTTGATAGGGAGGAGCCAGGGTATAAAGGCCGCGTCGCAATTGGTACATTTTGCCCGCCGCGACCCAACGAACCAATTGCCTCCTAACGTTATTTGGATCCACATCTCCGGCCAGAAGCAATCCGGTCTCAAATAGGGGTTCATCCCCGACGATTTGAAGCATCTCATCAAATTCCATAGCGTTATTTTGCCATAAATGGCAAGTTAATGCAACCGAATTTGTTTTCGGTTCATGGGCGTACAGTTTCCCCTGTAGTCCAAACTAGGGAAACTCGTCCACACGTTCCCCCCTGTTCTTGGAATCGGTTATGACGCTACCGCTCCAAAAGCAGATTCTCCTGGTTTTAGAACCAAATCCCCCCCAACAACGTCTAATCCAGCAGACTCCGTGGTGATATTCCGATACAAAGAAAAGCCGCGCAGTTGTTTCCAACGCTCCAGACCGATCACCCGGGGGCTGAGCAAAACGTCGTGTTCCAGGGAAATGCGGGCGGCTCGTTTGAGTATCGTTCGCCTCAGGTCACGGTCTTCACGCGCTAAGATGACAAGCACATCGATGTCCGAGTGGCTATGACTGTCCCCGCGCACCTTCGATCCGAATAAAGCTACAGCTTCCAATCGATCGGAAATGGTCTCGTACAAATAAGTAACGAACGCTCGGAGCGCTTCTCGTTCTTGAGGTGTCAGATCTGCTTTTGTCACAACTTGCCCTTATAGGTGGATGACCAGCCAAACAGCGCCTGCCATTTCTGGGAAGGGGTGAATTTGAACACGGTGCCACTACAGCGCATATCGATGTAGAAGCTGCCAAAGTTGACCAGAGTGACCCGCTCTTCTTTTTTCATCGGCTGGTAAATCTCTTCCATGCCAGCCCCCAAAATCGGAGCCACCTGATCTTCGGGCGGGCCGACGCGATCAGCAATGGATTGAATCTCTTTCGATACCGCGTTTCATCCTCCCAGCTGGTGAAATCGCCAATATGCCTCCGACGTTTGATCTTAATAGCTCAATCGAGGCTTATTTCGATAATGACATCATCCGATCGGATTGAAAACATCTTCTCATCTCTCAATCACAATTATTATTCTCACAAGGAATAAGCCAATAAGATTGGCTATCGCCTTCAACCGTCCATCCTTCTATTTCTATATCGCGCGCTCGGACTCTCCACCATATATAATCATCTTTACATTCAGGGCCATCCAATATTTCCATCACACCGCCGGCCGGAATTTGACCGACAGCAGCATGGTCTTTTCCGGGTTTAAGACGCACTAAGTTTGGCAGGGGTGGTTCTAGAGCAACATAAGCATATTTACCTACCTGTAAACGTGGCGCTAGTGCACTAGGGCACATCATCACAGTTGGAGTTTGGGTAAGATTCTCTTCGGAAGATGTGGCTGTTTTTTGATCTGGATCACTTGCGACTTCGGTTTCTCGCTCCACATCCGATTCGCCAATCTCATCGTTTGAATCCCCCACTAGGTAAATCGATTTAGCTTCAAAGTGATATGCAAGAAGAAATTCTTTACCTACAATTAATTCATACAACCCTTCCTTACCCAAAGAATATTCCCATTCCAGTTCATCATCTTCATGAACAGCATAAATCCGACCACTATCCGTAATTGCATAAATAATATCACTGCCTACTGCTATATCAGTTATTTGACCATCTACATTCACACTCCAACGTAAAACACCATAGTTTGTAAGTGCTGCTAATTTCTTTGTCGACTGGTCTTGGAAATTCGTCATTCCTAAACCGACATAGTAACCGTTCACTCCCCCCCTTGAAAAATCTGCGCTCAAGCCAGATAACCACAA
>CAZXXW010000281.1:0-3344 GCA_964644835.1 uncultured Anaerolineales bacterium
GCACTCTCCATCCGTTCGGATAGTTGCCCAAAACAAGCTAAAATGTGGCCACTTTTGGAACAATAGCGTCTAAAAATCACAAAATAAGGCAAAAGGATAACTGAAAAGACAAGTTCTGTGGCATCATCTTGCTAAATGTTAAAAGACTTTTTGCAATTTGTTCTTTGATTTTCAAATACATATATAAGATCATTTCGGGTAATTTATGAGATTACATTATGTAAACTTTTTTGCAGATTATTCCCTGGTCGTAACTTTTTTAATGTGTCGGAACTGACCTGCCTGCAAACCCCTTCGATCTGCTATTACCAAAGAAAGCATTTGCAAGGGCAGGATTTCTACGAGTGGGAGCGCTATTTCATTTGCTTTCGGGATCAAAATTGTAGGGATCTCAGCATCGAGCCTGCTGTCAAGCCAACATGAACGCCCTCCAAGGGTAGCAATTTCGAGGGCGAGATCATGATTGAGTTCTGATGTATGAGCGGGGCCAGCCAGTACCAATGCAATCAGGCCAGGTTCAACCAGCTCCAACGGGCCGTGGCGGAAATCGGCACAATGCATCCCTTCAAAAGTAGCTTTGGCTGCTTCTTTGCTAATCAATGCCCCATTCTAAACAGTGCTTAACGACGTGCCGCGTCCCAGGATGAAAAGATCGGTGAAATCTCCCAGAAGAACATCAAGATCATCTCGACGTTCTTGCCAATCAGCAAGATAGTGATCCATCTCTTTAGAAGCATCAAGCAATTTGTTTTTTGTTTCAGCAATATTCTCGCCAAGAATTTCCAGGGAAGCCAACAAGTTGAGGGCCATCATATTCAAGTACGTTTTTGTGCTGACTGCATTCTCGATGCCCGCATAAATAGGTTGGCATACATTTGCTGCTGAAGCCAAGGGGCTGGAGATATCATTCACAAAAGATATTATTTTCGCTGGTGGTGCAGGCTTAATCTTGTCGAGCAAATGAACAAGCTCAGCACTGCGACCGGACTGTGAATTCAACCATAGTAATGTGCGGGACGAGATTAAGCCATGAGAATAATGAACCAGCTCAGCGGCATTGACCAGCATCACGGGGATAGATAAGTTGGAAAGTTGTAAGTAAGCCGGATAAGCAGCGTTATAGGAAGCGCCCATACCAGTGATGACAATACGGTCGAAATCCCCCCGCTCCAACTGATGAGTTGTCTTGTCAAATGTATCGGGAGAATAGGTGTTTACCGCCTTACCAAGCGCTTCTGGTTGAGCCAGTATGTTGGAAATATAAGAATTCATATCTGAGTTTCCTTGCAGCGTAATTGAGCAGCACTAGCAGCTCCAAACATGCCTGCCTGTTGCCCAAGCTGAGAAAGTTGGATAGTAACCTGGTGAGCGGGGACAACCACATCGTGGTGCGCGATAATTGAATGGATTCGCTCTTCTAGCAAATCATAAGAGCGCAACACGCCCCCTGTAAGCACGACGAGGTCAGGTAGGTACAACATGATGATGTTGACCAAGCCCAGGGCGATATAAGTTGCAGTTTGATCAACTAGTCTCAAGGAAAGAGGGTCACCCTCCCTGGCTGCATCAAAAACCATCGATGCGGTAAGTTGATCCACATCCCCCTGGCTAGTCTGGTAGAGTGTGCTTGACAACAATTCAGGAGCAGTGCGGGCAAACTTAGCGATCGCCGTACCCGAAACTAAGCTCTCCCAACAGCCATGTGCGCCACAATAACAATCTGGGCCAGTTGGGTCGATAATCATATGTCCTCCCTCCTGATGTGCGCCGCCAATCCCACGAAAGATCTGGCCGTTCAAAATCAAGGCGGTGCCCACGCCTGTTCCAATCGTGACCATGGCCAGGCTTGATTTCCCTTGCCCTGCACCTACCCAAAACTCACCCAAGGCGGCTGCATCGGCATCATTTTCAAGCGCAACCGGCACCCCAAACTGATTTGCAATTGGGCTGACAATATCGACATGTTCCCACCCAGGCAAGGTGTAAGGATTCTGGATAGTTCCATGTTGCCGATCCAAAGGCCCCGGTGCGCCAATACCGATCCCTTTGATAGATCCATCACTGCTTGCAGCCACATGTTGCACCAAAGCAGAGATTTTTTTCACGCCAGCTTCAGGGCCGCGGGAGGCTTCAATTTCAGCAGCCTGCCAGGTTAGCATATCACCAAGTGGTGTTATCGCGCCAACTCGTACGTTGGTTCCCCCTAAATCAACGCCAATAAAAACATCATTTACGTGATTCATGTTCGTCTTTCAATCAAAAAAGCCCCGGAATTCGGGGCTTTGTCGCTATTTTAAACTTTCTGCCGCCCACATTGCTGCGCCGATGACACCAGCATCATCTCCCAATTGGGCTTGAACGACCTCGACTTGTTCCACCGGCATGATCGTTACTCGCTCCCGGATAGTTCGGCGAATGGGCGCCAGGATGCGTTCGCCGATTTGGGCTACTCCGCCAGCAATGACGATTCGCCGTGGTCCAATCGTAGCACAGACGTTAGCAGCAGCGATGCCGATATAAAATCCTGCATCATTGATGATTGTCTTGGCGATTTCATCTCCTTGTTCGGCGGCCTGGGCAATGACATCTGGGGTGATTTTATTGAGATCAAAATCTACCAATTCCCCAATGGTCGTCGTGCGGCCTTGAACCACCGCTTTCATGCCATTGGCGGCTATTGCAGGGCCAGAGGCATAGGCTTCCAGACAACCGCGATTACCACAGCCACAAGTTGGGCCGTTGAAGTTGATGGACTGGTGGCCCAATTCCCCGCCCGTGCCGCCAATACCGAGATGTAATTGCCCGCTGATGACCAACCCACCTCCAACACCGGTCCCGATGGCAAAACAGGCCATGGTATCGACGCCTTTGCCCGCACCAAAGCACCACTCACCATACGTGATTGCGCGTACATCGTTGATGATTGCAGTTGGGATGCCTGTGAAATCGGAAATTGTGTCTCGTAGAGGGACTTCAGGCCAGGTACCAAAAAGGTTTGGCAAAAAAATTGTCAAGCCGCGTTCCAGGTCGAGCACGCCAGGCACACCGATGCCAATACAGCCAACATCCTTTTTGGAAAGACCACTTTTAGCGACGACTTGCTCGATCAGTCGCCCCATCCGGCTCATGACAGCATCATGTCCCTGGCGCGCCAACGTTGGGGTAGATTGAAGATATTTTACCTGTCCCGTCTTCAGGTCGACGATTCCGGCGCGCAGATTTGTACCACCAAGATCACAGCCGATCAATTGCATAGATTATTTGATGTAGGGACGCAGCACGTCGCGGGCCAACAAGAACCCGCGTTCGACCAAATCTTCTGTTTTTTCAAAAGCACGGTCTTC
>CAZXXW010000282.1:0-3292 GCA_964644835.1 uncultured Anaerolineales bacterium
GCCGCGGTTTCGGCCTCAACCTGGGCAATCTGGGAAGAGTCGGCGCTGTCCTGGCCATCCTGTGGTTTGGCGGTCTTGCTCTTGTGGCAGGAACGATCTTCACCCTGGCCATCATGCGCATGTCTGGCTAGAGGAAACCGGTAGGACTTTTTCACGGTATGAGCATGATCTGCTCATAGAAGAAGATCGGGCCTCACTGACCCGATCTTCACCCTTGTTATCATTTCGTTTTTTTATTTTTTCAATGCTGTCATCTATTGACGTTCTCTATCCCCCTGGCGATCATCTAGCAGCGCTTGTGTCAAAGACGTATTCCCTTTCAAAAGCCCCGCCCCTGCCTCAATGGGATCAGCCCATACGGGTATCAGAGACAGGACTCCGCCATAGTCGATGATATGCAGATGCGTTCCTGGCACCAGGCTATATTTTTCCCTGAGTTCAGCAGGAACAAGGATCGATCCGTTTTGAGATACCGTGACTTTCATCGTTCAGACACTTTCTATTTGATTTTCATGTTTGTTTGAAAAGCCGATTTACATTTTATTATAAATATGATAGAATGTAAACCATAAGAGAGTTATTAGGAGGTGGAAAATGGTCGTGGGAGCACGTTTGAAAATGGCCCGCAAGATGGCTGGCATGAGCCAACAGGATTTGGGGGAAAAGATTGGCGTCAGCCGTATGGCCGTTTCAAAATATGAACGGGATCAAATAACCCCCGATTCGCAAAATTTGATCAAATTGGCCCAGGCCTTGGGAGTTAACGTCGAATACTTGCTCAGGCCCATTGAGGTCACCCTGGCCGAGCCCGTTTTCCGCAAACGAGTTCGCTTAGGGAAAAAAGAGCAGGCTGCCATCATCGAGCGCACCCGAGACTGGATCGAACGGTATCTGGACATCGAGTCGCTTTTCGGTGAGAGCCCCGAGTTTCACCGCCCTGAGATCGACCTTCAGGTGGCATCGTTAGAGGATGTTGAGCGCGCTGCCCTTGATCTCCGTCATGTGTGGGACTTGGGGGTTGATGCTATTGACAATGTAATGGAAACGTTGGAGATGGAGGGGATCAAGGTCCACATCATCGAAGGGGCAGATGAGTTCGACGCCTTGACGATTTGGGTCAACCAATCCCTGCCGGTCATCGTGGTCAAAGATGGCGTTCCCGGTGATCGCCAACGCTTCAATCTAGCCCATGAACTGGGACACTTGCTTATGGACGTGGGGGACAATGTAGATGAAGAAACCGCCGCCAATCGGTTTGCGGGCGCCTTTTTAGCCCCCAGGCCAGCCGTCTATGAAGAATTGGGCCACCATCGCCAGACGTTGAGCATGCGAGAATTGCATTTGCTCAAACATAAATATGGGCTCAGCATGCAAGCCTGGATTTACAGGGCCAAAGACCTTGGCATCATCAGCGAGAGCCGCTGCCGCCAATTATTCATCACGTTTCGCCAACGTGGTTGGCATCGAAAAGAGCCTGGAGATGCGTACCCGCCAGAACGCCCCCATCGAATGCGGCAAATGGTCTTGCGAGCCCTGGCCGAGAACGTGATTTCCCCCATGCGGGCCGAAGAAATCCTTGGCGCTCCTTTGGAACCTTTGGAAGCATAAACCGCCCAGATGCCAGAATCATCGCCTCTCTACATCGTAGACACAAATATCTTCATTGACCTTGCCATTGGAGATCTATTGGTCGATTTCTTTCATCTCCCCCACCGGTTTGCTTCGCCCGATGTGATCATCGCCGAACTTCGCGACCCAAAAGGATCCTATCTCGCCGATCTGGGCTTGCAAACCTTGCATCTGGACGGTCCTCAGGTTGAGGACGTCATCACCTTGCGAGCAAGGCACAAAGCGCTTTCCATCCCCGATCTATTTGCCTTTGTAGCATCCCGACATCACAACGCGATTCTGTTGACGGGCGATTCGGGATTGCGGCAATTGGCAGAAGAACAGGGTATGGCCGTCCATGGAACGCTGTGGGTGCTGGATGAATTGGTTCGCTTGGAAGTTATTGAATGCACGAAAGCAGCCTTCGCTTTGAACAAGATCATAGAAGTTGGCGGCTTCTTGCCCCATAGAGCCTGTCAAGCGCGATTGAAACGCTGGCGCTAGGCCAAACGAGACGGTTGTTTAGTATTCACGGAATCCGCGGCTGATTCCTTCTTCCCATCCTATCATTTCGTTCGAGGCAAAGAAAACACCCGCCAGACCAAGATGATCTGGCGGGCAATGGAAATAACTCAAGTTGGGCGCAATTGATCAATACGTGATCACTCGTGGTAGCTGCTTGGCACGGTTTACCCAATCGGTTACCTGTTTGACAGAAGGAATCTGCCTGACAAGGTTTTTCTCCTGATTGACGGATGCCAACTTTTCATATAGATTGCCCGCGTTTCTTTGGGCCAATTCAGGGACCGTATCGACCCCTGCGGCCTCTAACAAATCCGAATATTCTTCGCCAATGCCCCGAACGCGCATCAGATCAACATGATTGACCCATTCCAAGATGTTTGCAGCCGAGATACCAGCTTTTTGGCCGATTTCTTGACGACCATTTGCACTAGCGCCCGCTTTCAATAAGGCATTCGTGGTTGCAATGCCAGCATCTTTCAGTTTCTGTGCATTGACCGGTCCGATTCCTTCAACAGTTGTGATTTTCGCCATTCTTTCTCCTTTGTGTGAAATAGTTATGGTTTTTGAGATAGTCCGTAAGCAACGGTTTCCTATCACCAAATTTAGTATAGCATAAGTTTTACTCCCCACTATCCACTGCCCACTCAATACTCCAACACTTTGACCGCCTTCTCCAAATCACGCTGGCTGGGGGTGGTGTAGATCTTGGTCGTATTCAGATTGGCATGGCCCATCAAAGCGGCCACCTTCTCCAGGCTGACGCCGCTGTCGACCAGGCGCTTGCCGAAGGTATGCCGCAGCGTGTGGGGGGAAACGTTTTCCAGCTTGGCCTGGTAGCTCAACTCGCTGATCACCCGCCGGAGAGCCGATGTCGAGAAGGGGGTCAATCGCTGGCCAACAAAGACGGTGTCGTGATCGCAGTCTGGACGGGCATCCATCCACTGGTTGATCGCTTCACGCGCTTCCTTATTCAACGGCACGGTGCGCTGTTTGGCGCCCTTCCCAACCACCTGGACGCTGCCGCTGCGAGCGTTGATCGCCAGGTCTTCCAATCGCAGGGAGCAAACTTCGCTGGCTCGCAAACCGGTATGGAGCAGGAACACAACCAGGGCCCAATTGCGCACGCTTTGGCGCTGAGTAGATTCTGTACTTGCTGCTT
>CAZXXW010000283.1:0-3244 GCA_964644835.1 uncultured Anaerolineales bacterium
AGAATCCTAACAAGCCAAGGAGAGCTTCTATGTTCTGGTATCAACAAAAAGAACCTAAGTTCACGCCCAGACAAAAACGGATTCTCAGGGAAACAGAGATTGATATAATCAGAGTAGGGAAAATAAGTTGAAGCCTGATTGACATCATTTTCTGTTAGATGTAACAATGAACTGGAATACTGAGGGCTCTATGTGCACAACAAAAACTGGCGCTTCTCTTCTAGATCAAATCCCCAGACCTTCTGACCACAACATTGCCATTCGAGTTGTCCCAGGCGCCGAAAGAGCCCTTCGGGATGGTCACCCTTGGCTGTTTGCCGACTCGGTCCGCCAGCAAAGCCGCGAGGGCGCCCCCGGTGACCTAGCCGTTATCTTCGATCGTAAGGGGCGGTTTCTTGCTGTGGGCATCTATGACCCCCTTTCTTCGATTCGCGTGCGTGTTTTGCAACATTGGGAACCGGCTCCCATAGGCCAAAAGTGGTTCTTTGCCCAACTAAAGGCCGCTATCGACCGAAGGAACATCTTGCGAGAGCAACCGCGCGCTAGGCGTACCACCGGCTACCGGCTAGTTCATGGTGAGAATGATGGTCTGCCAGGATTTGTCGTCGACCGTTATGAAGAAACATTAGTGATCAAAGTCTACACAGCAGCCTGGCTCCCTCATTTGCAAAATGTCTTGCCAGCACTGACCGCCATTTCACCGGCCAAACGGCTAGTGCTCCGTCTCGGTCGCACATTACAAGATCAACCCCAACATCTGTACGGCCTAAGCGACGGTGTGATTCTGTCAGGGCCGTCCTTATCCGGCCCTGTGCTCTTTTGGGAAAATGGCGTCCGTTTTGAGGCTGATCTCCTACGGGGGCAAAAGACGGGGTTCTTTCTCGACCAACGTGAGAATCGGGCCCGGGTGGAGCCTTTGGCTGGTGGAAAGGCCGTCCTAAATCTCTTCTCCTATACTGGTGCTTTTTCTGTCTATGCGGCTCGGGGTGGGGCACGACAGGTAATCGATGTTGACACAAGTGCACCAGCATTGGCAATTGCAAGACGCAACATGTCCCACAACGATCACATTCCAACCGTCGCATCAGCATCGCACCAAACAATCGTCGATGATGCCTTCGAGAGACTCTCTCGCATGGAAAAGGCAGGCCGTCGCTTCGACATGGTGATTATTGATCCACCCGCCTTCGCCCGAAGAAACACGCAAGTCGATCGGGCACTTGCGGCCTACCGGAGCTTGACCGAACTTGGCCTCGGCGTGTTGTCATTCGGCGGCACGTTGGTGCAGGCATCTTGTTCACGCCCGATCAAAGCCGATAGATTTTTCAATACAATTCACAATGCTGCCAGCCAGGCAGGACGCCCTTTGCATGAGCTAGAGCTGACTCAGCATCCTGTGGATCATCCAATCACCTTCAAAGAAGGGTCTTATCTGAAATGCATTTTCGCCCAGGCCCCTTGAGCAACACCGACACCATCAGCGGTGGAACGCTCAAATTGCCCGGAAGGTTCGTCAATCAGCAAGATGTGAGGAGTATGTATGTTTCGTCTATCAGACTTTGAGCCCTGGTGGCGCTTTGGCTTTGCCCTCTTGATTGGGGCTTTGATTGGCCTGGAAAGAGAGTTTTATCAGCAAAAAGAAGATGCTCCGGATTTTGCGGGAATACGCACGTTTTCGCTGATCGCTTTGCTGGGTTCCGTTTCCTCGTTCCTGACCGCTGACTTTGGGATCATTCTGGCGGCTTTGGCGTTGGGTGGGTTGGTCCTCATGACCGCAGTCAGCTACTTCGGGGCGCTGACGCGCAGTAAATCTGAAACCGGCATTACCACTGAAGTGGCAGCATTTCTAACATTTCTTTTTGGCGTTTTGGTGATGGGGGATCATGCCATGGTCGCCATTGCTCTCGCAGTCGTGACTTCTCTCTTGCTGTCGCTAAAAGGCAGGCTCCATGGCTACATTCGCGACATGAGCCCGGAGGATATTCATGTTACCCTTCAATTTGCCCTGGTAGCCGCTGTGATCTTGCCGTTGCTCCCCAACCGCACGCTGGACCCCGTGGGACTGCTGAATCCTTTCCAGATTTGGTTAATGGTTGTGTTTGTTTCGGGGATTGGTTTCAGCGGGTATGTCTTGATGAAGATTTTGGGCCCCTCCCGGGGCATCAGCCTGATGGGCCTCCTTGGAGGGTTAGCGAGCAGCACAGCCACAACGATCAGTTTTTCTTCTGCCAGTCGAGAACATCCCCACATGGCTGATCATTACGCACGAGCTATCGTTCTGGCTTCATCGGTGATGTTTCCTCGGGTGTTGTTTCTGGTTTTGGTCATCCACCCCCCTTTGGTGCTCAAGGTCATCATCCCACTGATGGTGATGCTGGTAACAGGTTTGATCTTCATCTTTGTGATTCAAAAAGGCAAACTGACAGAAAAATCCACAATCCACCCAGAATACAAAATCACCAATCCGCTCAAATTATCGACAGCGATCAAATTTGGTCTTTTGTTCGCCTTTGTGTTGGTCGTTGTAGAATACGCCCAAACGTTTTTAGGCTCATCTGGTGTCTACCTGGCTAGTTTTCTCACCGGGCTGACAGATGTTGATGCGCTAACGCTGAGCGTGACTCGTATGGCTAACAATGCGCAATTGACGCCTGAGGTGGCCGGAATCGCTGTGATCATCGCTGCCCTGATGAACACGATCTCTAAAGGGGGGATCGCCTATTTTTCTGGATCTTCAGAACTCCGACGCCCGGTCATGAGGGCATTTCTCTTGATCGTCATGGCAGGAGCGATCTCTGGGGGAATTGTTTTCTTCCTTTTGTAAACAAAGGCAACCCCACCTGCCCCTCGCTCAACTCCCCCGGCGGGACGCCATACCCTGCGTTGGAATAGAGCCACCAGCGCAGGGTTTCTTCTTTCACCCCAAGGGCTGCAAGACGGTGTGGGCTGCTCGAAGAAGTAATTCTGCATAACGATCGAGATCAAGGGCGCCGGTGTCAGGACGCTGGGGCAAGTCCCAAACGTAGACTTCCAGCTCTCCGATGGGGTAAAGAAAGATGAGAAGATTTGCCCCGCATACCGTAGACGCGCTCATGAAAACCTGACTAATATACGACACTTTTACCTGAATCTCTTCAAAAGAGAAGATGCTGCTAAGTGCGGCATCAAGACCAAAGGCATCAAAGTTGATTGGGATATGAACTATCTTTTCAAGGTGCCTTCCGTCTATATGCGATTGCCTTAG
>CAZXXW010000284.1:0-3235 GCA_964644835.1 uncultured Anaerolineales bacterium
TGCCTCGTCTAATATAATCACACTGTTGGCTAAACGGTGAAGTTTACGACATCGACTGGTACTGTTGGCGAAAATGCTCTCAAAAAGCTGGACAGTTGTTGTGACAATAATGGGGGCATCCCAATTCTCGGCAGCCAAGCGCTGCCAAATTAAATCTTGACTGTATGCATCCTTTTCCTCAGCCAATTCTGCTGTACCACTGTGGTGTTCTAGTACAGCCGGTTCAGCATCTTCAGATCTATTGAAGATTTCACGATATGTGTTTGCAGTTTGCTGCGTGATCGAGATATAGGGTACAGCGATGATAATGCGCCGTTTACCATACTCACGCGCGTGACGCAGCGCAAAAGCCATGCCAGAACGAGTCTTGCCGCCACCTGTAGGCACAGTGAGCCGGAAGAGACCAGGTGGCTGTACAGCAGCATCAAGACAAGCCTGGTAGATTTCATTGCGGCTGCGATTGACGGTTGTATCCTCTACATCACCAAAGCGATCTTTTTGATCCGTCTTGAATCGTTGCCACAAGATGTCTATATCTATCTCGCTGCCGCGACGCGTGCTTTTTTCTGGGTTGAAGTGGGCTTCCGTATCTAAATAGTCAGCATCTACTAAAGTAGAAAAGAGCATCCGAAGGAAGAATTCGGCACTGAGCGCATTGCTTTGAATAAACGTTGGAACAGGTGGTAGCTCAGATGGTTCGAAATCAAAGGCTTCTCGCGCTAAAGATAAAGCCTTATCGGTTTTTTCTTTGCATTGCCCATACCAGCGTTTCAGGTCACTTATGTTTTTCAGGCCACCATGATGTCCTTGAAGAAGAAGCACGAGAGGGCCAAGTTGATCATATTCGGAAGCGACTCTAACGCCAGCTGCTTTGTGGTCAGGGCTACGGCGCTTTATACCTACCTCAGCATCGAGAAGATATTGTTGAAAGTCAGGGTGAAATTTTCCCAAGTCGTGCCATAATCCCAGATAACGAGTCAATTTTGAAGCCTGCAAAGGTTCGGCAAAGTCGGAAGCCAGGTCAGCGACAGTTTGTAGATGGGTCACAAGTTTATGATATTCTCCCTGGTTGTTGCGTGTATGGGCGATAAATTGTTTCTTTATTTTTGCTATTCCGTATACCTGTGCTAGTTTTCGCGCTTCCATTTCTAAAACTTGCCTCAACCAGCCCGGCTCCAGCACCTCGACATCCGCGCCCCATCCGCGAATCCATGGCAGCATCTCGCGCGGCTCGGCAACCTGCGCTCGCCACAACAAAGAGCCATCCTCCATTTCCTCAACCTCCTCAGTATGGTGCCATTGGGTCTCACGCACACGCTTGGCCACCTCCCGGCTGAATTTCAATTCCACCGTCACAGGTTCTTTTTCGGTATACCAGATGCCCCAGGCGTCTTTGAGTTGCTCGCCGGGATCAAAATCGTCGGAAATAGTGTATTTTTCGTCGAGCAGTTCAATGGTGCGGATGCGCTCGATCTTGAAGGTACGCAGCGCCCCCGGCGGCTCCCGCCAGCCGATCACGTGCGATGTCCGCCCCACGGCATAAGGTTCGATGAAGTAGGGGGCAAATTTATAATCGAAGACCTGGCCATCGGCCATCTCGTGGGTGAGATGGACTTTCTGGCCCAGTGACCAGGCCCGGGTCAACGTCTCCAGGGCTTGCAAATAAATCGGGTCCCGGCGGCGATGGTCTCCATCGATGACATTGGCGGATTGGAGAAGATGGGTGCTGATCAAAGGAGCCAGCTTATTGATAGCATGGCCCAATTTACGCAAGGCGCTGGCAGCATGAGGGTTGTGTTTATCGGTGCGCGTCGTGAGCAGCCTTGTGGCCAAATGCACAGCCAAACTCTCGTGCAGGGTCAAGGAAAGTTCGATTTCATAGTCGTCCCGGTCAATGGTAAAGCGACCGGGGGATATTTCATAAATGGGCACACCCATGACGCTAAGATCATCGAGATAGGTTGCAGCCGTGGAACGATGGACACCCAACTTGCGGGCGATTTCTGTTTTACGCAACCCCTTGGGATGGTCCAACAAAATCATGACCAAGTTATCAAGGTTTTCGATCTTTTTTTCCAGACGTTTTCCCATAGCTTCACTTGCCTTTTACAACGATGTTGAGGTATTTCTACTATACCATAAGGCTGGTCAAAATAACGTGACTCCGGTTGGAGAATTCATCGTTTCCGCCTTTGAAAGGGCCATAAGCGACCGCGTTCGTCTTCTGATAAGAGTACGCCGCGGTCATGAAGCTGTACCAAAACTCGGTTAAATGTCTCTCGATGGTAACCTAACTTACTGGCATAATGCCCTGCTCTGTGGCCGGGGTTTGTTTTAATCGCTTTCTCTGCTGCTTTGATCCGATCTTGATTGGCTTTTCTGCCCATGACAAATCTCCTTTCGTGCTGATTTGTCATCAGGATAGCCAACCCTTGTTGTGAGTAACCCAACAAACCGGGACCAATTTCTCTAAAACCCCAACGTTGTCTACGTTTGGGTTTTTTTTACCTATTTTATTCTCTGCTTGGGGAAGCCGACCTTTCAGCCGGGGGAACTGCTCCAGGGTCACGTCCCGGCCCTGGGTTCGATCGCGGCGTTAAATAGAAAGTAAGCGTTTACATGGGTGTCATTCTTGCCGTAGCGTGGCTCAGCTCCGCTGAGCTGGAGCAACTGAAGAGTCTTCTCCTTGTATGGCTTGGGGATTCTTCGGGCAAAAAACGCCCTCAGAATGACATCTCGTGACCTGGCCTTTCCTCCATGCTGTCACTCTGAAGGAGCGTCGCCTACGGCGTGCAAAGCAAGCGATTGAAGAGTCTCCTCCTTTTGTAGCTTGGTTATTCTTCGCCTGACGGCTTGCCCAGCATGACCTCGGCAAGAATGACAATGCATAGCTTTTGTCTTGGCCCACTCTCGCCGAGCGTTGAAACTTAAGCCGATTTCAAATCGGCTTTGGCTATCAACCCGCAATTTATTCGTGGGCAGGAGGCGGCTGATCGCACACAACCCCGCAATTCATTCGCGGGCAGGATGCGGGACTGCTGCCCCGCTGCTGCCCCGCACTGTCACTGGCTTTGCCCGTCTTCGGCGTGAGCGTGAGCGAAGAGTCTTGGCCCTCTCTCGCCGAGCGTTGAAACGCACGGCTCATAGCGGCTGACGGCAAGCGTCAGCTAGAGCCGACTCAAAGTCGGCTTATGCTTTTCTCGTTTCGCGGCTCTTGACGCTGATCGCTGAAATC
>CAZXXW010000285.1:0-3209 GCA_964644835.1 uncultured Anaerolineales bacterium
CCTAGACAATTGAAAAAGATTGCTTCGCCCTGAAAAGAGCATTCAGGGCTCGCAACGCCAACGGCGCGCAGAGCGATGACATCCATATTGAGAATTGTTGATTCATGGGGCGTCGTTTCGTAGCCAGGAGAATTCATCTCCTGGCTATGTCTCCAATTTGTCACTGGCCTTGCCCGCCTCCGGCGTGAGCGCAAGCGAAGAGTCTCCTCCTTTTGTGGGTTGGGGATTCTTCGGGCAAAAAACGCCCTTAGAATGACAACTTGTGGCTTTTTCTCACTCTCCACGAAACCATACCATAAGAGACCTCCGAGGTCTAAATGCTCTCGTTCCATCGCTCCCGCGGTGGAACGCAATCGCCGATGCTCCGCGACCTTCCACACCCGCCTGATCGCGCTTCCCCCTTCTGAGACCTGACAGGTTTCAAAAACCTGTCAGGTCTTGATGAATGTTTTGACACCAACGCGGTTGGACGGCTGCCCCAAATGAAATCTTACTTCGCCTAACGGCTTAGACGTGACAACGTAGGGCGGGATTCCCTTCCCGCCGTTGCCCTAAAGGCAAAACCATGAAACTGCTCACCAACCCCCTCAACAAAAGAGAAGAAATCAAACAGCTATTCACCAAGACATTTACGGATTCAGAAGGGCAAGCGGAAGGCACCCTGATTGGAGCGTTAGCCCATGACCTAGTCACCGATACCCACCCCGGAGATTTGTACTGCTTTGTCGCCACCGACAAGGAGCACATCATCGGCTGCATTTTCTTTTCCCGGCTGACCTTTCAGCGCGGCGTCAACGCCTTTCTCTTGGCCCCGGTGGCCGTGCACCCAAGCTATCAAGGGCAAGGAATCGGCCAGGGCTTGATCGCTTTTGGCCTCAACACCATCAAAGAAGACGGCGTCGAGCTGGCCTTCACCTACGGCGACCCCCGTTTCTACGCCAAGGTTGGATTTCAGCCTATTTCCGAAGAGATCATACAAGCCCCCCTGACGTTGACTTACCCGGAAGGGTGGCTGGCGCAATCGTTGGTTGGCGGCCAGGTTGAACCGATCCCCGGCAAGCCCTCTTGCGTCGAAGCGTTCAACAAGCCCGACTACTGGTAGCCGGGCACGATTGCCGCTAAGGTTTTTTGGACAGGATAAACGGGATAAACGGGATATGAACCGAAAAGTGCCTGTCACCGCCGAGGTGACAGGCTCTTGGGGTTAAGGCTTGTTGTTGTGGTTAAGTCAATTGGCTCAACAAATTGTCTATCGTATCGAACCAATATTTTTTGTACCCATCTGCCACGACGTTTCTGTCTTCGGCTCGCAAAAAGGTGAACACTTTTACCGATACGCCATGATGATGGATCGGTTTGACGGTGTTGTTCTCTTCGAAAAGATATTTGTACCCATCAACTTTGTGTTCATAGTCCGTGTGTTTGGTTCCCTTGGGATCAACAAAGACGATGTAGTAATCTTTTCCCTTTTGCAGCCAGAAAACGAAGTCGGGTTGGAATTTGCGGATTTTATTCGCTTCACCGTCGTAATAAGGCAAATACACGCGGTCGAGATGCTCATCCAACTTGCTGAAAAGCCACCAATCAAATTCTTCGAATCGGTTGCCCGCCTGTTGCACATATTGATTTAGAGCGTTGATAAACTTGACTTCGCTCTCTACTTTGATGATGTGCTTGATGAAATCTGCTCGGTAGTCGGGGGAATAGATGGTGGGGATGTAATAATGTTGGGCAATATATTCAATTTGGATACGTTGGTTGTCATGTTCAAAGATTACAGCCTGGTTTAATTTCTCCATCTGTCTCTGAATTTCGTCAAAACTCAGTTGTTGATATTGCTGACGAAGTTTCTCGCGGATGACTGGATACTCTTTGACCTCACCAATTTTTTGTTCTAGTCTATAAATATCCTCAATGGAGACTCTGATATGGCGAAAGTGCTCGATTTCGTTTTCAAGCTCTTTCAAGTGATCGAACACGTCAGGGATTAGACCAAAGTAATCGAAGGCGCGGCGGGTAAGCAGGTCGAGATGCTTCACAGCTTTGCCCTCGGTATTGTAGTATTTTTGGGGGTTCTGAAAGCTTTCCCGCAGCCAAGCAATGCGTTCCGGTTCCACGCCGTAGCGGGCTAAAAGCACGCGGTCATCCAGGGCGTTGAGGTAGGCGGCCAAGAGATCGCGTTCTTCTTTTGTGGTCTTGAACTTGGTCGGGTCTTTATCTTCCACCAGAAGATGATCGGCACGCTGAAAGGTCGGTATCAACAAAAGGCGCTGTCCTACTTCGTCGTTGACCGATAAAGAAAGCGTATGGGTGTCTTTGTCTTTTCGTTGTTCTTGACTGAGATGACTGATAACGTGCTGCAAAGCGCTGCGATTGGTGCCAAAGATGAATAGCGTTTCAATTGGCAAGGAGCCGGGTTCAGCACCTTGTTGTTGAAGGTGATCAACAATACCCCGATCAATGTGCCCAGCATTGGATAACGGGAGTATCCTCCGCCGTGCATCTGACAAGGGCTCAATCCGAACGCCACGCCCTACCGATTGCAAGAGGAACTTGCGCGCTTCAGTTCCCATACCGATATTGACAAAGCACATCACGTTAGGGCGGTTGGAGTCCCATCCCTCGTAGAAAGTGCGTGACCCCATCAAAATGTTGATCGTCGATTCATCTTCATCCAGGCGATCAAAATAGCTCTCATCCTCAAAGGTCTCATTGATCTCATAACCGACCAATTCATTTTTTAGAAAACTGGCTATGTCGCCTATTTTGATCAAAGCGAAAGGCTGCTCGGCGGTCTTGAGTTTGAAAGCTACCTCTTGATGATTGGATGGGCGTTTGAGCACCTCGATCTCTCCTGGCTTGCGCCCATGAAAGACCAACTCGCGCAGATCATCTAGGGATAACGTTTCAAAACGTTGCTTCTGGATATGGACAGTATCTAGCTCGAACATATAGGGTGGTCGTTGGATCAGTTCACCCCAGAGCTCATCTTTGGCCGCTTGCCAGGCTTCCTTCTCTACATCACCCTTCCCGATTTTGACCAGTTCGCGGAAGAAAAGTTTTACGTCGGCCTCATCGGTATTGACCGTGTGCCCCATCATCACCAGCAGCGGGTTATGGTAGCGGAGACCTCCGAGGTCTCCCAGACCTCGGAGGTCTTTAGCGACGTAGGCCAACATTAGCAAGGCTTTCAAGACAATTTTTTGTTT
>CAZXXW010000286.1:0-3184 GCA_964644835.1 uncultured Anaerolineales bacterium
AACCTGCCGGAACACAGTTTGCTCGCTTCCCTGAGCGACCGGGCCAATCTCGCCGTCGCTCACCAGCGCACGTGCAGTGTCGGCGATAGTTACATCGTCTTCGACCAGCGCGGACGGGTGGCCAAGTGCCAGATGAAGATGAATCAAGCTGTCGCCGATGTCTCAGCGGAAGACCCGCTGGCCTTGATTCAAGCGGATCAAGTTGGAATTCAGAATCTATCTGTCGAAGAAAAAGAGGGCTGCCGCGAGTGTGAGTGGAAGTCTTGGTGCACCGGCGGCTGCCCCCTGGAAACCTATCGCGCCACGGGCCGCTACGACCTCAAATCTCCCAACTGCAACATCTACAAAGCGATCTTCCCCGATGTTCTCCGCCTGGAGGGCCTGCGCCTGCTCGAACATGCTGGCGAGATCGTCCACGACGCGGCCTGAAACCATCGTCTATAGCGAAGTTTGGAAACTTCGGCTACAGATACTGCCCGCTCCCGACTCCCCACCACCCACTTCCCACTCTCCACTCTCCACTCTCAACTCCCCACTCCCCACTAAAAAATCCCCTCCCGGCTAAATCTCACCAGGAGGGGGTTCCTCTTTATGTGATGGATAGATGTATAGGTTGCCTTGGACTTCGAAAGCCTGTAAAACTATTCTGAAACGCTTGTTGTTCTGTTGGGCCCGTTGAGATGTATTCGTAGCTTATTCAATACATCTCTTCCTACTATCATTTGATTGCCCCAATCATCACCTATGACTTCAATATTCGGTAAGCGAATCGAACCAAAGAGAATTACGTCTACCCTATGTATTGGAACTCGGTGGATTCTATCGCCCAAATGAGAACGAACAGTTGCCATATATATGACTGGCAATTCTAGTTCTTCAAGTATTTCTGTTGGAACAAATGTGGCATCTGCTCCAGTATCCACTAAGGCTTTGTACTCTTTTGTCTTTGGCGACTCGTCTGCTGTCGCAATCCTGATAGGTAAGATTGGCGCAGGAGGAAGATAGTCTTGGCTATAAGATGAGGATTTCATTGGCGTACTAATCGAGGGCTATACATATTTAGCTCGCGTGGCCCTTCGGCAGGCATGATGAGAATTGGTATACTGCCATATTTTTCTCGAATACGACGAGTTAATGCCACTTTGTCTTCATCATGATCGATCAATTTTTTGTTATGCACAGCGACAAATTCCCCTTCATGTTTAGCTCGCTCTTTAAGTGAAAGTGATAGCCACCATTCTTGCTCTTGCTCAATCTTTTGTCGAGCTGCAAGAGTACGCTCGCGGCGGATTGCTGAATTTAAATATTCTTCAATAGATACGCCGCGAGTTTTCGCTTCTTTGTGTATTTTTTCTGCTAATTCCTCGGATATCTGAAGTGCTGTCATAGTTACACCTTAACATATGGGGAAAGCTATATGTATATTCTACTATATCGGAGGCCGAATCAAACTATTCTGGGGCAAACTTGGTAGCCTAACACCTAATTGGCGTGCTCGACGGCGCGCGTCTCGCGAATCACCGTCACCTTGATCTTGCCGGGGTATTGCATCGTCTCTTCGATTTGATTGGCGATGTCTTTGGAGAGTTGCACCGAGGCCAAGTCGTCGATTTGCTCGGGCTTGACGAAGATGCGCACCTCGCGGCCGGCCTGGAGCGCATAGCTCTCTTTGACGCCTTTGTAGGTGTTGGCGACATCTTCCAAGGCGCGCACCCGCTTGAGGAACTGCTCGATGCTCTCCCTGCGGGCCCCGGGACGGGCACCGGAAATGGCATCGGCAGCCTCGACAATCACGGCCTCGACGCTCTCCTGTTCGGCTTCATGGTGGTGGGCGGCGATCGCATTGACCACTTTGTCGCCGACTCCGTAGCGTTTAGCGAATTCGGCGCCGATTTGGGCGTGGGTGCCTTCCATGTTATGATCCATGGCCTTGCCTAGGTCGTGGAGCAATCCTGCTGCTTTGGAAACTTCCACGTTGGCACCCAGTTCTGCGGCCAGCGCGGCCGAGAGCTTGGCTGTCTCGATGGCGTGGCTCAACTGGTTTTGCCCGTACGATGTGCGGTACTTCAACCGGCCCAATTTTTTGATGATCTCGCGGTGCAGGCCGGGTACGCCGGCAGCATAGGCGGCCTCTTCACCGGCCTCGACCATCGAGCGTTCGATCTCGTCGTTTTCTTTGTTGACGAATTTCTCGATGTTCGCAGGGTGGATGCGGCCATCCAAAACGAGCTTCTTCATCGCCTCGCAGGCCACTGCCCGGCGGACGGGGTCGTAGCTCGAGATGGTGATCGCTTCGGGTGTGTCGTCAACGATCACATCAACCCCGGCGGCGCGCTCGAAAGCGTGGATGTTCCGGCCATTGCGGCCGATGATCCGACCCTTCATGTCGTCAGAGGGCAGCGAGACGGTCGACGAGGTCACCTCCACAACCTGGTCAGAGGCAATCCGTTGGATCGCATCGGCGACCAGCTTGCGGGCGCGGCGTTCGCCTTCCTCTTGCGCCTCGGCCTGGATCTGGCGAATCACCCTGGCCATGTCGTCGCGCGCTTCTCCTTCGACCTCTTCCAAAAGATGCTCCCGGGCCTCTTCCTCGCTCATTTTTGCAATTTCCTCGAGCTTCTCTTTGGCCTCTTCATACATTTTATCGATCTCGTTGGCCCGGCGGTCGATCGAACTTTGCCGTTTGTTCAGCGATTGCTCCCGGCGTTCCAACCGTTCGGCGCGGTTATCGAGTTGGTCGTGGCGGCGCTGCAAGCGGTCCTCAGAACGCGAGACCTCGTTGCGGCGTCTGGCGATTTCTTCCTCTGCTTCTTGACGCGCTTTGAGCATCTTGTCGCGCATTTGCAGCTCGATTTCGCGAGCCTTTTCTTCCGCCTCGGCAAGCATTCGTTTTTTTCTGTCGCGCAGACGTTGATCGGTCACTTTCAGTTGATACGTTTTGATGAAAAACCCGATCGCGGCGCCTAGCACAGCAGCCAAGATGGGAATAAGAATGTTCATGGGTAATCTCCGTTTTTAAAGGTTCGTGGTTTTATTTTATCTGGATGGGGCCGTTCAGCGATGAACTTGCCCCGCTGGGGGAGCATCAAACCCGGCGTGCAGGTTGATCCTCGTTCCCAAAGCATGTTATCGGCTTGTTGCCTCGGGCTGATTCTCATTCCAGACCTTTTCGACGGCCTGGGCG
>CAZXXW010000287.1:0-3181 GCA_964644835.1 uncultured Anaerolineales bacterium
CTTTGGCAAGGGGGCAAGAAGTTGATACACTTCTCCCCAGGTCAGAGCTATGGGCAGGATTGTACTGGGCTACCGGTGGGCTGTCAAGTATGTAATGAGTTTATGTCATAATGATTACAAGAGATAACGATAAGGTTCACAACAGACTTGAAGGCATAATGCGTTGGTTAGTTTTGGAAAACGATTCTGTTTTGTTTTCTTCTGGGGATGGGCTCTTCGATTAGATTAAGATAAACCATTGTCCTTGACACCATTAGTGTTTTACACTATTATTTCATCAATGATTAAATCCTTTTTCGACAAAGACACAGAAAGGCTATTTCGTGGTCAAAGACCGCGAAAACTGCCCAATTCTATTTGGAAGCGTGGAACGAGAAAGCTGCTTATCATTCATGCAGCCACTGACCTATCGGAACTGAGAATTCCGCCAGGAAATCGATTAGAAAAGCTTAAGGGAGATCGGGAAGGGGAACACAGCATTCGAATCAACAACCAGTGGAGAATATGTTTTATCTGGCGTGATGGTCATGCTTATCAGGTTGAAATTACGGATTACCATTCTTAATTTGTTGAGGTAGAAAAAATGAGTAAAAGAGAATTGGCTCCAATCCATCCGGGTGAAATCTTGTTGGAAGAATTCTTAAATCCAATGGAGATTACACAGTATCGATTGGCAAAAGATATCAAAGTTGATCCTCGCAGGGTCAATGAAATTGTTCATGGAAAGCGTTCGATAACCGCCGATACCGCATATCGGCTTGGGCGCTATTTTGGCATGTCGCCCCAATTTTGGCTTAATCTCCAATCTCATTATGATCTTGAAGTATTGGATATGGAATCTGGGGACGAAATTAAGAGAGAAGTGAAAGTATTGGCATGAATTTGCTCAAGTTGCCCAAGATAACGTTGCTCAAGTTGTCGCAGGCACTGCTATCGCTGACTCCAGGTTCTCAAAAAAGGTAGCTCAAACTAAAAACACCCGCTGCTTGTGCAAATCGACATGAACATACTTAAAATTGTCACCATCGGTTTTCTCATCCTAGAAACTGCCAATGTGATCACACTCTATTTTTTCCCCGGTTCAACAATTGCAAATGGTGTTGGCGTTTTCAAGGCTTGGGAAAAATCAAAGAGCGACCCTGAGATGCATCGCTTTATCAAGTATTTGATCAACTGGGTTGCGGGAACAAAGCTAATCTTTATTTTGTTGTTGGTCGTGATCCTTTATACAATAGATGATGAGAACCTGGTGTTGATGGGCATGGCGCTGGCGATTTCGATTACATCCTTCTTTTGGCGGCTTTTCCCCTTGATTCGGGAGATGGATCGAAACAACGAAATTGCTCCAAAAAACTATTCTGTGATCTTGGGCGGGATGATTATTGCGTTTGTGAGCGTCTTTTTGGTTGCTACAATCGTGACGATGGCTTCGTTCTAGGATAGTCACCCCGCAGCATGGCGATATCTTCAATCCTTTCATAAATGCTCTGATCAAAGAACTGAGAGAAAGAATGCTGAAAAAATCACGAAGCGGGTTTTTGAAGTGGCTGTTTGCCATTTTGGGGATTGTACTCATTGCCGCAATCCTATGGGGTATCCAGTGGGCAACCTATGCTAGGCCACCACTGCCCGAGGCCATCAAAGCGCTAGAAAGCGATGATCTGGTGCAAATCACGGATGAACCTTGGCTGACGTTTTCGCCTAGGCAAAGCACTCCAAACACAGGCTTTATCTTTTATCCAGGGGGCAGGGTCGATCCGCGAGGGTATGCATCCTTGATGCGTGAAATTACTTCCAATGGTTATCTGGTTGTCGTTCCAGAAATGCCGATCAATATGGCGGTGTTCGATTCAAATGTCGCCAGTGAGATCATTGATTATTATTCAGAGACAAATCATTGGGCAATCGGTGGTCACTCGGTTGGGGGTGCAATGGCAGCACAGTACACAGCGAAACATCCTGATGTCATAGATGGATTAGCAATTTGGGCATCTTACCCACCCAATAACGCAGATCTTTCCAGTCTCGATATTCCAGTTGTTTCGATTTACGGAAGCCGAGAACTGAGAGTAAACGATACCAGCGTTGGAGAGCGCAAACACCTGCTTCCTGAAGATACGCTCTATATTCGCATCGAAGGCGGCGATCATCATCAATTTGGTTCCTATAAAATCAATCCCGAAGACCACTTAGCAACGATCAGTCGAGAATCGCAACATGAGCAAATTATCGCGGCAACTCTACCAATACTTGAAGTCGTTTCAAGATGAAACGAAACCTAACCCAGCATACTAAGAAACAGCACGCATTTAGCTGTTTCTGTCGAGAGAAAGGATGGCTTGTCATCCGCCGTGCTTTAAGATGACGGGGCGCGGTGCGCCCCTTTAGACAGTGATGTAACGCCAATTATGGCAGTCAACAAATATATATTAAAGAAAGGGAACCAGCATGAAAACAATCATAATATATGCCACTAGATACGGTAGTGTCGAAAAAGTCGCAATGAAACTCAAGTCCCATTTAGAAGGTAAAATAAATATAGTAAACGTAAAAAACAAACCTGCTCTTTTCAATTATGGCAGGATAATTTTGGGTGGTTCGATATATGAAGGAAAAGTGCAACAAGAGTTGATCAAATTTTCGGAGGATAATCTCTATGATCTTTTGAAGAAGAAGATAGGTCTGTTCATCTGTGCTCGGATCGAAAAAGAAGGTGCGACAGATTCCTACCTCTCAAAGAGCTTCCCACAACAACTATATGATGCTGCAATTGCTAAAGCTAACCTTGGACATGAAATTGATCTCAACAAACTAAGCGATAAAGATCTGGCAACCGTCCGCAAGGGTGGAATAGAAGAGAGTATCTCGGTTTTTCATGAGGACAGGATCAAGGAATTTACCGAAGCGATGAGTCGTTCAGTTTAATTTGATCTTCCCTCAAATATTTCTCCAAATACGTTTCATCCTGCTTAATTTCCACGCACATATCTCGCATGCTGCCTACCGATGAATGTACAGGAAGTGATCAACGAGCAGGAGTGCAAATCGAAGAAAACAATGGGCACATTGGACCCACCACGCCAGAGAAGGTCTGCCAAAATGAAAGACGAGAACAGGAGCCCATTGCTGGGTGACCTGCTCCCGCCTTCCGTTTGGGTGTACAATGATTGTATGGAATGAT
>CAZXXW010000288.1:0-3171 GCA_964644835.1 uncultured Anaerolineales bacterium
GAGGACACGCTCGCGCCCGAGGAGCACGCGGTCTGGTTGATGTTGTTCTCGAGGATGCCCCAGTGGCGCGTGCGGCCCCCGGTGGCGCGGTGCAGGCCGTTCCAGACGCCGTAGCCGACCAGCGCGGCGGTGACGAAACCGGCCAGAAAAATAGGCAGCAGGTCGAGAAAATGGGGGATTTGGACCAGTTCGAGCGTTCCGGCGAGACCTGCGGCCAGCATCACCGGGACGGAGATCAAAAAGGAGAATCGGGCTGCCGTCGCTCGCCGGAAATCGCGCAGCATGCCGCCGCTGATTGTCGCCCCGGAGCGAGAAATTCCCGGGAAAATGGCCAAAATTTGGAACACGCCCACCCAGAGGGCATCGAACCAGGATATCTCGCCCAGGGTGCGCTCCCGGCTGCCAAACCGCTCCCCGATTAACAGGAGGGCAGCAGTGGCAAACAAAAACACCGCTGTCGCCAAGGGGCTGCCGAAGGCGCGTTCGAAGGTCTTGTCAAAGAGCAGGTAGGCCACCCCGGCCGGGATCGTTGCCAAGACCAGGTACCAGCCCAGCCGAGCTTGTTGTTCCTGAAACGGTTTTCGTTGCCACAGACCTTTTACGGTGGCGATGAAAATTGAATAGAGATCATGCCAAAAGTAGGCGAACACAGCCGCCAGCGTGGCGACCTGAACGAGGACATCGAAAACAAAGGCGTCTTGCGGGGGAAGCTCCCAGCCAAGCAGATTGGGAACGAGAACAAGATGTCCCGAGCTGGAGATGGGTAGGAATTCAGTGGCGCCTTGGACAATACCGAGCAGGATCGATTGGAATAGGGTCATGATGATCGTTTTTCTTTGTTGGAGGGTTTGAGTTCATGCTTGGTTCAGCTTGTCTAACGTTGCCTGAGCGAATTCGTCAAATTGGCCTGCTATGATTGCCTGGCGGATCTGCTTGGCTAAATCGATCAGCATATGCAGATTATGAATTGACAGCAGTGTGGCCGCTAGCCACTCTTGAACATTGATCAGGTGGCGCAGATAAGACCGCGAGAAATTTTGGCAAGTGTAGCAAGTGCAATCCTGAACCAGGGGGTTGGGGTCACGTTTGTATTGGGCATTGCTGATGTTGATGCGCCCGTACGGTCCGAAAGCGGCCTTGTGTCGGGCCATGCGGGTGGGCAAGACGCAATCGAAGATATCCACGCCGCGCTTGATTCCATTGATCAAGTCTTGCGGGGTGCCCACGCCCATCAAATAGCGTGGTTTGTTGGCGGGCAGAATTGGATTGACCACCTCGAGGATGGCGTGCATTTCCTTTTTGGTTTCGCCCACCGAGAGGCCGCCGATGGCATTGCCCGGGAAATTGAGGGAGGCGATCGTCGCGGCCGACTCTTTCCGCAGGTCCGGGAAGATGCCGCCCTGGACGATGCCAAAGAGAGCCTGGTCTGAGCGGGTTTGGGCCGCCTTGCAGCGCCTGGCCCAATCGTGGGTGCGCTTCATCGCTTTTTCGCTGTAAGCCCGGTCGTAGGGATCGGCGCACTCGTCGAAGGCCATGATGATGTCCGCTCCGAGGTTTTCTTGAACCTCGATTGCCTTTTCGGGGGTGAAGCGATGCCGCGAGCCGTCGATATGGCTTTGAAAGGTGACCCCTTCGTCGTCGATCTTGTTGATGTCGCCGAGCGAAAAAACCTGGAAGCCGCCGGAATCGGTCAGAATCGGGTGGGGCCAATGCATAAATTCGTGCAGTCCGCCCATCTCGGCGATCAGTTCGTCCCCTGGCCGCAGGTAGAGATGATAGGTGTTCGCCAGAATCAAGCTGGCCTGCATGGCTTCCAGTTGTGCTGGTGTGACCGTTTTGACCGTCGCTTGCGTTCCAACCGGGGCGAAAAGCGGTGTTTTCAGAATGCCATGAGGCGTTTCAAACGTTCCGGCGCGTGCGTCGCCGTCTTGAGCGATCAAGTCGAAGTTGAAGGTTGTGTCCATAACGAGGCTCGATTATACCGTAAAACACAATCTTGATGCGCCCAGGCCTTTTTATACACAGCAATATAGGAACATTATCGCCAGGAGACAAGATTTTGTCTCCTTTTATCGTCCCTCGGAAGGGTGATATAATCTTCCCTGCTGATTTAAGGCCAGCTTCTAAAGAAGTCCACGTTTGAGTTTATCAGTCCAATCGTCACTTGATAGGAGAATTGACAATGCAACCTTACAATTTACCCGGCCCCAAAGGAAAAGCGATCATCAAGCGAGATGCCCGCTTTGTTTCTTCTTCCTACCCGCGCGCCTATGAATTCGTCATGGATCATGGCGAGGGGGCTGAAGTATGGGATGTGGACGGAAACCGATTCTTGGATGGTGTTGCCGGCATTGCCGTCAACAGCACCGGACACAGCCATCCCCGGGTCCTCCGGGCAATTCAAGAGCAAGCAGAAAAATTCTTGCATATTTCTTCGGACTATTACCATAGCAAATGGGTTGAATTATCCGAACGTTTGAACGATATTGCCCCGTATCACGAAGATGCAGCTGTCTTTCTGTCCAATTCGGGCACCGAAAGCGTCGAAGCGGCTATCAAGATCGCCCGCCACCACACCGGGCGCAGCGGCTTTGTGGGCTTTTTGGGCGCTTTTCATGGCCGCACGATGGGATCGTTGGCTTTTACAGCCAGCAAACCGGTTTATCGCCGCGGCTTTCAGCCGTTGATGAACGGTGTTGTTCACGCACCCTATCCCGATCCTTATCGTCCTTTGCTTATGACCAAACCGGGAGAACCTTATGGCGAGTGCGTCGTCCGTTATATCGAAGAAGAGATTTTTGGACGCTTGCTCCCGCCCGAAGATGTTGCCGCTTTTCTTGTCGAGCCCATCCAGGGGGAGGGAGGCTATGTTGTGCCAGAAACGAGTTTCTTCCCGGCGCTGCGCCAACTGTGCGATCAACATGGCATTCTTTTGATTGTGGATGAAATTCAATCGGGGATGGGCCGGACGGGTAAATGGTGGGCGGTCGAAAATTTTGATACCACACCGGACATTGTTTGCGCAGCCAAAGGGATCGCTTCCGGCGTTCCACTGGGGGCCACCATCGCCAAGAAAAGCATCATGGATTGGCCTCGCGGCGCTCATGGCAATACCTATGGTGGAAACCCCTTGGCCTGCGCCGCTTCTCTTGCTACGATTGACTTGATCGA
>CAZXXW010000289.1:0-3167 GCA_964644835.1 uncultured Anaerolineales bacterium
CAGGGGGAGCCGCCAGAACAGTATCCTAACTGGAATGAGGATGAGTGGGAGTAGAGACAAACCAAAACAGATGGTCAAGAGTTGACATCAAAACCCGACAAGTTGCGAGGTGGTGAATGAACGAAGAAAATGGCAGAAAAAGATTATTGTGGGCACTCGTCGTGATAAACGCTATCGCAGGTGTCGTTTGGGTCTTAGGGTCCTTTGGCGTGATGACAAACGAAGAAGGGATCAACCTTCTTTACCTGGCGATTGGCTTGATCAATCTCATCGCCAGTGTGATCTGGCTACGAAATGCGCGGTCATCTTAGTTTGGATTGAGTAGGAGATGGGAAAATGAGCAAGAAAATAGTCATCATCTACAGCATCCTCCTGACGATTGCGGCTGTAGGCCAATTCGTCTTGGCGATCGTTCTCCATAATCCGGACGGCAATGTGCTTGTGATCAACGTTGGCTGGGGCGTATTGATGCTTTCCGGAGTCTTTGGCTGGCTGCCGATCTTCACCTTTCGCCGAAAGGGACAGGTGGAAGGGAAAGGATACATCAACACAACTGTTTTAGTCGATAGCGGTGTCTATGGCATCGTCCGCCACCCTCAATACCTGGCTGGTATCTTGATAAGCATCGCTTTGACCTTGATCTCGCCCCATTGGTTGGTCGCCGTTTTTGGGTTGGCTTCCATCGGGATCTATTACGCCAGCACCTATGGGGAAGAAAAGAACAACGTTGAGAAGTTTGGGGAAGCCTATCTCCGCTATAGGGAAAACGTACCCCGGTTGAATTTTGTTTTGGGAATTATTCGCTCCTTTCGGCAAACGAAACTACCGTAGCGCTTAACGATAATTAGAAATAATCTTTTTAGAAAGTTGACCGTGACGATGAGTAAACCGATCTTATCCTACCAACAGAAATGCCATTCGGAATACGCCCAATCTATAGGATTGCCCTCGCAATACACCTATCCAGATGGCAATCCGATTCGTCCTTTGCATCCTATCCAAACGACGGTTGGAAGCTTAATGATTATAGGGGCGTATCCTTCTGCCCGATTTGAAAGTAGACCATCCCAAAAACAATCGAACCGTCATCGCTTGATACCTGTGGCCGATAATTTGCAGCCATTCGGTTATGAGCAATATTTTGATGGTATTCGAGTCCGCACACTGACTTCCGCAGACACGCTGCATGACTATTTATTATCACCACTCCAGCAAACTCTCGAGCAATGTTGGGTCACGGACCTCGTCAAAGTATTTCTCTACAAGTCGAGCCATGTCGAGAGTTGTAAGGCCGTTAAGCCATCCTTTGAAGCGACAGAACTTCGATCCCAATTCTACACACTCGGCAAGCGCAGCTTGCCCTGGCTTTACGAAGAGTGTCAAATATGTAAACCAACCATCATATTGACTTTGGGTCAAGAAGTTGCACAGGTCATTCATGGACAGAAGAACGCTTCCGCTGATAAGCTCTTGAAAAATGAGATCGTGTATCCTGATACACTTGAGAAAACCCCTACGCTTCACTTGCCCCATCCAGATGCATGCAGACGTTTTGAAAAGTGGCAGAACCATCTTGGTAAGCAAATAAAGACAATCAAGGCATTTCTTGCTCAGAT
Source organism: uncultured Anaerolineales bacterium (assembly GCA_964644835.1). Lineage (GTDB taxonomy): Bacteria > Chloroflexota > Anaerolineae > Anaerolineales > UBA11858 > JAYELX01. Next base: position 1,617 of record CAZXXW010000289.1, read on the forward strand.
ACAGTAAGATGATTTAATTTCTCAAGTCGATCTTGAGTTTCTTCCTTATTCTCTGATTCTAACGTTTTTTGTGATTTTAGCTTATAAATGTGAAAAAGTGCCTGTTTTGGCCTAAATTTTGTGACAAAACGCCTGAAAATGCGGTTTTGGGCGACAACCACAAAATCCGGTAGAAATAGCAAAAGTCAAACAAGCGGCCAGTACCAAGCGAGCAATGCGATCAGCATCATTCAGGTTAGTGGCTTCTAGATCAAAGCCATGCCCTTTCAAATCGCTATATATTTCTTCTGTCCACATTCGCACCTTGTACAAATGAACCTAATTTAAAGCGGTGTTTTGTATAAGACATGTGCTGTCATTCTTTCACAAGATAAGGCGCAAACCTGTCTATCCGCCATGGGATTAGAGACAATCACACCCAACTACCGAAAATACACAACTTTTTTGAATTCAATAACAAAGAGAATTGTTGGGGTACAATAGAATGTATATGGATATGCAAACGCAGGAACGTATCGCATGAAATGGGATATTCAAAGGTGATTAGCGTATCAAAAATGAGAAAGAGAAAACAATGGTAGTAGACACTCAACCTGAAATCGAGGCATATCAACTCCAATTATTTCGTCAAGCCCCGCCTTGGCGAAAAGTGCATATGCTTGGACAGATGTACGAGACGATGAAACATCTTTCTTTGCAAGGGTTGCGACAGCGCTATCCCAATGCTGATGAGGCTGAGCTGCGCCGCCGCCTGGCCGATTTGTTGCTTGGTCCTGCATTAGCCGAGCAAGTGTATGGTGCTCTGATAGAGGAGAGCTCCCATGCTCACTGAACCTATTGCCGTCACCATGAAGGTTGTTGACGCCTTGGAGACGCTGGGCATACCCTATTTTATCGGTGGCTCCATGGCTACAGCGGTACACGGCGTCGCTCGCGCCACAATGGATGTCGATTTGGTTGCTGACATCAAGCCAAAACAACTAGAGCCTTTGATAACAATCTTGGGAGAAAAATTCTTTGCTGACGAGCAAATGATTCGTAACGCTGTGAAGAAAGGCATTAGCTTCAACCTTATTCACAAAGCAACCATGTTTAAAGTGGATATATTTCCATCGAAAAATCGTCCTTTCGAACAATCACAATTCAAACGGCGTATAGCATACACATTAGCGGATGATTTGGAAGAAACAGCATTCGTAGCAAGTCCCGAAGACAACATTCTTGCCAAATTGGAATGGTATCGTCTGGGCGGTGAAGTCTCCGATCGTCAATGGCAAGACATTCTCAACGTAATCAAGATCCAGGGAGATCGGCTTGACCAAGCATATCTAGAAAAATGGGCGGATCAATTGGAGGTTGGTGATCTGCTACAACGCGCTTTGGATGATTCTACGTAATTCCTGTGTGCTAGATCGCCGAGGGTAGCTGGATATTCAAATGCTACGAGGTCTTATATTGGGAATAGTGATAAAAAGAGGGGTAATCGTTCACTCCCTTGCATCAAGCAGCGATAGATGGTAGAGGGGGAGCGGGAAGTCCTTTGCGCCGTGC
>CAZXXW010000290.1:0-1340 GCA_964644835.1 uncultured Anaerolineales bacterium
CTTACACTAAACTGGGAGAGCGTAATGAAAACATTCTATGTCGACAAAACCACCTCCACCCCGGCAGACACATTGCTGGCTTTCGGCTTGGCCGATTTCTTACAATTACTTGTGCCGGGCAGCGTTGGGAACAATCTCACAATTATTGATGCAGGTGATTGCTACCGCCTCGAACTGGATGAAGCAATTACCCAGGAAGCAATTAATAACGCGAAATTTCAACGATTATTTTCCGCTTTATACACGGGAAAAAGCGAATTAGACCTTCCTGATATTCCGGGATTAATTATTGACTATAAGGAAGAGCGCAGGAAGAATAACGAATACTTTGAAGCCAAAAAAGGAGGGCTCGAAGAAAATGAGCTTATAGAACGAGGATACCGTAAGCCAAAGAATGAATGGCCCGCCTGGGTGCTCATCAACGTGATGTCTGCCGATTACGCTTTCAACAACCTGGCCGAATTATGGTTCGCCCACCGAGAAAACTTCCCAACTTTGGCAAGAATCGTCTTGAATACTTTCTCTTCCCGACCCAATGCCATTGAAGAAAGCATTGATCAATGGAAAGATTTTGTGGACGAAACCGGAATTGCTGAACGTCGAGATTACCAAAGCTCGCAGCTCCAAGTCGTCAATCCCGGTATGGGAAAGGGCGGAAACAATAGTAAAGCAGATGGCATAAGCATTGGAGGTAGAAATGATTTCTGGATTCTAGAATATCTAAAATTTGCCGGATTTTTAAAGGCTGCCTTGCCGCGAAACACACGAAGTGGAGATCGAAAAACATATATTGTGAGACCAAAAGCTCTGCTCTGGGGAACCCATAAAGAGGTCTTCCGTGAGTTTCAGGAGAGGCTATACACGAACACCGCCATTAAGTTAGACATCCTCGCTATTTTGTACTATTGCACAACCTTCCTCGAGCAATGGAAAGCTGGTCAAAAGGACAGCGCTATCTTTAGTTTTGAAGATGGCAATCCCGGCGATCATGTAGCAGCGTTAGAGACCGTTTTTTACAAAGATTTGGGTAGTGCCTATGCGACCATGAACCAAAGCACACTGGCTTTGCCCAATTGGATACAAAAAGAAATCCAAACCACAGAGGATGCGGATCAACTTTTGGCGCTGTTTACCGAGCACCAACGAATCTTCCGTAACCGTAATTTGGATGAAAAACAAAGCGATCACTACAACCTGCTGCGGGCGTATCGAGACTTCCTCTCTGCCCGTGATTTACGCGCTTTTTTCCACTTCACACGTGGATACAGTAAACTCATCATGCAGCAGCTGATTGCCAAAAAACGTATCCCACCACAATTCACTATATCTAGTCTGGAGGT
>CAZXXW010000290.1:1350-3147 GCA_964644835.1 uncultured Anaerolineales bacterium
TTACTTATGACACATGATAAAGCACTATCCCCTATCATTCAGAACCAGGGCTTTCTTAACGTCGCTGATGCAATCCGGCGTAGCACAGTTCTGCTTCAGTATCGAAAGGCCAAAGGGCAAGATCCGTTTTATACCATCCGTTATGGGTTAGGCGACAAACTTATCCGTAACGCACAATACCGAGAAGATTTTATCCAGGAATTGAGCCAGTTTGCTCATGCCTATAATCGAGAAACCGCCCGCAAAAAAGAAACTCGAGGTGAAAGATATCGCCAGGATATCACCACGGAAGATCTTAAGGCGATCACGGAACTCATTGACGAATATGATTCCGCCACAATAGCAAACCTGTTAGTGGCTTACGGTTACGCCTACGATCCAAACACCGGACGCGAACGAAAAGAATAAACCAAGTCAAACTACTTAATCACGGAGGTTAATACCATGACGAACCAAGTTTACTCTCTCTCAATCTCTGCACAAGCCGTACTCAACCTGCATAGTCTGAACAACGAAGGCGGGGAAGGCAATCAGATTCAAACTCGGATGGTTGACATCGTTTACAACGACGATGACGGTCAACCCCGTCAGGCTAACGTCAATGCCATCAGCGGTGACATGTTTAAACACATTCAGGTAGAACATTTGCATCGCATTGCCACCGAAAAGGGGCTAACGCTTTGTAAACCTTGCCAAAAGCTGGATGCTAACCGCATGAGCGCCGATGACGACTTTCGCGCCTGGCTCAACGATGATGATCGCACTCAGGTACAGGTTGTCGATCGACTTATTCATGATTGCACCATTGATGACCTGGCCGGAAATCTGATCACAGAGGGCGCGTTCTCCGCCCCACGCAAGAGCACAGCGGAATTTGGCTGGGTCGTTGGCGTTCCCGAGGCGGTCACAACAGATGAATACTTTCATGTCAAATATGTTCCCGATCGCCGCGAAAAACCCACCGAGGAAGATGAACGGAAGGGCAATCTAGGGCAAAATATTTTCCATCGCCCAGCCAGTAGTGGCGTTTATGCCATTGTGGTCAATCTCGAAACCGCCCGCATTGGATTCAATGACATTACTCAACAATATGTCGAAGGAGTACATCGCGAAAAACGCTATGTCGCTTTACTTGAGAGCCTGCTCTACTCCTTTGTTGAAATGAACGGTGCAATGCGAAACACCCAATTGCCCCACCTTGTTGCCCTCAAGGGGGTTGTTGCTGTCAGCCACGGCGCAGCACCAGCACCGACTATCAGCCCCATCAATCCCAACTTCCAAGAGGAGATCCAACAGACCAAGGATTCCATCAACAAGTTGCACGGAAACACGTTGATTGATGTTCATCCCTACAATACGGTCGGACAATTGGCTGACATCATGGGTGATCTGATCCAAACTACCACACCATACACCCTTCGTTTCAACGATCAGGCCTAGGGGCTCACTATGTGGCAAGTAGCAAAGTACAGCCCCACCTCCCTTTTCAGCTTGCGGCCCTATAACGCCACAACGAGCGGTGGCAAAACGTTGATTACTCCAACACCCTTTGCAATGAAAATGGCACTGCTTGATGTAGCCATTAGAGTATACGGTGTTTCACAAGGGGCGACTTGGTTCCCCTTGTTTCGAGATCTCCGGATCGCGATCCAGCTGCCCAATCAATTGGTTGTCAACAATACCTTCATTAAAATATTGCGTCCACACAAGGGGGGCAAAAATAAAGACCAATTTGGCACCGGGCTGAAAGGCCCTATGGGAAACACAATTGCCTACCGCGAACTTGTGCATTTTGGC
>CAZXXW010000291.1:0-3145 GCA_964644835.1 uncultured Anaerolineales bacterium
CATCACCGCCAGCAAAACAGCCTATCACCGGGCGGCAGTCATGCAATCCTTGGTAGGCAGTCTTTCAATGACTGAGGTGCAGTCTCTCAAAGAGTGGGGTGTAGTTTCTTAAAGAGTGGGTTGCAATCTTTCAATGACTGGGGGGCAGTCATTACAATGGTTGGGGACAGTTATTGTAATAACAGGGGTACAGTTATTATGATAAGAAAGGCACAGGGATTGTAATAACAGGGAGACCGTTATTACAATAAGAGAGTGACGGCTATTGTGATAAGAGGGGGAAAGATATGATAATGGTGGGTTCGGTCAGGCGACCTTTATCCAGCTATGAGAGACCTCCGAGGTCTTGGAGACCTCGGAGGTCTTAACGCTCTCGTTCTATGCTCCGCGTCCCTTGCACAACGTAGGGGTCAAGGCATGCCTTGACCCCTACGCCAAGGATCGTCGGAGGTCGCCTGACCCCGACGAGGGCGAGACCGAAGGTTTCCATACCGGGCCAGGAGAGATTCATCAAGTCCTGACAGGTTTTTGAAACCTGTCAGGTCTCAAAAACGCTCCCCTTGGGGCCTGGGGGATTCTTCGGTCACTCCAGCTCAGCGGGGCTGAGCACGCTCTCTCAGAATGACGGCTTGGAGGGTTTGTTCTCGTTCCACTGCTCTGGGGTGGAACGTGGCCCTTTAAAAGCAGCGCAGGTTTGACCAACCGCAGGCAGACAAAATCCACCTTCGTGGATTGATTCTTCAACCGACGAAGGTCGGTTTCGTAGACCAGCATTGATTTCCAATCAACTGCGATCAGGGCACGATCCCATTACCAGGGTAAAGCAACGCCCAAATCCGTCGGCGTGTAGACTCGGATGGCGGCCTGGCCGCCAAGCGGGCAGTGATTCTCGCAGATGCCACAGCCGATGCAGCGCTCTTGGATCACGTGCGGGCGTTGGAGGGTGATGGGTTCTCCATCGGGCGACCACGCCTCGACCTCCTCGAGTTGAATCGCTTTCTCGGGCAAGGGGCACATCTCTTCGCAAGTGATACAGCTACGGCCACTGGCCCACGGCAGGCAGCGATTGCGGTCGACATAGGCGTGCCCGATAACCGTCTGGCGTTTTTCTTCAAGCGTGAGGGCGGGAATTGCACCGGTCGGGCAGGCCTGACCGCAGGCATTACAGGAGTAATCGCAATAGCCCAGGCGTGGCTCAAGCACCGGAGTCCACATGCCACCCCACCCGGCTTTTGTCAGGCTGGGCTGCAAGCCCGAGGTTGGGCAAACTTGTATACACATCCCGCAGCGCAAACATTGGGTGAGAAAATCCGGGTCGCTGGCTCCCGGCGGGCGCAGAAGAAAGGCCTGTTTTTTCTTTGATTGAGGCGACACCGCGTTCAAGCCCACCACCGCCAAAGCCGCGCCGCTCGAAGTGATGAACTGGCGTCGGGAGGGATCATAGGGCTGCCAGTCCGCCGGTGTCAGATGGCCGCGGAACTGTTGTGCTTCCGGGGCACAGACCGGCGCGCATTCAAGACACATGATGCACTCGGATGGATCGCTGGCATAGTCCTGTTCGGCGTCGATCGTGCCGGTCGGGCAGGCCTGGGCACAGCGCGCACAATCAACACAGCGATCGTTTGTCGCGCGCCGCAACCAGGAGACCTTGCTGACCAACCCAAGCAAAGCACCAAGCGGGCAGAGGAAACGGCACCAGAAGCGCGAACGAATGGCATTCAGGGCCAGCACAGTCACAAACAGCAAGATGGTTAAACCGCTGAGTCGAAAGACTGGTTGGTGCACCGGCAGGATCGTGCTGCGGAGATAATTATCGACCGTCACGATACCATCAAGCAATCCGGGCACGGGCAGCTTGGCCAGTGCTTGTTCGGCCCCTGAGATGATCGCCACCAGCGCCGGCCAGACAGCGCCGGCCACCGTGCGGTACAGTAGGGTAATTGGATCGAGAACTATGAGGCTGAGGTTCCCTAGCGCAGCCGCCAGGAGGATCACACCCAGCAGAAAATACTTGCCCCCCCGCCAACGATCGAGGTCGGCATCTTTCGGTTCCGGTTGGTGCGCCGGTACCCAGTCAAGCACGGTTCCCAGTGGACAGATCCAACCACACCAAACCCGTCCGGCGACGACCGTCAGGATCAGCGTGATCAGCCCACCGACAAGCATCGCCGGTATCAGCCGCCGGGCAGCCAGCATCCCCGCCAGGCCAGCCAACGGGTCCAGCCAGAAAAACAGGTCTTCCGGTAGGAAAGAATCCCGTCCGGCAGCCACCAGGACAACGATAAAGAGAATCAACGCCAGGGCCTGTACCCACGGACGCAGCCGGCGTATGGTAATCGCTCTCATCAGACCTTCCTTTGCAAACTGTGTTATCCGTTGATCTCTTCGATATTAATCGATGTGAGATCCATCGTACCCAAGCCTAGTTGGTCGGCCAAGGCGATATAGTCAATCTCAGCGCCGGTCATGTCGAAAAGCGTCGAGGCGTAGGCATCGGCCGCGACCACGTCGGCGCTGGCAATGACCGTGTCCCTCTGCCTGACGTCGTCCAGGTTACCACCCGTCGGACCGTTGGCGACCAGAATGCGGGTCGCGTCGATGACGGTAAGCTGCGGCTTGACGACCGTTGACAAATCGACGATGGACTTGTGGAGCCCGCTGGCATGGAGCGCGCCGCGGTCCAGAACAACGCCCATCAAGTTCTTGAGACCAAGCGTCAGTCTGGCCATCGAGTGATGTTTGGCGATGGGCACGTTGATAACCGTATCCGCATTGAGGATGTCGGCATAGATCTTGGTCTTGTTCAGCGCCATCGCGTTGGGAATCTCGACCTCTTGGTACTTGAGGGAATTCATCAGCTCCATCTGGCCACCGGCAGCCTGGACAGCTTGCGCAATCCCGCTTGTTTCGTAAGCATTCTGAGCCGAGCCGCCGAAGGGATAGTCCATAACACGAACGCTTCCGGCACCGGCCTCTACACACAGCGCGACGATGGCGGCCACCACCTCCGGGTTTGTGGTGCTGGCGTACTCGGGGCCGTGATAGGCATTGCAGATATTCGGCTTGACAATAACATCGGCGCCCTGCTTGACGTAGCGCTCTATGCCGCCCACCGCGGCGATCGCCCGCCGGGTGAGTTCGGCCG
>CAZXXW010000292.1:0-3061 GCA_964644835.1 uncultured Anaerolineales bacterium
CCTAGACAATTGAAAAAGATTGCTTCGCCCTGAAAAGAGCATTCAGGGCTCGCAATGACATCCATATTGAGAATTGCTGTAAAAAGCTATTCTGGTCCGCAGTAACAAGAAATATTTCAAGGCTTTCTGGATTTCTAATCAACTTGACAGGTAAGAAAACCGTTCCAGATAGCGTCAAGAAGACAGATGGTAAGTAGCCAAAGGCTGCCGATCAACCGGATTTCACCACAGGCAAGGACGAACCTCCGAGGTTTTTTATTGGTTGGAGCCTGACACTGATATGTTGATGCAGCCTGATTGTGCTTACCGCCACTGGCAAGCAAACCTCGGAGGTTCTAGCCAACGTGCCCGCTAAAGAGCGGGCGCTTAATTTTAAAGGAAATAAGAATGACCGCAAAGGTTAGACCCATTATCATATTGGTGTTCTTTTCAATCATTGGATTGGCGACCGCCTGTTCCCCCTTGGCCAAGGTTCCTGAATCCGATTCTGCTTCAACCGAGGGTGAAGCAGCGGATCAAGCGGCATCGAATCTGGTGCGCGACCCGGATGTGCCCGACCTTCCTTTTCCCGATAACCCCGATCCGGACCAGTGTGGCATCCCTGTGGAATGGGGTGATGATGATCAAGCCTGGCTGAATGGCCGTTACGACGGTGAGTTGATCCAGCCGACGGTTTATCTCTACGACAGCCACTTGAGGCTGAGCATCAAGGCCCAAGCGCCGCATGGCACCGAGGTGCAGGTGGTGCTCTATCAGGAGAACCCGGTCACTGATTATTACATGGTTCAGATTCCGGGCCGCGAAGGCCCGGAGAGCAGGGGCTGGGTTCCAGCGCCGCTGCTCTCTTTCGAACCTGTGGATTAATCTCAAATCTAAACTATTGGCCTTGTCGGTTAAGGCCTTGGAGAGGCTGCTAAGCGCCAAGTGGTTCTGGCGCTTGTTGATTAAGGCCTGACAGGATTTCAAATCCTGCCAGGTCTTTCTGTTTTTAATGTTTAGCGCTGCCCATAATTTTTCAAGAAGCGGTAGGGATAGCCCGGCTCGATTGCACTGGCCTCATTGAGCCGCCCTAGGTCTTCAACGCTGAGAGTCAGATCTGCGGCGCCGAGGTTGTCTTCTAGCTGCTCCATGGTGCGCACGCCGATGATCACCGAGGCGACTGCCGGTTGGGCCAGCAGCCAGGCCAAGGCAATCTGGGGGTGGGAGGCATCGTAGCGCTCGATGAGTTCGTTCATTATCTCGATGATTTTCCAATTCCGTTCGGTGTTGCGGCGGTGCCAGGCCTCTTCGGCCTTGTCGGGCATCACAGCAATGCGGCCCTCGGAGGCATCCTGGGGGGATTTGTCGCGTTGGTATTTGCCGGTCAAGAAACCGCCCCCAAGCGGGCTCCAAGGGACGATGCCCAACCCCTCGTTCAAGCACAAATCGGTAAATTCCGGCTCGATGTCACGGGTCACCAGGCTGTATTGGTATTGGGCGGCGATGAAGCGGGCCCATCCGTTGGCATCGCTGACGCCCAGCGCTTTCATCACTTGCCAGGCCTTGAAGTTGGACACGCCAATGTAGCGCACTTTTCCCTCCGTGATCAGGTCATCGAAGGCGTGCAGCGACTCCTCGATCGGGGTCAGCGGGTCCCAGCAGTGCATGTAGAGAAGGTCGATGGTCTCGACTTGCAGGCGGCGCAGGCTGGCTTCGACGCTGTTGATGATGTGATAGCGGGAAAGCCCCTTGTCGTTAGGGCCGTCGCCCATCGGGAAGCGCACCTTGGTGGCCAGGACGATCTCGTCACGCCTGTCCTGGATGGTCTCCCCGACGATCTCCTCCGAGCGGCCACCGGCGTAGACGTTCGCCGTGTCGATGTGGTTGCCGCCCGCGTCCAGGTAGCGGTGGATGATCTCTTTGGCTTCATTGGCGGGCGTGCTGCGCTCGCTGTCTTCGCCGAAAATCATCGTGCCCAGGGCCAACTCCGACACCAGCAAGCCGCTTTTGCCTAGTTTTCTGTAATTCATTTTGTTTCCTCCTCTGAAAGATTTCAGTATTTACGAGACGGTTATATTTTAACGCAGAATGCGAAGTCGCGAAACCAGAGAGTCGCAGAGATTATCCTTTTCTCTGCGACTCCGCGTTTTTTGTTTTTCCCGTAATGCTACGGATTTTCTCAAGCGTGCTCACATCGAAAACCGCACGCTCTCCCCCGGTTCGATCGACTCGCTTTGCCCCTTGACACGCACTGCCAGCGGCGCCGTGTTGTCGCTCGCTGCTTCGACCTCCACCTGCGAATCCGTCACCGTGACGGTGCAATCATTCGAGCGGAAGGCCAGGCGGAAGCTATACGATTCCCATCGCTCCGGCAGCGCCGGGTCGAAGATGAGCTCGTCGCCGTCAATGTGAAACCCGGCGAAGCCCTCCACGATCATCTGCCAGACCGCGCCACAGGCCGCGGTGTGAATCCCGCCCAGGAAGGAGCCGCCGCTGACCACTTTCTTGCTCTGGTTGTACAGGTCGATTGTGGCAGCCTCCAGGAAGAAGCGGTAAGCCTCCTCGGGATACCCGGCTTTGCTGGCCACAATCGAGTGCACCGACGGGCTCAGCGAGGAACCGTGTTCGGTGCGCGGCTCGTAGTAGTCGTAATTTGCCCGGATCACCTCCACGGGGAAGAGATCGTGCATCGAGAGCAACTGAAGCACATCGGCCTGTTTGAGCACCTGCGCCCGCACGGCGATTCCGTTGGGCCAGCCCCAATATTCATTGGGGTCTTTGAGCCGTTTCTTTAGCTCCCCGGGAAGGATGTCTTCCAGCTCGAAAAAGCCGTCGAATTGCTCGATCAGCAAAGTCTCCTCATCGGGCTGGGGAAGATACAGCCGGGCGACCATGTCCTGCCAATCGGCCACATCTGGCTCGCCAATCCCCAGCACCTCGGCCAGGGCGCGCAAGCGCTCCGGGTTGTGCTCCTTGAGCTGTTTGTAGATCGAAACGGCCTTGTCCAGAGCGAATTGAGCCTGATAGTTGGTGAAAGCGTTGTTGTCCACGTTTTCGTGATATTCGTCCGGGCCGAGCAGGC
>CAZXXW010000293.1:0-3047 GCA_964644835.1 uncultured Anaerolineales bacterium
CGGGCAAGTGCTCGCCGCGCTCGTGCCCGAGATTCCCCATCTGCTCGGCGGCTCGGCGGATTTGACCGGCAGCAACAAGACCAAAACCGGCGAACACAAGGAGATCAAACCGGGCGATTTTAGCGGCGATTACATCCATTACGGGATTCGCGAACACGGCATGGGCGCGATCATGAACGGTTTGGCCCTGCACGGATTGCGCCCCTACGGTGGCACCTTTCTGGTCTTCTCCGACTATATGCGCCCCTCGATCCGGCTGGCCGCGATGATGGGACTGCCCGTGATCTACGTTTTTACGCACGACAGCATCGGTCTGGGTGAAGATGGCCCAACCCACCAACCGGTCGAGCACGTCTCGTCTCTACGACTGATCCCCAACCTGGTCACCCTGCGGCCCGCCGACGGCAACGAAACCGCCCAGGCCTGGAAGATCGCCCTGGAACGCAAAGACGGGCCCACCGCCTTGATTCTGACCCGCCAGGGACAGCCGCAAATCACGCCCGTGGACAACGACAGCGCCCGAGGAGCTTACATCCTTGCCCGGGCGGACGGGGAGGCGGCGGACATTGTCCTGATCGGCACCGGCTCGGAGGTCAGACTGGCCCTGAAAGCAGGGCAAGAACTGGCCGAAGAGGGGATTAACGCTCAGGTCGTTTCGATGCCAAGCTGGGAGCTTTTCGCCGCCCAACCGGACAGCTACCGCCAAACAGTCTTGCCGCCCGACGTGCCCCGGCTGGCGATCGAAGCGGGCGCGACACTGTGCTGGCCGCGTTACATCGGCGACGACGGCGCGGTGATCGGCCTGGATCGCTTCGGTGCCTCGGCCCCCTATGAAGTCATTTTCAAAGAACTTGGCTTTACGGTTGAAAATGTGGCCAAGAAAGCAAAAGAATTACTATCGCTATGAATCTGAAACAACAAGCCGCTAAAAAGGCACTCACTTTCATTCATAGCGGGATGACGCTGGGCCTGGGGACGGGCTCGACGACGGCCTATTTCGTCGATATGCTCGGGGAAAAAGTTGCCACCGGAGATTTATCCGACATCCGCGGGGTGCCCACGTCCGAAGCGACGGCCGACCAAGCCCGGGAGTTGGGTATCCCCCTGACGACACTTGAAGAATGCTCCCATCTGGACATGGCCGTCGATGGCGCCGACGAGGTCGACCCAAGCCTGAATCTGATCAAGGGGCTTGGTCGGGCCTTGCTGCGCGAAAAAATCGTCGAGGTGCATACCCGCAGGTTTGTGGTCATCGTCGATGAGAGCAAGCTCGTCGACCGGCTGGGACAGCGCGGGCCGCTCCCGGTGGAGGTGGTCACCTTCCAGGCGCAGGCCCATATCCGCTGGCTGAACACGCTGGGCTGCCGGGCCGAACAATGGTTCGAAGACGACGGCTCGCCCGTGGTGACCGACAACGGCAGCTATCTGGCCCGCTGCTGGTTCGAGGGCGGCATCCCCGACGCCTACGAACTGGCCGAGATGCTCTCCCAGCGTCCCGGCATTGTCGAGCACGGCCTGTTTTTGGACATGGCCAGCGAGGTGATCGTAGCCGGGGAAGACGGCGTTCGAATTCTGGAGCGCTGAGAGCAAGGCCAACGCGATGGAACACGGAACCGCGGTGAAGAGTAGTCATCATTGAAAAGCTAGATTTGCTCGCAAGTTTTGGAGAAATAATTATGGACGTCAAAATCGCCCCCTCGATTCTCTCTTCCGACTTCACCCGCCTTGGCGACCAGGTGCGGGAAGCGCTCGATGCTGGCGTAGAGTACATTCACGTCGATGTGATGGACGGCCACTTCGTGCCCAATTTGACCGTCGGACCCTTGATCGTCTCAGCGCTGCGGCCAATCGTCGATCAGGGCGGGGCAATGCTGGCCACGCACCTGATGATCGAGAAGCCGGAGCGGCTGATCCCCGCCTTTGCCGAGGCCGGCGCCGACCAGATCACCGTCCACGTGGAGACGTGCCCGCACCTGCACCGCACGGTGCAGCAAATCCGGGAACTAGGCGTCAAGCCGGGTGTCACGCTCAATCCCGCCACCCCTCTTTCCACGTTGGAGGAGATTCTCCCGTTCGTTGATCTCGTCTTGATCATGTCGGTCAACCCGGGCTTCGGGGGGCAATCGTACATCCCCACGAGCACGAGCAAAATCGCCCGGTTGCGAAAAATGCTCGAGGCGCGAGGCTTATCCGACGTCGATATCGAGGTCGACGGCGGTGTCAAGCCCAACAATGCCGCCGTAATTGCCGCCGCCGGGGCGACGATCCTGGTGGCCGGATCAGCGATCTTCAACGAGAGGGCGAGCATCGCCGAGAATATCGAGAAGTTTCGAGATGCGTTGGGGATAAACCGTTGAAACGCAAACAAGCGATGGAACACAAAGTTGCACAGAGTTCCACAAAGAAATGCTTTAACTGGCCAAATCAAAATGCTGCGGCAACGAGCGTAAACTATGTGGTCATTGCTACGAGAAAGAAATAGGTCTATAAGCAGAAGAATAAAGGTATAATATGGTACGGAGGTGAAATGGCTATGACTGAAAAACAAATGTTACAATGCATCGTCATGAACCCAAATGTGATGGTTGGCAAGCCTGTGATCAAAGGAACTCGCTTGACGGTCGAATATATCTTGGGCCTATTAGCGCAAGGAGCCACTCGCGAAGAAATCATCGAAGAATATCAAGACCTAACAATTGAAGATATTCAAGCCTGTTTGTTCTTTGCGACAAAATCGTTGGAAAATATAGCCTATATGCCGCTTGCAACGGAGTAAAACATCATGCGGTTTCTGGTTGACGAATGTACAGGCCCAGCCGTTGCTAGGTGGCTAAAAGAGCAAGGACATAATGTGTTCTCTGTTTATGAACAAGCTCGCGGATTGGAAGATGACGAGATTGTTGAAAGGGCTTATAAAGAGAACCGCATTTTGATAACCAATGATAAAGACTTTGGCGAAAAGGTATATCGAGATAAAAAACCCCATAGGGGGATAATATTGCTTCGTCTAGATGATGGGTAGTGTCCCTTAACAATTGAGAAAAATA
>CAZXXW010000294.1:0-3041 GCA_964644835.1 uncultured Anaerolineales bacterium
GAGAAAAAATGAAAATTCTAATCCCTACCATCGGCACGCGTGGAGACGTTCAGCCCTATATTGCACTGGCAGGTGGTCTGATCAAATTGGGGCACGAGGTCACCATCGCCACCCATCCGATACAGCGTGCGCTCGTCGAATCCTACCAGGTGCCTTTTGCTCCCATTGGACCCGATATCGACCTGGGTTATGAGACAGCCATGATCCACGAAAATGCCTGGCATTGGATGATTGGATTCTGGCGGGTGATGAAATTTAGCTTTTCTATGCTAGAGCAAGCCCACGATGATCTCCTCTCCCTGAGCCAGAATACTGATCTGATGATCGTCTCTCATACCGGAGCGGGAAGCATTGAGGCGGACAAATTGGGACTGCCCACTGTCTCAGTGACCTTATTCCCGCAAGCGATACCCGTTGATGATCCCAACCAGTCCATCTTTCTAAAAGCGATCGGTAAGCTGGCCGGAGCAGGGATGGGTTTGCTGATGGAGCGACCACTTAACAAATTCCGCAAGCAAGTGGGCGTCAAACCGATGGGGCCTGAAGGAATCACATCTCCTATCCTGAATCTGATTCCCGTCAGTGCGCATATTTCACCACCAGACCCACACTGGGAACCACGCCATCGAGTCACCGGATATTGGTTTGCTCGACGACCGCAGGAGTGGCATGTCCCGGCTGCACTGGAGTCATTCATAGAGTCGGGCCAACCGCCTGTTGTCATCAGCCTGGGAGCTATGACAGCTAGTGGTAAGGATGCCAACGAAGCAGCTCAGATTACCGTTGAAGCGATTCGGCGGGCAAAAGTGCGGGCGGTGATTCAGGGTTGGCGGGAACCTTTGAATCACATCGAGATACCTGAAACGATCTTCAGGGCTGATTCAGTTTCCCACGATTGGCTTCTGGCTAAGGCCGCTGCTATCGTTCACCATGGTGGTTTTGGCACGACCGCGGCAGGGTTGCGCGCCGGAATCCCTTCCTTAGCAATCCCGCACATCATCGATCAGTTTATGTGGGGTCAAAAAATAAAAGAGCTTGGTGTCGGATCGCGTCCGATCCCGCGCAAGAAGCTCTCTGTCCAGAAACTTGCCGAAGCATTGAGACAACTGGTGAATGACGAAACAATCAGCCATAAGGCACAAAGCATTGGAGAGAAGATTCGCGCCGAAGACGGCGTGAGAGAAGCCTGCACGTTAATCGAAAATGTAATGGTCTAATCAACTGGCCAGGCACAAAACTCCCTGAGTGACTGATGCGGAAAATGGATTTCCTTTGTACCATATAGATGAACGATGAAGAATCCTTGAAATAGGAGACAAAAGATATATTTCACTCATTCTCCTCCACTTTATGGTCAACACCATCTTTGGATTGGTTTATCCGATTTCTATTACGGTCTATCTCATTCAAGTGATCTTGCTCTCCATCACGACTTTAATCGTAATTCTGACCAATGAAAATGTTGATAGAAAATAGGCTGCGCTTTCTCTCCAAATGGCCATGTTATTTTGGCTATCTCTTTTTCATCGGCATGATGAGTGTTGGCTACTATTACAACCTCACCTTTGTGCAATTAGGCTTGGTTGATCTCGGCGAACGCCTGGTTGGCATGTCTCGGGCCGAGGTTGCTGGCGCCATGACCATGCTCGCCCTGTTGACCTGCTTTGTCGCTCTCGGGTTTGGATTTTGGATGTCCGCCCGGGAGTGGGGTACCCGCTTTGTCTTCAAGCTGCGCCTTGTCTTCTTGATCATTCTCGGCCAGTTGATCCTCACCCCCTTGGCTCTTTTAATCCGCACGCCGGGCGCTTTTTACGCTTGGGTGATTGCCTGTTCAATTCTTCTGGGGATGGGCGTACCGCTGACGTTTAGTTTTACCGTTGATCTAATTCCGCGCCGGGGCCGGGGAGAAGCGGCCGCACTCATCACGGCGATCGCCTATTTGGCCGCTAACCTGATCCCGGCCAGTTGGCAAATCGAAGATTTCGTCATGCCCCTCTTGTGGGTGATTCCGGGGGGATTGCTCGCCTTGGGGTTTTTAGCCTTTGTCAAGCCCCCTTTTGTGGATCAGCTTGCCCAACAGCATCGCCTGCCCCGCTTCCACTGGGGGCGTTTTGTCGATCGACACGATCATGTTAGGAGCGATCTTGTCGGTTTGATCGTACTCATGTTTGGGATCTACTTCGTCGATAGCTTGGGGTTTTTGCGTTTGCTCGACACGCCGCTTCTGATCGAGTCAGCTTGGCAATCGCCGAGCTACAATATCCGCGTGATGATCGGCATCGTTCATGTCGTTGCTGCCCTGGTCGGTGGAGTGCTCTATGATGCCATCGAGGTGCGCCGCCTGTTTTATTGGATTTTTGGCATCTTTGCCCTGGTTCATCTTTTGTACACGATGAGCCTGCGCACCTCGACCAGCACACCGGCGCTGATTATGCCAGTTTTATACGCTTGGGGCGTTAGCTTATACACAGTTGTCAATTTCGCTGTCTGGGCCGATATTTCCACTCCCAAGACGATTGGGCGAAATGCGGCCATTGGCGTTGCGCTCTCCGGGTGGGCGGCAACCTTCATCAGCACGGCGCTTTCGATTTGGTGGCAAAAGGGCGGCATGTCGCTGGAACGCCATCTCAATATCGTCAACGCTTTGGCCATTCTCTTTCTGCTTGCTTTGATCATCCAGGCTTATCTTCCCAAACGTTGTTCTTCTCCTAAAGGTTCTCGATGAAACGTATTCACTTGCTCCTCCTTTTCGTCCTTTTGGCATTTTTGCTCACCGCCTGCGATGGGCGCGGCGTTTATGGCGGCAAATTGATCCTCGATGGCGACGTCACCGTGCAACCCGGCCAGGTTGAGGCCGCGGAAATTCTGCTGCTCGATGGCACGCTCACGGTCGCTGAATCGGCCCGATTGGAAGGGAATGTGTACCAATTTCTGGGCGATTTGACCATCCATGGCGAGGTCGATGGCAATGTCTTGCAATTTGGCGGGAACCTGGCCTTAGGCCCTCAGGCCAGCATCCGCGGCGATCTAACGCTCAGTGG
>CAZXXW010000295.1:0-2098 GCA_964644835.1 uncultured Anaerolineales bacterium
GGTGGGTGGACGATGCCATCCGTGACGAGGAGAACTTGTTTCATCGGTTTTCACCTTTAAGTTTTAAACTCTGCGCGCTTGATCGGCTTTGCCAAGTAGAAGCGTCGTTACAACATGGAAGGATTGGACGCTTCATGGGCATAATTATAGCCGAATTAAGCTATAATCGCGCTGGGCCTATCAAGTTAATCTTCCCGGGAGAAAGCATGAAAACTAGCCGCTATCGGCGTGTCAACCGCAATCTGATCTTGATCATCATCGGGGCAAATTTTTGCGGAGCGGCGTTGACGTCCCTATACTTTGCACTCCTTGCCATCGATGTCGATATGCAATCCGGCCTCATTTGGGGCATGTCCGGCGCGCTGCCGCCGTTGTTGATGGCCCTGGGTGGCTTTTTGCGAGATCGTTATTTGCGCCCGCTCAATCGGTGGTATCGCCTGGCCATAAAAACGGATCAGCCTCCACCGGCCCCGGAACGGATCCGCCGCCTGGCGCTGAACATGCCGGCGATTTCGGCCGGGATCAACATGTTTGTCTGGTTGATCGGAGGCCTGTTTGCCGCCCTCTTGATCGGCTTCCTCTCCCCCTCGAAAC
The DNA here is from genome assembly GCA_964644835.1 of uncultured Anaerolineales bacterium. Taxonomy (GTDB): domain Bacteria; phylum Chloroflexota; class Anaerolineae; order Anaerolineales; family UBA11858; genus JAYELX01. Next base: position 595 of record CAZXXW010000295.1, read on the forward strand.
AGTTCAATTGGGTCGCCTTTTTGCAAACATCCCTGGGCAGCAGCATCGCAGGGTTTGTCACCGCCGTCTTGATCTACTTTGCCATCGAGCGCGTCTGGCAAGCGGAACTCCCCCTTTTCTTCACCGGAGCGAGCGTGAAAGAGACGCCCTCCTTTCGGATGACGGTCAAACGCCGACTCCTGGTGCTCTTCGGCATGGGCCTCATGCCGCTGCTCTTCCTGGTGGTCGCCTCGTACAACCGGGCCGTGCAGTTGGTCGCGTCGCCCCAACCGGGCGACCTGCTCCCCGGCTTGTTGCGCCTGGAGTTGTTCGTTGTCGGGATTGGCATCTTTCTCGCCGTCGGCTTGGCCGGGACCTTGGGCACCTCTCTGGCCGAACCGCTGGAAACGCTCAACCGGCACATGGACGTCGTCCGCCGGGGCGATTTGGATCACCATATGCCGGTGCGCTCCAATGACGAGATCGGCCTGCTCGCTGAGGGCTTCAACGAGATGGTCGCCGGTCTCCGCCGCGAGGAGGTCATCCGGCTGCTCTTTGGGCTCTATGTCACCCCTCAGGTGGCGGACTATGCCATCGAGCACGGCGCCGAGCGCGGCGGCCAACTTGTCGAGGCGACGGTCGTGTTCAGTGATATTCGCGGCTTTACCGCCCTGACCGAGCAGTTGGAGCCGCAGGTTTTGATCGAGCTGCTCAACCGTTACTATCAAGCCATGTCGGGTGTGGTCATCGCCCATGGCGGCCTGGTGAACAAATTTGGCGGCGACAGTCTCCTGGCTGTATTTGGCACGCCCCTCAATCCAGGCGAGGATCATGCCTTTCGGGCTGTTCGGGCGGCGCAGGGATTTCTCCAGGCTCTGGAACGATTCAATCTCGACCAGGAAAAACGGGCTGAGCCGAAGCTGGCCATCGGGGTGGGGGTTGCTACCGGTCCCGTTGTGGCCGGCAATCTGGGGGGCGAGGAGCGCTTGGAATACACCGTCATCGGCGATGCTGTCAACTTGGCCAGCCGCCTGGAAGCGATGACCAAGCAGGTCGAAGCGGCAATCCTGCTCAACCAGGCCGCGGCCCTCCTCGTGCGGGACCGGGTTTCCCTTTCACCGATGGGCACCCTGCGGGTGAGGGGCAAACGTGAACCGCAGCAAGTCTACGCGTTGAAACGGAGACGTTGAATCATGATGATCCCAGATCGAATTTTGGAATGGCTCCTCCAGGGCGACGTGTCCGTCCAATACCAAGTCCACCGCGATTTGCTTGACGACGAGAAGCCCGATTTGCAAGCCCGTATCGCCACGGAGGGATGGGGTGCCCGCTTTCTCCAGGCCCGGAACGAGCACGGCCATTGGGGCCGGGGATTCTATCAGCCCAAATGGATCTCTTCGCATTACACTTTGCTTGATCTCCGCCATCTCGGCTTGCCCCCGGGCCATCCTGGTGCGCTCGAGACGATCGGCCTGATTCTGGACGAGCACAAAGCGGCTAACGGCAGCGTCAACCCGCACAGGTC
>CAZXXW010000295.1:2108-3014 GCA_964644835.1 uncultured Anaerolineales bacterium
GAGCAGAGCGATGTGTGTGTCAACGGCATGTTTCTGGCCTATGCGTGTTATTTTGGTGTCAAACAGGAGCCGCTCCACTCGATCATCGATTACGTCATCGCTCAGCAGATGCCCGATGGAGGCTTCAATTGCCAGCTTGAACACGGCGGCGCGGTCCACAGTTCCTTGCACTCGACCATTTCGGTGCTGGAGGGCATTCAGGAATATATTGCCAATGGCTATACCTATCGCCAGGCCGAACTGGAGCAGATTGCCGCCCAAAGCCGAGAATTCATTCTCCAGCACCAACTCTTTCGCTCGGATCACACCGGAGAGATCATCGACAAATGCATGTTGATGTTGTCGTTCCCATCCCGGTGGAGGTACGACATCCTCCGGGCGCTGGCGTACTTCCGGGCCGCGGGGATCAGCTACGACCCCCGGATGCAGCCCGCCCTGGACGTGCTGATCAAGAAGCAGCGCAAAGATGGGCGCTGGCCGGTGCAGGCAAAGCATCCTGGCAAAACCCATTTCGACATGGAGCAGACCGGCAAGCCCAGCCGTTGGAACACCTTGCGGGCTCTGCGGGTGTTGAAGCATTTTCAGCTTGAAGTTTTCGAATAGGAGTTACGCAGCTCAGACAGAAATCCACCGCAGAGACACGGAGTGCGCAGAGATTTGATCAAAATTTATTAGGAAGCCAGGAAATCAGGAGAAAAAATTCTTACATTCCTGGTTTCCTTAAAAATCAAAGGGAAAAAGAGATAAAAACAGTGGTTGTCTCCGCGTTCTTTGCGTCTTGGCGGTAAACTTGGCATCATGTGCGTAAGCTCTCTTGAGATTGAAATCAGATTTCACCAGCGAAGATCAGCGTTTGTAAGCGTTCACGGGTGGTCATTCTTGCCGCGCTGTGCGTGCCCGCTGGGC
>CAZXXW010000296.1:0-2995 GCA_964644835.1 uncultured Anaerolineales bacterium
GCCGCCGGGACCCGATTTATTTGCAAGCCCTGGAGACGTTGACCCGGGCCTGGTCGCTGGGCCAGAAAGTCCACCTCACCCACGAAATGCCCAATGGCCAGATCTTCGATTATAAATTTGCTCCTTACTTCATGGAACCTTATGCCGTGGGACGGACATCTCACGTGATCGGCTGGCGCGAACCGCCGGGGGCACTGCGTACCTTCAAGATCGAGCGCATCCGCACCATTGAACTGCTCGACGAAAACTACACTATTCCCGACGATTTCGATCCCGGCGAGCAACTCAAAGACGCCTGGGGGATCTGGTACAGCGACGATGAACCTGTCACTGTGGAGCTTAAATTCAGCCGGGAGGTGGCCAAGCGGGTGCAAGAAACCCAATGGCACCACACCGAACAGATCGAAGAGCTTGATGATGGTACGCTCCTATGGAGAGCCCAAATTGCCGAACCGCAAGAGATGGTCCCTTGGATACGGGGTTGGGGTAGCCAGGTGATGGTCATCAAACCCGAGCAGCTCCGAGATAGGATAGCAGGTGAAGCCCGGCGGTTGGCCAGCCTCTATGGTTGGAAGGTGCATCGGGGCTCTGACAATCATCCCGCTGATACAGACATTGCACAAACTTTTCGTGATTTCTTTGGAGAAGAATAATAATGGCCTGGAATCCATATCCATTTCAAAAACGTGTAGCACAATATTTACTCGAGGGACAAAGCGTGATTCTACAAGCTCCTACAGGTGCTGGTAAAACCGCCGCGGCTTTACTCCCCTATCTCAATGCTCGCCAGACAAAAACGCCCGAGGTTTTCCCACGGAAATGTATTTATTCTGTTCCTATGAAGGTCTTGGCAAATCAATTTCTAACAGAATATCGACAGATTATTCGCAGGTATGGATGGGAGAACACACTCAATGTCACAATTCAAACTGGAGATCGACCGGAAGACCCCAAAGTTGAAGGGGATTTAATTTTCACAACAATAGACCAGACCCTGAGCAACTATTTGAATACGCCATACGGCGTAGGTAAACGATTAGCCAATATCAATGCCGGGGCCGTACTATCAAGCTATCTGGTTTTTGATGAGTTACATTTGTTCGACCCTGACAGCACCCTGCCAACCACATTAGCAATGCTGGCGGAGTTAAAAGAGATCACCCCGTTCATCGTCATGACAGCCACCTTCTCCCTCCAAATGATCAATCGATTGGCAGTTCTACTAGACGCTGCGGTAGTACCCGGAAATCAAGATGCTCGTTTTGCTATGGAGAAGATAGGTTCACAGGTCAACAAAGACCGCCGATTTCATGCTGTCGATTCTCCTTTGACAGCGGAAAGAGTCCTTCAAAGCCAAGGGACTCGCACCGTCTGTATTTGCAACACCGTTGCCCGGGCACAACAACTTTACCAGGATCTCAAAAAAGAACTAACCAGGCGAGGAGAAGAGAAAATAGAACTCACGCTCCTGCATTCTCGCTTTTACAAAAATCATCGCGATAAAAAGGAAGAACAGATCAAAACCCAATTTGGGCCTTCACAAGAAGAATACCAAGGGCCAAAACAAATTCTAATCGCCACGCAGGTCATCGAAGTGGGACTAGACATCACCTGTGACGTTATGCACACTGAGATTGCTCCGGCTGCTTCTTTGCTCCAACGGAGTGGACGATGTGCTCGCCGTGAAAGTGAACAAGGCAACGTCTTCGTTTACTTACCTCGCAACGAAGATGGTGATCCAAATTTTATCCCCTATCACATGCCTGCTCGAAAAAACAAGAACGATGACAAAATACCATCCCCATCGAAAACTAACCGGGGATTGCGACTGTGCCAAGCCACCTGGGAAGCGCTTACCAAGGATGAATATACCGACACCCCCATAACCTTCCGGCATGAACAAGCACTCATCGATCAAGTGCATCAAGCTGTTGATCAAGAAATTTTAGATGGGATCGCGTATTCTCAAAAAAGCCACCAGGAAAAAATGGAAGATGTTATGCAATCATGCGATCGCGCCCAGGCAGCCGATCTAATTCGCGATGTACATAGCACCGTGTTTGTATTTCTACATGACGATCCAAAGCATGACGAAAACTTGCAACATAATCCCTGGTATTATGATGGCTTCTCGCTTACCGCCGGTCAACTTTATCGCATTCTCAAGCCATTAGATGAGGGAGAGGCCCATTTTGATGACTGGCCAATGTTCTGGGTAGAACGCGTCGATCAAGAGCCCGACAGCCCCGCGCGCAGCCGTCCTGAGTATGTTTGGAATCCCATCCAGGAGGCTGGCGAAGTTTACGGCAACTTTATCATCGCCATTCATCCCCAATTTGTGCATTACAGTGAGAAAATGGGCTTATGGCTAGATGAATGTGGAGAAAAATCTCGCAAACCCCAGCCAAGAAATAGGGAAACTAACACCCATGGCCAGTATGCCTATCAATTAGAAACCTATTCAGAGCATGTTCATGGATTAGATAAAGCTTACACACAATCACTTTTTGATAGTGAAAAAAGATTTTGGCGTCTTCCGCTGAGGGATGAAATCGCCTTCTCTATCCAACGACTCGAGGAACAACTAGAAGTTACCAGCGGTACCATGAACAGAATGCTTAAAGCCTTGTTTGTGCTCCATGATTTGGGTAAGCTAGATACTCGCTGGCAAAAATGGGCCCATGATTGGCAAACTGAGATCAGCAAATTGTATGACGACGATGAGTATCATATCTCGGAGTCGTATATGGCCGCTCATACTACCTACGATGGCAGTAAGGAACAAAAAAGTGCTCAAAAGAAAATTTATCCCCAGCGACCCAACCATGCCGGGGAGAGCGCTATGGCTGGATCTGGTGTTATTGAACAGTTGTGTGAGAAAAATAAAGATTTGGGAAAAGCAGCTTTTACCGCAATAGCACGTCACCATAGCCCCCAAACAAGCAGTTATTCATCATATCAGCTTCACGCTGCTGCTGTACCTGCAATCCAAGAT
>CAZXXW010000297.1:0-2918 GCA_964644835.1 uncultured Anaerolineales bacterium
GTGCCGGGAGGGCCAACAAAACAGAGAATCGGCTGTTTGGATTCGTCGGGGTTCAGGCTTCGCACAGCGATGTACTCGAGAATGCGGTCCTTGGCCTTGGGCAAACCATAATGATGTTGATCGAGAATCTCGGCGGCCTCGTTGACATCGAGGTTGTCTTCGGTGGTGTCGCCCCAGGGCAAATCAAGAATCCAATCGAGATAGCCGCGGATGATGCCAACCTCCGGCGAAACTGGAGGAATGTGGTCAAGACGGCGAAGTTCCTTGAAGGCAACTTGTTCGGCAACTTCGGGCAAATTAGCGGCCTGAATGCGTTCCCGCAATTCGGCGATCTCGGCGGTCTGAGGGTCTGTCTCACCCAACTCGCTCTGGATCACCTTCATCTGCTCGCGCAAATAGAATTCCCGCTGGGTGCGGTCAACCTTGCTCTTGGTTTGGGACTGAATCTGGCTCTCGAGGGTGAGCATCTCCAGCTCTTGGGCAAGCAAACCACTGACAAAGCTCAACCGCTCGATCGGATCGGTCATGGCAAGCTGCTCGATCAAGATATCGGTCTCCGGGGCCAGCACCGTCGTGATCAGATCAGCGAGGATGCCGGGATCGTCGATATTGCTGGCGTAGAAATAGGCATCTTCGGGATAGCGCCGGTTGATGTCGATGCAACGTCTGAACAAATCCAACACCGAACGCATCGTCGCCTCAATTTTTGGACTGCTGTGATAATCTTCGAAAATCGGTCGGGCGCGGGCATAAAGGTAAGATTCGGTCTGGGTCAGTTCGACCAATTCGACCCGGCGGCGGGCCTGAGCCAGAGCCGAGCTTGCCCCCTCGGGGATGTTGATCAACTCGCCAACAGCCAATTCGACGCCGATGGGGAAGAGATCTTCTGCCCCAGGGTTTTCCACGCGTGGATCGCGCTGCACAAAGGCCAACAGAGTCTGATTGTGGGCACGGGCCTCCTGGATAGCCCACAGCGTAGAATCCCTTCCCAGCAACAACGGTGAGACCATCTGGGGAAAGATGATCACCCCGCGCAGGGGCATCACCGGCGCTTCGATGAGACCATCTTCACCCGGATAAAGGTCGTTGATGCCGTACAGTTCTTCGGTGCGCTGGTACAGTTCTTCGTTGTGAGCGTCGAAGTCGCTCGAGCCCCAATCATCGTTTTGCATAATTACTCCAAATAATATCCACCAAGTTCACCAAAAGCAGGAAAAGTCTCTCTACAACAGGCTCAAGCTGCTGGGACGACGGTAGAAAGTCTAAAGCAGCGCCCAATAATCCGCAGAGAGACCAGACTTTGTGTCCTTGATCGATTCAAAGATAAAATCAGTTTGATTTGAAAAGTTGCCTAGTCCTGTGGCGGTTCAATGCGTTCAAACCAGGCAATTCGACCGCTGGCTGCGACGAAAATGCTCCCCGTGACGAGGATCAAATCACCCTGTGGCGCTTCGGCCAAAGCGGTCTCCAGGGCATCGCCCACGTCGGGGATCGCCTCAACGGGCTTGCCCAGAGAACGCGCTTTCGCGGCCAAGGCCTCGGCTTCCATGGCGCGAGGATGGGGTGCTTTGGCACAGTAGATCTTCTCAACGCGCTCGGCGAGGGCCGATAAAATTCCGTCGATGTCCTTGTCTTCTGAGACGCCAAATACCAGCCAGATGCTCTGACCAGGGAAAAACTCATCCAACGTCTCTTGCAGTTTTACCGCCGCGCCGGGATTGTGGGCAGAATCGACGACGACCGGCTTCGGGACGCGGGACAAAACCTCAAACCGCGCCGGCCATTGGGCGCGAGCAAAGCCCCGGCGGATGGCACCATCCGAAACGGCCAAGCTCTCCTGGCGGGCAACCTTCAAGCCGAGATAAGCCGTGGCAGCGTTGACGACCTGGTGTGGCCCCAACAACGGAATCCGCAGGGTTTCGGCGTCAGCCTCGTTATCTGCCGGCCAAACGGAGAAGGTTTGCCCCTCCAAGGACGCTCCGACGCGGCGATACTCGTAATCGTGCCCCAGGCGAGTCAACTCTGACCCGCGCTGGTCGGCGATCTCTTCGACAACTTGACGGGCAGAATCCAGTTGAGGTGCCAGAACCACCGGCAAGCCGGGTTTGATGATCCCCGCCTTTTCGGCGGCGATCTCTTCAATCGTATCGCCAAGAACATAAGTATGTTCCAGGTAAAGAGATGTAATTACCGAAACGAGCGGCGTGACCACATTGGTGGCATCCAAGCGCCCTCCCAGGCCAACCTCAATAACGCCGACATCGATCTCCTGCTCGGCAAAGTACCAAAACGCCAGCGCAGTGGAAATCTCGAAGGTAGTCAGGCGGGGGATGGCGGCCACATGGGGCTTGATTGCCTCGGTAAAGGCGACCAGATCAGCTCGAGGGATGGGTTCGCCGTGGATTTGGATGCGCTCCTCGAAATCTTTGAGGTGCGGCGACGTGTACAAACCAACCTTGTAACCTTGCTCTCGCAAGACCGCGTCGCAAAACGAACACACCGACCCCTTGCCCTTGCTGCCGGCGACATGCAAAACCGGGTAGGCGTCCTGCGGGTTGCCCAGCGATTCCACCAACGCAATCATCCGGCTGAGATCGAAATTTTCCGGAGAAAGATTCTGCTGGTGGGTCAAGCTGAAATCGACAAAGCTATAAATATAGTCCAGTGCTTGCTGGTAACGGGTTTCCAGTTCTTTGTTCATAACAAAATGATTGTACTCGCTTGGATACCAGGATGCAAGCAAATGTCGTCGCCAAACGCACGAGCAAAACCGGAACCAATTTTCAGCTACGTTTGGTACAATACAGCGTCGTGTTGAAAATTATCAAAATGATCTTCAAACTTTTCCTTTTCCTCGGATTATTCGGCGTGGTGATTTTACTGACCCCGCGGCTGATGACCAGAATCCAGGCAAAATC
>CAZXXW010000298.1:0-2835 GCA_964644835.1 uncultured Anaerolineales bacterium
AAACAACCCGCAAACTATGGCACAAAGACAAACATCTGTCAAACCGCCCAACCGGTTGGGTACTGAATCTTTAGAAACAAGGAGATCGTACCCATGACAAAAGACAAAAAGGATCAAGAAATCACCCCTCGCGTTCGAGAGCTTCTCAAGATCCTGGTTAAGATCGGCCTGCGTAAGGAGGCCAAAAAGAAGCAAAAGGAGGATAGCTCAAAATAACCAATCATCTTCCCAGTGTCCGCGGCACTGGGAAGTGGTGCTACAATATGGCCCTTGTAGCATCTAGAAGGAAAACGCTAGAAGACGAAACGGAGGCAACGATGACGAAAAAAGATGGACCGATTGGGTATACCAGCCGTCGAAAACGACAAAAAGACCAGGGTCGCCCCAGCCCCTTGGTAGATGGCAATACGAATCATCAAGAATATGGCCCTGACACCCCGGTAGCAATTTACACGCGCGTATCAACTGATGAGCAAGCTGAAACGGGCCTCTCCTTGAGCGCTCAAGAGCGTGTTTGTCGCCAATTTGCCGATAGCAGAGACTGGTCCGTTACCAAGGTATACGCCGATCCAGGATTTTCTGGCAAGAATGATAATCGCCCTAATTTCCAAAACATGCTCGCCGATGCCCGAATGGGCCGTTTTCGGATCTTGCTGATCCATAAATTGGACCGCTTCTCTCGCAATATCGGCAACACCTTGAAGAACTTCCGAGAGTTGAATGACTGTGACGTCACTCTGGTATCTGTGACTGAAGATTTCGATTATTCCACTCCCATGGGTAGGATGTTCTTTCACATGATGGCCGTGTTCGCTCAGTGGTATCTTGAGAATCTCTCCGCTGAGACTTCTAAAGGCAAGAAGGAAAGGATCAAACAGGGCTTACATAACGGCTTGCTGCCTTTTGGTTACAAGAATGTGGGGCCCAAGCAGCCAGGTGCGGTTGATCCTGAACAGGCAAAAGCGGTCAAAAAAGCCTTCGAGATGTATTCCACTGGCCAGTACTCCGATCGGGACATTGCCCAGTACCTCAACGAAAACGAGTTCGAGACCCGGAGAGATAGAAACTGGAGCAAGGACTCTGCTCGTGAATTTCTGCAAAACGATTATTACTACGGTGTGGTCACCTACAAAGACGAGATTTGGCCAGGGCAACACGAGCCGATTATCAGCGAAGAACTATTCAAAACCTGCCTCAAGGTCCGAAAAAGTCGCGCCCGGACCCCTAAAAGCTATAACACCACGCCCAAGCGCGTTTACATGTTGCAGCGCATTATCCGCTGTGATCAGTGTGAGCGCCGTCTCAGGATGCAATCATCGTACAAGTATCATTACTACAAGGAAGCTTCGCGCGCCCGCGGGTTGGAATGTGACCATGCAGGCACATCCATCCGCACAGATCGAGCTGACCCGCAGGTGCTCGAACTTTTGGAGAAACTGGATTTACCTCGGCGTTGGGAAGAAGCTTTTGAGCGGTTGGCGGAAGAGATGACCGGTTCTAACAAGATCCAAAAGAAGCGCCAGACTCTTGAAGACAAACTGCGGCGCCTGGGACGCGTGTATGCTGACCGGCTGATCAGCGATGACGAATACGAACGCAAGCGCAATGCCTTGCGGGCTGAACTAGACAGCCTGGTCATTCCCGATGAGGCCATAATGGTTGAATTGAGTATGCAGTTAGGAGATTTAGGGCCGTATTTAGAAGAGGCCACCGTGGAGGAAAGGGCGGGGATATGCCATCTCATTTTTGATGCAGTCTATGCCGATGTGCAAACGGATACGATAACCAGATTGAAGCCGAACAGAGAATTTGTGCACATCTTTCGGCTGGCTGCAGAGCAAAATGGATGGGAGGAGGAAGAACCGGGCGTTTTCACGGTCAATAAGCGGAGTAGGAATTGACACACGCAAACGGTCAGTGTAAAATCAGAACAACTTGTTCAACCCTGTTCTCAAGGAAGAAGGACAAGTGTTAGACACAAAAGATGGAACTTAAAAACCAAAGCACCTGCTGACCAGGGCAGGCGCTTTGTGTAGACAAATTGCGACACTATCACATGCGTAGGGGATTTTCCCTTTAATTTGTCTATTGGCGGTCCCGACGGGATTCGAACCCGCGATCTCCGCCTTGACAGGGCGGCATGTTGAACCGCTACACCACGGGACCCAACAAGCCTTAGTTTATCATGCCCCCCACCCGGCGTCAAGTAGGATTTAAGCGTTACGCGTTCCCACGTTCAACCCCACGAACAACAGATCGCCACGACATTCCAAACTACGAAATGCCTCGCGATGATACCCCGTAACGACTTGTCATCCCCTGCGGGTAAGCCTGTCGAAACCAGATGCGTATCGAGACCAGCGGCCTATTGTTACCTTGATCCTTGTCTGTATAGGGAGAAATTCGATTCTTCTCCGCATTTCTCTTAAACAAAATGCGCTTTCTGCAGTTTGCCGCCCGCTGTCCTGGTCTCGATACAGCCCTGGCCGATGGCCCGCAGAGCGACGGACCACTCGACCGACGGACAGCTCAAAGTGATAGGTAGCTAGAAGCTACGATACAAGGTTGATTGAGCGCGATTTCAGGGCAGGAGGCTGCCCTTTATCTCGTTTTTATGTAACGTTCTCATGCCGGTTACGTTATACTTGTTGTATGATCACGCGCTCATGGGTGTGCGAATTGGCGCGAAACTACCTTTCAGGATTAAGTATTCTCTTTGCATTTTGCATTCGCGTGCGCGAACGACGCCGGGATAGGCGCTACTTTTGTGTAATTAAACGCAACGTTTAAGTAACGAAAGAAAAGGCTAATTTTAACGTTACTGGAGCGTGTTTA
>CAZXXW010000299.1:0-2815 GCA_964644835.1 uncultured Anaerolineales bacterium
CCGGGACGGCCTCGCAGCGGGCATAGGAACCATACATCACTATATGCTGGATGAGTTCAGGAAGTCGGGTAAGCAAAGCATCTCGTAGGTCGTTAACCGGGAATATATCTACATTCGTTATGATAGTCATATAAATTGATTATAATCCATCCTTCATTGTCTACAATCCCCATCAAGAAGAGTTGACCACTTTCCTTATCTCCTCTTTCAGATCTTTACTTCCTCTCACTTAAAATCCTGTCTAACCACCCTTACTATCAGACCGTGGATTTTCAAAAGTTGGTCTTTTCCGCTTGACTCTGTTTCCGAAGCTCCGGTATAATTTTTGGCTACAATGCAGCAAAGATCAGCACGGAGCCAAGTAACCGTGACACCTTGCAGCGAGCCGCCGGTTTGTGCGAGATGGCAGGTCAAACGGCGAAATCCACTCCGTCAACTTGCTTTAGTATGTCAAGGTAAAAATTTTGAAGGAATAGATTCCTAAGAAATAACCACAAAGTCTCAAAGTTCACAAAGAATTCCTTCGTGGACACGAAGAAAAACTCTGTGTTCTCCTTGTCTTTGTGGTGAAAAGAAGTTATGCCTTTATACTGGCAAGAGATCGCTCCCGCAGGAACACCTCAGGTGTTGTAAGGGAGCCGGGTGCGCCCGTTAGCGCGTTGATCGAGGCTATTGGTTCTGATTATAAAGAATCCGGTAGCAAAAGCAGGTGGCACCACGAGCGCCCCCTCGTCCTGCTCAGACGTGGGGGCGTTGTTGATTCTTATTTTCTATGGAGGTGCTTATGTTAGACATCAATTTGATTCGCAGCCAACCCGATGTGCTCCGTGAAGCTCTAGACAAACGACAAGAAGATACTTCTCTTGTTGACAAAGTCATCGAACTGGATACCCATTGGCGTGAATTGCTGCAAGCCGTGGAAGAGCGCCGGGCTGAGCGCAATCGCGGTTCAAAAAAGATCGGCAAAACCAAGGATGCCGAGGAGCGCCAGAAGATGATCAAAGCGATGCGCGTCCTTGGCGACGAAATTGATCAATTGGAGGAAAAACTCCGGGAGGCAGAAGCCAACTTGCACGATCTTCTCGCCACCCTGCCCAACATTCCCTCCGAAGACACCCCCGTCGGTGTGGACGAAAGCGACAATGTTGTCCTCAAGACCGTTGGCGAGATTCCCGACTATGATTTCGATCCCAAGCCCCACTGGGAATTGGGACCGGACTTGGGCATCCTTGATTTTGAGCGCGGCGTCAAATTGTCCGGTTCGCGTTTTTATGTGCTCAGCGGCGCGGGAGCGCGCTTGCAGCGGGCTCTGATCGCCTTCATGCTTGATTCCCACATCAAGCGGGGCTACACCGAGAAATACACCCCCTTCATGGTCAAGACAGAGACGGTCTTTGGAGCCGGACAATTACCCAAATTTGCCGATAATCTTTATCGAGACCATGAAGAGGATTTTTATTTCATCCCCACCGCCGAGGTGCCGCTCACCGGCTTGCACCGGGATGAGATTCTCGCCGAGGACGTTTTGCCCCTCTGTTACACCGCCTACACGCCTTGTTTCCGCCGCGAGAAGATGAGTGCCGGAAGCGATGTGCGCGGCATCAAGCGCGGCCACCAGTTCGACAAAGTCGAGATGTATATCTTCACCAAGCCCGAAGATTCCGAGAATGCCTTCGAGAAAATGATGTCCGACGCTGAACAAGTCTGCGTTGATCTCGGCTTGCCTTATCGCGTTCACCAACTTTGCACAGGCGATCTTGGCTTCAACGCCAGCATCACCTACGATATCGAGGTCTGGGCCGCGGGTTGCCAGGAATGGCTAGAGGTGTCCTCCGTTTCCAACGTGACCGATTTTCAGGCCCGCCGCGCCAACATCCGCTACAGGCCAGAAGAGAGTAGCAATACACGCTACGTTCACACCCTCAATGGCTCCGGGCTGGGGCTTCCCCGGGTGATGATCGCCATCCTGGAGAATTACCAGCAAGCCGATGGGTCCGTCGTCGTTCCTGAGGTCTTGCATCCCTGGATGGGCGGCATCGAAGTGATCAAACCCGCAGGATAGGAGATTTGCTTTGGCTCCCTGGCTGGCCACAACTCTCAAAGTCCTGATCTTCCTGACCATGCTGGTGGGGCAGCTTGGTTTGGTCATCCCCATCTTTCCGGGTAACGTCGTCATTTGGGCTGCGGCTCTGGTCTATGGCATCCTGTTTGGGTTTGGTGTTCTGGGCTGGATTTTGTTCGCCCTGCTCACAGTGTTGATGCTCATCGCTGTGACAGTAGACAACGTGCTCATGGGTGCGAAAGCGCGCCAAGAGGGCGCCGCCTGGCGCTCTATCCTCCTGGCGTTGTTTGCCGGTGTGGTGTTCACGTTCGTCTTTCCCCCTGTGGGAGGGTTGATCGCCGCTCCCCTGGTGCTTTTCTTGATAGAGTTCCACCGCTTGGGTGACAGCAAGAAAGCCTCTCAGGTCGTCCGTGGTCTCTTGACCGGATGGGGTTTATCCTTCCTTGCCCGCTTTCTGCTTGGCCTGGTCATGCTCGTCTTGTGGGCGATTTGGTATCATTTCGGTTAAGGGATAGCCCAAACATACTGGTAGAAGTTGCTTTCGATGCATGTGTTTCCGGTGATGGAAAATCTCTGGGATCAAACTAATGGTAGAATCAATTCGAATATAGGTGCAAATGATTGCTTAGGATAGTTTTCTGATGAAAAAAGATATTTCACACCAGCGAAGTGAAGAGACATTGGAAGCAAAAGCGAGATGGTTTCAATCCCTGTCCATTGATGAACGAATAGAAATGTTGGTTCATTTTACGG
>CAZXXW010000300.1:0-2807 GCA_964644835.1 uncultured Anaerolineales bacterium
TTGAAAAAACCGGAAATGGTTTTTGGAGATGCTTTGTGGCTCTAAACATTCCATGCTGTGCTACAATTGCGCTTCAGTCAAAATCGACAAGGAGTTCCATGTTTACGCGCTTGAAGAAAACCTATCAGGAATACCCCTCTAATTTTTGGATCGTCGTCGGCGTCTCTTTCATCGATCGCGTTGGCGGCACAATGTTGTTGCCGTTTTTCAGTTTATATATCACCCAAAAATTCGACGTCGGGATGACCGAAGCAGGGATTGTCCTGGGCATCTTTTCCGTTTTCGGATTGGTCGGCAACATGATCGGCGGGGGACTGACGGATAAATTCGGGCGTCGGAAACTGATCCTGTTTGGACTGATTTTCAGCGCCGTGAGCACGCTCTCGCTCGGCTTGGTCAATCAATTGGTTGTGCTCTATCCGCTGGCTGTCGTGGTAGGCCTATTTTCCAATATTGCCATGCCCGCCCACCAAGCGATGATCGCAGACATTTTGCCAGAACAACAGCGAGCGGAGGGGTTTGGAATCTTGCGCGTCGTCGCCAACCTGGCCTGGATGATCGGCCCAACCATCGGCGGATTCGTCGCCAACCGTTCCTATTTTGCTCTCTTTGTCACCGACGCGCTTGTCAGTTGCCTGGTTGCCGTTCTCTTCTATCTCTTCATCCCAGAAACCAAGCCGGCACCTGATCCCGATGAGGAACCAGAGAACATGCTGGCGACATTTCGGGGCTATATCGCCGTGCTCCGCAATAGCGCCTACATGGCCTTCATCCTGGCGGCCATCTTGATGGGATTGGTCTACCAGCAGATGTACAACTCGCTCTCGGTCTACTTACGAGATTACCATGGCATCGAGCCGCAAGGCTACGGCTTCTTGATGACAACCAGCGCCATCACCGTGATCGCCCTCCAGTTTTGGACCACCCGGAAAATCAAAGATAAACCACCTTTTTTGATGATGGCTTTCGGCGCCTTCTTCTACGCGATTGGGTTTACCCTCTTTGGGATCGTCGCCGTCTATTGGTTGTTCGCCTTGAACATCGTCATCATCACGATTGGAGAGATGATCATCATGCCCGTCAGCCAGGCCCTGGCCGCCAATTTCGCCCCGGAGGTGATGCGCGGCCGCTACATGGCCGTATTCAGCCTGGCCTGGGCGATCCCGGCCACGATTGGGCCCGGACTGGCTGGTTTGATCCTCGACAATTACAACCCCAATCTGCTCTGGTACCTGGGCGGCGCCCTTTGCCTGATCACCGTGCTGAGCTACCTGGGATTACATCTCAAGCTGGGATCGCAAGAACGCTTCCAGCCTATCGATACACGAAGTTAAGGAATCCCACTTGATCGATCTCTCTGCAACAAGTTGCTCTAAACGATGTACCACATCTCTTGCAGAACAAGACAAATTCAAAATATGCCCTGTTGACGGTCAAACTAAATTTTCCAAAGGGTGTGTCGACAGCGCCGCGTGCACATTTAGCTCTGAAACCATTGGCCTAGACGCTATCAACGACATCGGCCTCAGCGGTCACTACCTGGGACACGAACACTCCTACAAACATTTCCGCGACAACTGGGTTCCCAGGTTATTCGACTGGTCTTCACGAGGGAAGTGGGAAATTGATGGAGCTTTGACATGGGTGAGCGAGCTAACGCTAAAGTGCGCGACAAGCTCAAGATTATGATCGGCAGCGCTCCTGTCATCGACGAATTTGCCGAACAAATCGGGGCTAACGCCTACGCTTCCAACGCTGCCGCAACCGCCGAAACGGCCAAGATTTTCGTTTCTTAGTGGATTTGTCCCCAACAACTTCTCATTCTAGTGACCCGTTGAGGCGAAAGCAATTTTCGCATCAACGAGCTTGATAGCCATCACCTGCACTTGAATACAATTCTTAAAAAAACGCCAAATGATTGACAATTCAAGACTCTTTTGATATATTTCGTAGTATGCAAGCAAGGTTTAAACGATACACCAATTTAAACAACCTATGCATCCGATCTCCGAGGAGACATTTCAGCCAAAATCCCATGTTATATAGACCGTCATATCGTTCATATCTTTGGATGAACTTTGACGGTTTCATTTTTATTTGGCAGCATTCCTTTTTCAAAATAACAGTTTAATGATAGCAATTTATGTAGATTGGAAAAAAGTATCCAAAATCTATCTACATTATCGTTATGATATCAAAGCAAACGTCAAACTGGCTATCAATCAAATGCTAAATCGATATCGGAGCTATTTTCACTTTCTTCCAGTTTCTAACAATTTATCCGTCCTAACAAAAAAACAAACTGCCTGTAAAGTAGCGGCATAAGAGATTCCATTGAGCATATTGAAAGGAGGTGATAATCGGCAAAAATTACATTTATCAGTTTTGACTCCCCAGTTTACACAATTCTTACATCAATTAATCTAATTAGGAGAAGGAACATATGTCTAAGAAATCAAGACTGTTTTTGCTCATAGCTCTCTTAGTTTCTTTCTCTCTGGTACTCGGTGCCTGTGCACCTGCCGAGGAACCAGTTGAGGAGCCCGCAGAGGAAGAAGCTGCTGAAGAGGCTGAGGAAGAAATGGAAGAAGAGGAAGAAGCAGAAGAAGTCACTCTGCGCGTCTTCGCCGGTAACGTCGGTAAAGAACTCGAGTTGACCAAAGCTGCTGCTGAGCGCTACATGGAAGAGAACCCCAACGTCACCGTTGAGGTTGTCGACACCCCCGACTTCGTCGAGGACCGCCTGGGCGTTTACCTGCAACTCTTCGAAGCCCAATCGCCTGAGGGCGATGTCTTCCAGATCGACG
>CAZXXW010000301.1:0-2786 GCA_964644835.1 uncultured Anaerolineales bacterium
GCCTTCAGCAAGCCTTGCTCGTATGTCGCTTCGGTGCACTGGGGCTGGGAGGGAGACCGGATCACGCATCTGGCTCTCTCGACCGACGCCTACGACCTGAGCGATCATCATGGTCGCGGTAGGCATGCCTATCACAACCGCACCCCTGACGTAACTTGGGCCAAGGAGAAGATCGTTCATCTCTTCAGCCAGGCTGGGGTGATCATGCCGCCCATACGCGTGGGCCAATAACGCAAAAAACGTTGGACACGGACTTTTTCACCGCTTAAAGTCAGTAGACTGAATTTCATGCGGCTGTCCACTTCAGGGAACAGCTTTTTACGGTTTTCAAAATCGTACAAACTGACCAATTCACGGTTCGCGGTGATGGCGCTGAAATAGTCCTGGTTGTAGTAATCGGTGGCAATACCACTGGGCACAATGATCCCGGCGCGCCCTTTTCCGTCGACGATCTGGCGCGCCAGCCCGGCGAAGACCTGGTAGGTGTTGATGTCGCCCACCGCCGAGAGTGGAAAACGGCCGCTCTGGCGTAAGAAAGCGCTGGTGCACTCACTGGCTCGTAGGGCACCTTGATACTGTTCCCACAAATCAGGGTTTTTCTCAGGCAATTTTTTTGATCAATTTGCGCCGTTTGGCCGCTGTTTTCGCTTCGGAGATGCCTTGGTCTTTATCGGCGAAGAATTCTTTCTCTTGTAGTTTGATCCGCTCCCAGGGCGGGTTGCCCAGGACGACGTCAAACCCAGTGGGAAGTGGGGAGTGATCAGTGGACAGTGGTCGGTCTTGATCGTCGAATGTACGGAAGACCTTGGGGAATTCAAGGTGCCAGTGGAAGAAATGGTGCTTGTCGGCCAGGGTAGAAACCTGAGCGAGTTTCTCGGCGGGGATCGCCTCCGGCCCTTCGCTTTGCAATCGCTTGAACTCGCCAAAGGTGGGGGCCCAGCGGTTCCTTCGGGCAAAGGCCAGAAGAAGGCCGCTGTCCAGAAATCGGCCTCCAGTTTGGTGCGGCGGTAATCGTCCCCGGCGATATAGGCGGCATACTGTTCGCGGGCCTGGTGCGGGTGCTCGGCGGCCAAATCTTTCAACGCCAAATAGCGCTGCAAATCTTCTTCCGAGCGCAAAACAAACAGTCCCAATTGCGGTTGGAAGGTTTGGTGTTTTTCGTAATTGCGCCGCTCTCTCCGGTTTTGAGCCCGGAAACGTTTGGCTGTCTCTCGGTCGTCACCTGGCCGCCCGAGGGCAAAGGCTTCGTAAGGAACGCCATCGGCCAACAAGTCCGGCGTCGCCCCGATCAGGCTGTTCCCGCATTTGATATGATAGTCCAGAAAATTGAGCGGCCGGTCGTCCACGGCGGCGTTGATCCACAGGCTGACTTTGCACAGCTCCACGGCCATGGGGTTCAGGTCCACGCCGAAGATGCAGTTGGCCAGCACATCACGGCGGGCGTGGCGGATCTCATCTTCGCGGGGATACAGGTTCCCGCCCCGGATACGGGCCAGGTGCAAGGCCAGGGTGTTGTCCGTAGCGATGAGAAAAGCGCCGGATCCAGCGGCAGGGTCGCAGACCTTCAAGGATAGAATCGCCTCGGCCGCGGCAGCCTGCTCCGAGGGAGTCAGATTCTCCGGTTCCTCGGGATGATACGCGGGCACGGCTTCCCGAATCCGATCTTCCATCACCGGGATCAGGGGGGATTGAATCAATTGATCCACCAAAGCAGGATGGGGGTAATACGAGCCGGTGGTCTTACGCTCGGAGCCGCGGGGATCGAGATAAAACGTCCCCGGAGGGATATCGCGCCCTTCGACCGATTCGGCGCCCCGGCTGACCCGCGGGGTGAAATCGAGCAGGCTCTCGTAGATGCTGCCGATCTCCTCGACGGACAGATCGGCGTAGGAGACGCGCTGCAAGGTTCCTTCGGTCTCCACGGTGGTCAGGTAACGGATGGCCCGCAGCAAGGCGTCGTTGTGACATTGGGCTTGAAGACCTTGCGAGTTTTCGGAAACCCTCAAGGTTTCCGGGTTGGGCATCAGCAGCGGGGAACGTTCGGGGCTGAATAGAGCGCCGTTGTAGCCAAACACACCTAGCGCAGGGACGCCGCGCCCGACCATCTCGAAGGCGGTCTTGAGCCGTTCCCAACAATCGACGTGATGATCCTCGCCAACGGGACGCTCGGCCCGGGCTCGCAGCGCGGTCATGGAGAATTCATCCATGTAAAGGCTGCCCCGGCCCGGTAGCATGCCGCGCTGTTCGGCGAAGAGCAAAAAGAGCACCCGGTAGATGGTGGTGAGCACATCGTGGAAGAAAGCGGCCTCCATGCTCATCTGGCCAAAGTCGGGATAATAGAACTGCTCGTCTTCCGTCTGCAAGCGGTCTAGCAAGGTGGGCGTCGCCCGGATGAAGCCATTGGCCAGGGTTTCGATGGCGTTTTGCACGTTTTGGCGCAGGTCTTCACCTACTTTGACCCCTGTGGAAAGGGCGTACTGGTAAAACTGTTCGAGGAAAAGCTCTCCCTCACCCCCGGCCCCTCTCCCTTGGGGAGAGGGGAGAAAACGGCTGGCGTGAGCCATGCGGTACAGAGCCCGAAAAGCAGCGAAGTCGCGCGTGGCGAAGATGTCGCCCAGGTGAAATTCGACGAAACCGCGCGAGCTGCTGTGGTAATAATCGCGCAAAACCCGCAGGTGCAGGCCGTCGCTGATCAGACCCCAGAGATAATCGGGCGAAAAGTTGAGATAGGCACAACCAATCGAAGTCTTATCCTAATGCCCCAAGGCGGAGTGGTCATTGATAAT
>CAZXXW010000302.1:0-2683 GCA_964644835.1 uncultured Anaerolineales bacterium
GCACGGCGCAAAGGACTTCCCGCTCCCCCTCTACCATCTATCGCTGCTTGATGCAGGGGAGTGAACAATTACCCTAGATGAAAAGACGCCCCTTGCAGCTTTCCCTTTTCTATCAGCTTTTGCTCATTGCCACCGCCTGGGGGTTGATCGGGATTATCTGTGTCGCCCTGGGATTTTGGGCCAATTGGCGTATCCTGCCCGCGCCGGAGGATGCATCCACAGAGATGGTTGCCACTGGAGAGATTCTTCCCACCCAGGTGGCGTTGCCCCCGCTCCTCGCCACGGGAAACAGCTTCCCCTCCGCGACGCTTGCTCCCCCAACACCAACGCCAGAGCCGCCCCGGGTGGTTCCCTCCGTTCAGGGGCAAATCGTCTACGTTTGTTTCATCGACCAGATTGACCAAATATGCTTGATGAACGCCGATGGAAGCGGCAAGGTGCAACTGACCGATGCCGGGGCGACCAACTTTTACCCTTCTCTCTCCCCCGATGGCAGGACGATCGTGTTTTCGTCCCGGCGAACGGGCAATTTTGAGATCTTTTCCATCGATGTCGATGGCAGCAATCTGACCCAACTCACCGATGGGATTGGCAGCCTGTATGCGCCCGATATTTCTCCGGATGGGCAGAAAATCGTCTTCACCAACGCGAGCGGGGGGAAACAGTCAATTTGGGTGATGAAGCGGGATGGGGGGAACCCGCGGCCGTTGACCCCCTCGGATAGCAACGACATCGACCCCACCTGGTCGCCGGATGGCTCGAAGATCGCCTTCGTCTCCTCCCGGTCGGGCAAGCCGCAGCTCTATGTCATGGACGCCGATGGAAGCAATCCTCGCCAGGTGACCGACATCGACCGCATCGGGGGGCGGAACAGCTTTTCCCCGGATGGGCAGCGGCTCAGTTTTTATGCCGGTCACTCCGGAAGCCGGAACATTTACACCATCCGCGTGGATGGGAGCGGGTTGCGTCAGCTTACGGACAAATCGGATAACCTTGGCCCGAGCTGGTCTCCCTATGGTGGCTGGATCACTTTCACTTCCGTGCGGCACGGCAACAACGATGTTTACATCATGCGCACCGACGGCTCCGACGTGACCCGCCTGACCGACGCTCCGGTTTCCGATTGGCAGCCCCGCTGGGGAATGGGGGATTGAGAAATCTCAGGGATTTAGAACTTCAACATGGGGAACCAGACCCAACTCGTCAATAAGCTTGTTGAGCTGGTCATAGCTGAGCCGCTGACCCTCGCCGGCGATAGCCGTGAGAGCAGCCTCCATCATGTTGGTGCCGAAGGAGCGTCCCTCGTAGCGCGGCGTTGTTGTCACCACCAGGCGAACCCCTCGTTTTCGCAATAGTTGGATGTTTTCATCCGTGGTTGTGTTGGTGATCACCATCTTGCCGGTTAGGTCTTCGCCGAGGTGCAAACGCATGAACATGAAATCGCCGGCCAGCAAGTCGGAGTCGTGCCAATATTTGTGATATTTGGCTTTCTTTTCAGATCCGCCGCTGCCGTAAAAGAGCATGCTCAAGGGAAAATAGCTGAGGATTGGAAAAAGCGCTCTGGTGACGCGCTTGTAATTGCGTAGCCCATGGATGGGGATCGGCACGCCCAGTCCGATCATGAGATCGCCAAAAACGACGTGTTCGCTTCGCTCGGAGACGGCCTCGGCCAGCCCAATCCGGTCGACCGTCACGGGGATGAAGGCTTGTTGAAACCGCGGAATCTCCCCCAAAATTTCTTCCAGCGCAGGGCCAGCCAGCTCGAAGACGCGCCGCTCCAGCGTATGTTTGAGCCCTCTGCCATCCAGGACAGGCGTCTCCTTGACTCCTTCGATCAGTTGAAAAGCAGCCCGTAATGGATACCTTCTATCGTCGACACGCAGATAAAGATCCACGCCCCCGATGCCAAAAGCATCCACCTGGGAATCCAGTTCTCGGAAAAGACGTTTTGCCTTTTCGACATCCCCGTCGGTTCCGATCCGCTCGATGCTTACTTTTTCACCCTGGAAATCAACAATCACTTTTTTGTCCCGGGAGGAACTTCCCAGACTGACGCTCACAGCTCGTTTCATTGCTCACTCCTTGTAGAAAAAAACGGGTTTTTGGACAGGTCGTTATTATAGCATTGTGGTGTTAAAATGAAGAGAGACACAAGCCGGTTTTGCAACCAAATCCGGCCAGATTCGTATATTCTTCTAGGTAAACATGTTGATAAGGAGATGGTTCGATGAATTTTTTAGGTAATATCATCTGGCTGATTTTCGGCGGTTTCTTGGCAGGCTTAGGTTACATCATCGGTGGCCTCGTCACCTGTCTGACCATCGTGGGCATCCCTTTTGGGGTTCAGGCTATCAAGCTGGGAGCAGCAACGATGACGCCCTTTGGGCGGGAAATCGTGGTCACAGAAAAGTTCGACAATGTCCTTAGTTTGATCTTCAATATCATCTGGGCGATTCTGTTTGGTTGGGAAATTGCCATCGCTCATTTCGTCCATGGAGTCATCTTGGGGATCACCATCATCGGTATCCCTTTCGCCAAACAGCATTTCAAATTGCTTCCTCTGGCCCTGTTCCCCTTTGGGCGCGATTTTCGCTAAGGATGTAAATTGATCCAGGCTTCCCTGAACGCCCCTTCGAGGGGCGTTTTGGTTTTAAGCTGCTCTGTCGAGCAGAGATTGATATAA
>CAZXXW010000303.1:0-2672 GCA_964644835.1 uncultured Anaerolineales bacterium
AGGCAAGCTGCTCCTGCACCGTCCTGTAGGTGACCAGCCCGCCCACGCCGGCCCCCACCAGCCCAGAAATCCCCGCCACGAGGATGATCACGAAGATGTAGCTTGCTCGTTTCCAAGTCATAGTCTTTCTCAAATAGGATTAACAGGATCGACCGGATTGTTTTTATCCTGATGATCCTGTCAATCCTGTCAAAACTGCTTATTTCTAGCGGCGTCGACGTCCACCCGCGACGAGCGAAGTCCAGTAAAGCAACTGCATGATCGAACTGAACAGCGCAGCCACATAGGTCAGCGCGGCGGCGTTGAGCACCGCGTTGACGCCCTTTTTCTCTTCCTGGGTGCGAATCAGACCCGATTCGGACAAGAGTTGCTTGGCTCGACTGGAGGCGTTCAACTCCACCGGCAGGGTAGCCAGGGAAAAGACAGCGCCGCCCGAGAAGACGATCACGCCCAGCCAGGCCAGGTTGATCAGGTTGAGCAGCAGTCCGGCCATGATCAGAATCCACCCCAGGTACGAGCCGATGTTCACAGCCGGTACCAACATGGTGCGAAAGCGGAGCGGCAGATAGTCTTCCCGGTCTTGCATCGCGTGGCCAAGTTCATGCGCGGCGATGGCCAGGGAGGCCACCGACGAATCTTGCGCCACATTGGGGGACAGCCTGAGCACTTTCGAGCGCGGGTCGTAGTGGTCGCTGAGACGGCCGCGGGATCCCTCAATGCTGACATCATAGAGACCGGCAAAGCGAGTTAGGCGTTGGGCCGCTTCGGCGCCGCTGATGCGGCTACTGACGCCGACTTGGCCCCATTTTCGGTACGTCGCGTTGACATAGATTTGAGCTCCCATAGTCAGAAGAAATGCCGGGGCCATAAACAGTAGGTAAGTTGTGTTATAGAAAAACATAGTTATCTTTTTTTGTTGTCTAGACTTATTCTTGATTTGATGTTGTTGCGCTAACTTGATTGGCAGTGGTGTAGCCCAACGTTTGTAGAAGAGCAGAGACATCGACTTGCTCATCGGAGAGCAGCACCTTGGTAGCAACCGCCAACTGCGGATCTACTCCCTCTTCGATCTGTTCTTCGCTGAGAACTACAACCTGATCAAGCGGCACTTGGAAGGACTTGGGATCGAAGCCTTCGTCGATGGCACCCTGAGAGATGACCGCAACGGGGTAGTCGGGCGTCAAGCCCACTTGGCTGATCAGGCGTTCGTCGGGTGTATACCAGCGAGCAACGGTGACGCGCACGGCGCCCTGGTCATCGCTCAGAGGAATCCAATTTTGGACGGATCCTTTTCCGAAGGTAATCGACCCGACCAGGGGGGCGCGTTCATAATCTTGGATCGCGCCGCTGACAATCTCGGAGGCGGAGGCCGTTCCTGCGTTGACCAGCACCACCAGGGGGATGTCAGTGGCCAATCCATCGCCATTTGCCTCGAATGTTTGTCTGGAGTCGTCGCCGTATACTTCGTACAAGACGATGCCCTCATCGATGAATTCCGATGCCACTTCGACGGCTGTTTGCAAATAGCCACCGCCGTTGTTGCGCAGGTCGAAAACCAGTCCTTGGGGGTTTTCAGCCAGCACGGTTTCAAGCGCGGCACGGAGTTCCTCTTGAGTTTCGTCGCCAAAGGTGAGCAGTTGCACATAGGCGACGTTGTTGTCGAGCATCTGCGTTTCGACGCTGGGGATAGTGATCTCGGCGCGGGTAATCTCGACATCGAAAGGCTCTTCGACTCCCTCGCGCTTGATCGTCAGGGTCACGGTGCTGCCTGCCGGACCGAGCACACGGCGAATGACAAGATTGCCGTCAATGCCGGTCATGTCTTCCCCGTCCACCGCGATGATTTGGTCGCCGGGTTGGAGTCCAGCCTCCTCGGCGGGCGAGCCATCCATCGGGCTGACGATGGTCAGGTATTCCTGGTTGGGATCGACCCAGGCTCCGATCCCTTCGTAGGTGCCCTCCAAGGGGATGTTTGCCTGGGTGAACTGATCCGGTGTCATGTACGATGTGTGGGGGTCGCCAAGGGATTCCAGCATCCCGTCAATGGCGCCGTAGACCAGGGCCTGATCATCGGGGTTATGGGCGTAAATCCAACCACGCCAGAAGGGTTCGAACAGATCTTGCAGTTCTTCTGGTGTCGCTGCTTCGGCTTCTTCAGGAATGGTGATGCTCTCAAGCTCGGTCCTTGGCATGGTTTCGAAGGTCGCCAGCATGCCTTGCATGGCCCCTTTCATCATCGCTTCTTCGTCGATGGGTTGGTCGACATACTGTTCTTGTACGATGTCCCAGGCCTCCCAGAAGGGAGCGAACAACTCATCCAACTCTCCCGCGTTGTAGTTTGTGGCCTGGTTTGTTGTTTCGCTGGGAACAACCGTTGCGCTGGCTTCGCTCCCCCCTTGATCTGAGATGAAAGGCAGCGATTCTGAAATCGATGACAGGCCACGCGGAAAGACGAATCCACCCGCAAATAATCCTGCCGAAAAGGCACCGGCCAGTAATATGGAAAGGACAACGAGTCCGACGATAACAGCAATCAGTTTTTTCATTACAAAACTCCTCAACAATTGCCATCAGCAATATCAGCGTTAGGCAAATGATTGTATTTTATTACCTAGCTACCTATCACTTTGAGCTGTCCGTCGGTCGAGTTCCGGAGCGCTAGCGTAGGAGTA
>CAZXXW010000304.1:0-2596 GCA_964644835.1 uncultured Anaerolineales bacterium
TTTTCCAGCGGCGAAGAATCTCCACCTTTGAAGCCTGGGAGACTCTTCGGTCGTAGAAAACACTCCCTTGCCAGCGGCACGCCTTCGGCGAGAGTGACATGGCTGAACACTTACCAGTCAACATTTCAACGTCAATCAAAACGCTCCGTTGCAGAGAAGCAATCAAGTGCGTGCCCAGTCCTCTTTGCAGCAAAGCAAAAAATAGGATGGAGTCTTTTTTATGTCCAAGCGGAACAGAGACGCATCACAAACCCGCCAACAGATCTTTGAAGCTTGTGGTCGCATATTGCGAAACGAAGGTTTAACCAATCTCACTCTAAGGGCAGTAGCAGATGAAGCGGACTTGAGTAAAGGCGGCCTGCTTTACCATTTTCCCAACAAGGACAGCCTCATCGAGGCTTTATTTGAATATCACAACGATAAATTCGAGTCTCGGTTAAGAGAATTAATTGAAGCGGAAGGTAATGGGGCGGGAGCATTTTTGCGGGCTTATGCAAAAGCTTCCATTGAGCAAATTGTTGACCCGGATAATGCCAGCTTGTATGCAAGTCTATTTGCTGCCGAAGAACGCTACACAAGCGCCCATAAATTGATGAGAAAAAAATATATCAAATGGCAAAAAGAGGTGGATCAGTGCGGCCTGGACCCCGCCTTGGCGACATTGGTACGTTTGGCCGTTGATGGCTTGTGGTTTGCAGAAATGCACCGCTATGCACCCCCCGATGCGGAACGCCGTGAAAAAATTATAGAGCTTATTTTGAATATGACCCACGGCTCAAAACCTTGAAATAGTTTTGCGCGCCCGAAATCAGTTCGACTTCTTCATATAACAAGAGACGCTACTGCCCAGGCGGTGTTTTTTTGCCTCTTCTGCCGATATTGGATGAAGCCTAGCTGATTGTTCTTTAGCAATCCGGAGTAAACTCTTTATGAAACGCTTGTTGGTTATTGGGGGCGCCTCGTCTGATGTCCTCCATTTGAAAGATCGAACCGTAACTTGTGCAGGCGGCGCGGGGATGTACACGGCCATGGCTGCGCGCCGCTGCGGTGTCCAGGTGAGCATGTTTGGGCCTCGGCCAGAACCCTTTCCGGATTCGATGAAGCCTGTCGCCGATAATTTGAGCGAATGGCTTGGCCTGGTTGTCCCGCTGGAGAACATGCCCCAATTCGAGATTTCCTACCGAGGGGGCCAGACGGATTATCTTCAGGCCTCGCTCGATGCCGAGGCAAGCCTCTCCCCGATGATGCTTCCGGCGGACCTTTCAGGCTATGATCTCGTTCACGTCACCCCCGTGGGCCACACATCAACACAGCTTTCCTTTCTGCAAGCCTGCCGGGAGCGTGGTGCCAGGCAAATCTCTGCGGGAACTTGCTTGATCAATGTGGAAAACCAACGCCCAGCCGTGTGCGCCGTTATGGAGCAAAGCGAATATTTCTTTTTGAACGCGGTGGAGGCTGAGGTTGTGTTCGGTTCTCTTGACAAAGCGCACACCAAACCGGGAAAGATTCTTTTCATCACCCTTGGGGACCGGGGAGCCTACGTCCTTCAGGGGGAGCATGGTACCCACATCCCGGCTGTAGCCGTCACCGAAGTCGATCCCACCGGTGCCGGGAACACATTTTGCGGCGCGACGCTGGCACATTTGCTCCAAAACGAACATCCCATCATGGCGGCCCGACACGCCACGGCCCTGGCCGCGGAGATGGTCACAAAGGTGGGACCCTCTGCTCTGTTGGTCGATGATCCCGCTCCAAAGGCGCCGCTCGATGATCGCGTTCAAATCAATCAACAGCAGGTCCGCGACATTGCCGCAAAGATTTCAACCCTCTCCGATGTGGCCCCGTTTCCATTCGTCAGCCCTGTGCTTCCCCCCGTTGGTCATCCCCAGACATTGGCCTACTTTTTTGCCAGCACGCTGCAGCAGTTCAGTTTCTGGTACGAGCGTGCCGGTCGTTACCATAAGCCGCTGATCGCCACCCTCGGTGGTGACTCCTTGAAAGGGTCGGACTATCTCTGGCGCGCCTTCCTGCGGCGGCTCGAACAAGACGAAGATTTCTGTTCCACCGAGCGGCAAGCCAGTTTGAGCCGGGCCGAGCTGCTCGACGTTTTTCGTTCAGACGATGGCGACAACCCCATGCCCGCTCTGGAGTTGCACCTGGAACAGGCCAATC
Source organism: uncultured Anaerolineales bacterium (assembly GCA_964644835.1). Classification (GTDB taxonomy): domain Bacteria; phylum Chloroflexota; class Anaerolineae; order Anaerolineales; family UBA11858; genus JAYELX01. The sequence continues at coordinate 2,173 of CAZXXW010000304.1, forward strand.
AATATGGGCGAGATATGCTCGCCCTGGGCCTAACGCCTCAAGCGATCTTGGAAAAAGCTCTGGCCTCACTTCGGCCTTTACAAACTTTCCTGGCCACGCTTGATCATGTTGGCGGTTACAAGGAAGACCCTTTGCGCAAGAAAAGCAGTTTGCTTGCTTTGATTCTCAACCAGCGCCCGGAGCGATTTTTGCCCCTGCGCGATGAGGAACAGATCGCCCCGGTGATCGACTACCACGCCTTGCGCTCCAGTCTGCGCGTTGGCCTGATCGACATTCTCGATGAAGCGTTGGAGAAGAAGTTGCTGAACAGGCAGCGGGTTACGCCTGAGGAGGAATGGGCCGTTCGTTATGCCACCTATCGGGCCAGAAAGCAGGTCGTCGCCTTGTCCGGGAAAGGTGAAGGTGCTGTGGACTGGTTCTTCTT
>CAZXXW010000305.1:0-2589 GCA_964644835.1 uncultured Anaerolineales bacterium
GGGCAGGCGCGATAACGGGGGGGACCATCTGCTGGTCCAAATTTAACAGATGGATGGTCGCATCTTGGGGGCCGGTGGGATTCTACGTTGCTTGCTTTGCACGCTTCCGACGCTGCTCACCAGAATGACAGCGTGTAGCTTTTTCTCGTTCCCCACGTACACTCACGAGGAAGAAGGTGGCCTCAATAAGCCATCAATAGGGTATGAATAGGGTATGAATAGGGTATGAATAGGGTATCAATAGGGTATGTATAGGGTATCATCGAAGAAAGAGCGTAAGCATACCGGAGGAAATTCTATGGCAACAACGAAAAAGAACCCCCACGCCGAGGGGTTGAGCGAACGGGGGGGGAAGTGTGGGGCTATCAATTGGAAGAGGGGGATTCTGGCGAGGCGATCACAATCGACGGGGAGGATTGGATCGGGGATATGATCTGCTGGGAGGGCGCACTTCCCCCAAAAATCTGAGCAATAGCGGGAAATTGCGTCAGCGGTTGATGCCAGATACTGAGTACGGGGCGACGCATGCGTCGCCCCGCACCCAGGGTTTCAATACACGCTCCCTGTGAAGGGAGCGACATGCCGCTGGCCTATTGTAGCGTGATGTGATGGTCTTCAATCTCTAGGGAATTGTCAAACCTCAAATTCGCTCGACAATTTCACCAAGTAATATCCGGACCCTTCGCGGTGAACTTCGAAATAAGCATGATGGCGTAATTCCTCCAAATCTATCGTCAAGTGAAAAGGAAACAATTCAGGAAGCCGCAATAAATCCGAAAATGGCAACGCCTCGGCAGGATGAGCGAAAAGAGCACAAGCAAGAAGCCAAATTTCGATTTCAGGTAGCTCTGTTTCGAGTTCCAAAAGGATGGGGCGATAATATCCCCGCTTTTCTGTAGCTGGCAATATATCCCAATCTGTTAGTGTTGCACTGATCCGTTCTACGGAACGGTCTAATGCTCCCAGGTGACCAAACTCAGCCGCCATGCGCTTTTTCAGCTGATTGCGTGTGATGGTTTCCTGGATGCGGCTGATTTGCCCAATGGAAAGAACAATTTGCCGAAATAAGGGAAAATACAACAGAGAAAGGCCATAGTGCAACCAACGATAATCTGTCGATATATAGGCGTTTTGATAAAGTTCGAGTGCTTGAGCGTGCAGGGTAGGAGAAACATCAGCGCTCTTATGCCAAATATCTATTAAAACGTCAATTGTTTTGCGACGAGCGTCAGTTCCGGTGAGATGCTTGTCTAGAATTGGTTCAAGCTCCTGACGAATTATTAATGGATCATCGGTTTTGACGCGCAGGGCCGCGGTGGCATCCATCCAGGTATGAAATACAGTCCGACTGAAGCCTATGTTTTTTGAGGGCATACCGTCTATTATAAGACCTACCTGTCCGATAACGTGATTTCAACAAGGGGAACAACCATCTCGTCGAGGCTGAGTCCGCCATGGGTGACATGAATTTCATCATGAGGGGCAAATTCACGCCGTTCCTTGGGAATCAGCACCCAGACATCCTCAGGAAGTAAACCATCGCCATGCCAGACAAGCGTTTGGGAAAATGCATCTTGGACCGTGTTCATCAGGCGTTCATCGGTATAGGTTCGGGCACGCCGACCGCGGGTTTGAACAATAAGTCCCTCTCGAGGCTGCCCCATGCCATGCGCTTGGGTATGACCATGATCGCTGGTTAGATGCACCGTGAAACCATCTTCCAACAAAGATTCGATTTGAGTCTCCAACCTATGGGCGTGTTCTTTGAGCCATAAACGCACGCTTTGTTGGGCATCGGTAGCGCCGAGGGAGGTGTTGTGAATGATGTTATCAATAGCATTGTCGATCAGGCATAAGGCGCGCGTACGCGGCGCAGCAATTTGAGAATCCAACTCCTCTTTACGCGAGTGGATTCGTTCAACTTGGCAAGCGCGGGGAGATATGCCCTCACCGGCCCAAAATTTCTCCCAGTGTTTGGCTTCCTGCCGGTTGTGATCGATGGTTTGTTCGAATTCAACCGGGCGGAGTCCGCTGATCAATGCTTGTCGAGAAATGGATGTAACCGTCGGGATTTGGGCCAAGAGCAATTGAGATTGGATTTGCCAATTCTCGTGACGAGACCTCCAAACCGGGCGGATGATGCTCCAATCGGCCAAGGCCATGCCATCCAAGATGATTAGGGCAATTTTGTCGGCGCGGCCCGTTCGGCGCCGGTAAGCCAAGTAAGCGGGGACATGATGTAAATGATGGGGAATTGGCAAAGACTTCAAGGCCAGGGGAGCATAGCTTTTCCGCAGCCAAGTCAAGAAAGCATGGTTTAGCTTCGTTTGGAGCTTTCTGTACGCTTTCTCGTGTTCTGTTGTTAGTTCTACACCATCGCTGTACCGTAGTTGGGTCAACTTGGCCCAATCCCAGGCCAGGGGTTGCCAGGTTGCCCAGCGGGACTTTTCAGGTTCAGAGGGAAGAGCTTCTTCAAGGGTTGTCAGCAGGTCGCAGAAACGCTGGAGACGATGATCGCCTTCGGGCGTCAGTACCCCAGCTTCGGCCCATGCGGGCAGCGCCTTCGGGGTGGGAATCTTCGCCGGAGAG
>CAZXXW010000306.1:0-2538 GCA_964644835.1 uncultured Anaerolineales bacterium
CCGGCGTCGTCCACCGCCTGGATATGGACACCTCCGGTTGTATCATCTTTGCCAAAAACGACGCGGCTCATCACTGGCTCCAGGCGCAGTTTCAGGCTCGGGAGGTGGGCAAAGTTTATCTCGCTTTGGTGCATGGCCAGCCGCCGACGCCCAAAGGACGGGTTGAGGCGCCGGTTGGCCGCGATCGGTACCACCGTCAGCGCATGGCGATTAAATCTCCGGGGAGGGGGCGTCCGGCGATCAGCGAGTATTTCACCCTGGAGCGATTTCCCAAGTACACCTTGTTGAAAGTGCATATCCTTACCGGGCGCACGCATCAAATCCGTTTGCATATGGATTTTTTGAACTGCCCTGTGGTCGGGGATGACACCTATGGTCGCCGAGGTACCGATTTGCCCCTGGAGCGGCAATTTTTGCACGCCCATCGGCTCAAACTGGTGCTGCCGGGCGAATCTGAAAAACGCACCTTCGAAGCACCTTTGCCGGACGAACTCGAACGCGTTTTGCAATATTTGAGAGAATAGCTTTAGGAGACTTCAATGAACACGATTGACCTGCGTTCCGATACGGTGACAAAACCGACCCCAGCGATGCGAGAAGCGATGGCCCAAGCCGAGGTGGGTGACGATGTCTATGGCGAAGATCCCACCGTCAACCGTTTGCAGGCCATGGCCGCGGAACTGCTCGGCCAGGAAGCTGGGTTGTTCGTCCCCTCCGGGACGATGGGCAATCTCGCTGCGCTGCTGGCTCATTGCGGCCGCGGCGACGAGTTCATCCTTGGCGACAAGGCGCACACGTTTCTATATGAAGCTGGCGGCGCGGCTGCACTGGGCGGGCTTCATCCCCACACGATTCCCAATCAAGCCGACGGTCGTTTGCGCCTGGAGGACATCCGCGCGGCGATCCGTGGTGATAACCCACACCTGCCTCCCACCCGGCTGATCACCCTGGAGAACACCCACAATCGTTGCGGTGGCTCGGTTTTGACGCCCGCGGACACCCGCTCGGTGTGCGAATTGGCCCGAGAGCATGGCCTCCGCGTGCACTTGGACGGGGCGCGCATTTTCAACGCTGCCGCTGCGTTGGACGTCGATGTTGCCGAGTTGACTGCGCCGGTGGATTCGGTCACGTTTTGTTTGAGCAAAGGGCTCTGTGCCCCGGTAGGCTCGGTTCTCTGCGGGGGCAAGGATTTCATCGACCGCGCGCTGCGGATGCGCAAGCAATTAGGCGGTGGGATGCGCCAGGTGGGTGTTCTGGCCGCGGCCGGAATCGTTGCCCTGGAGCAGATTCGTCCCCGACTGACCGACGATCACCACCGCGCTCGAACCTTAGCTCAAGGCCTGGCGCCAATACCCGGCTTGGACGTGGACAGTGAGAATCCACCTAGCAACATGGTGTATCTCAACCTGGAAGAACAGATTCCCCTTCAGGCTGCCGACGTCGCCGCACTCCTTGCTGAAGAGGGGGTGCTTGTTGGCGTGGTCGGGCCGCGGCGCTTCCGTCTGGTCACTCATTATTGGATCGATGATCACGCTGTCAGCACTACGGTGAAAGCTTTCGCCAGCGTAATGGCCTCCCATTCGTGATATAATCACCTATCATCTTATCTAAGACTATTTGATGAAAACAGAAGCAAGGAGTGATTGCTATGCGTGAGTTCGTTACCCTAGAACAAATTGACCAGGCTGCCGATTTTATTCGTAAACGGATCGACGTCCAGCCGCGTTTGGGGATGATTTTGGGCTCTGGCCTGGGTCCGTTGGCCAACACTGTTGAAGATGCTGTTGTGATTCCTTTTGGCGAGATTCCCCATTGGCCTGTTTCCACCGTGATTGGGCACGAAGGGAGCCTGGTCGTTGGGAAGCTGGAAGACCATGATGTCTTCGTTATGCAAGGGCGCGTTCATTATTATGAAGGCTACCCCATGGATCAGGTTACCTTCCCCGTGCGGGTGATGCAGCGGCTTGGAATTGAGATCATGGTGGTGACCAACGCTGCCGGAGCTGTCAATCCCGATTTTGAACCCGGTGACCTGATGTTGATCACCGACCATCTCAACCTGATCGGGATGGCTGGTCCTAACCCCCTGCGGGGTCCTAACTTGGAGGAGTTCGGGCCGCGCTTTCCCGACATGAGCCAGGCCTATGACAAAGATTTGATTAAGTTGGCTCGTGAGGTTGCCGAAGAAGAAGATTTTCGCCTGCACGAAGGAGTCTACGTTAGCTTGGCAGGCCCCTCCTTCGAGACCCCGGCGGATCTCCGTTTTTTGCTTTCCATCGGCGTGGATGCTGTCGGCATGTCGACCGTGCCTGAGGTCACCGTGGCGCGTCATGGCGGCACCCGCGTGATGGGCGTTTCGGGGATCAGCAACAAGGCCAATCTGGACGGCAGCACCGTCACCACCCATGAAGAGGTTCTGGAAGCCGGGCGTGTGATGGTGCCCAAGCTGATCACCCTGATTCGCCAGGTTTTGCGCCATCTGGCATAGCAAATATCACCCGCTCTCTATCGACCTAATTTTTGATGCCGGCAGTACTC
>CAZXXW010000307.1:0-2524 GCA_964644835.1 uncultured Anaerolineales bacterium
ATCTCATGATTCCGGAACGGTCGAAGGAGGAGACACCAACGCCGAGGAGATGTGGCTGACAGGGCGGGAGGGTTGTCAAACCACGGTGGCGCCAGTAGTGCCCGTTCCGGTGAGGTTTCCCAACCGTCACCTTTGGTGGCCGTCGTTATGTATTTCGGTTCTCCGAAAGAGCGGGAAAAAGAGCGAGCGATCTTGCCGGCGTCTTTGGTGGCGTTGCGTTGGGCGTCGTTGAAATACGCCGGGACGGTGATGACGGCCTGGTTGACAGGTTCGCCCAGGTAGTCTTCTGCGTCCGCTTTGATTTTGGAAAGGATCATCGCCGAAATCTCCGGGGGCGAATATTCTTTCCCATCCAGGACAACGCGCACGTCGCCATTAGGGGCCTTGGTGATCTCGTAGGAAACCAAGCCTCTAGCGTGTTCTACCTCGGGGTCGCTGTATTTGCGCCCCATGAAACGCTTGATCGAGGAGATCGTGTTTTCCGAGTTCACAACGGCTTGGTTGCGAGCCGGTCGCCCGATTAGGCGTTCATGATTTTTGTTAACAGCGACAACTGAGGGGACAAGCCGTTCGCCTTCTGCCGAAGGGATCACTCCGGGCTCTCCGCCCTCTACCACTGCCGCTACTGAATTTGTCGTTCCTAAGTCGATTCCAATGATTTTTGCCATAGTTTCTGTTCCTCCAAACTTCAACTTTCTATCTGAAATATTATTTTGCTACTCGAACCATCGCCGGTCGTAAAACACGATCGTCGATCATATAACCTTTCTGAATGACTTCAATAATTTCGTCACTTTGATGCTCTTCGCTTTCGGCTTGGTCAATCGCTTCGTGCAAATTGGGATTGAACGTATCACCTTCCGCCTCCATGGGGACGATGCCGTCCGATTCCAAGATGGAAAGCATCTTGCGATAGACCAATTCGATGCCTTCAGCCCACTCCGCGCCTTCGCCCTGCTCGGGGCGGTTTTTGAGTGCCCGCTCTAAATCGTCTAACACGGGCAAATAACGTTTGGTCACTTCGCCGATCGCGTCCTGGCGAATTCGTTGGCGCTCCCGGTTGATCCGCTTCTTGTAATTGGCGAAATCGGCCCGGGCTCGCTGCCAGCCTTCAAGGTATTCATCGGCTTTGGCTTCAAACGCTTCCAGTTCGGTTTTGAGGGACTCAATCTGTGAGGCCAGATTGGCCTCATCAGCGGGATCCTCTTGCACGGGAGTCTCGTGATTCCCTCCGGCCTGGTTCTCCTTTTGATGCGAAGTATTGACCTCGATGGTTTGTTTTTCTTCCGTTTCGTTTTGCTCTTGTTTGTTTTTCTTGATCATTTTATGTTAAACTCTCGTCTGATATTGTGTCACCGACTAAGTCGCTAAGTAAATTAGCCACAAATTTGACTGTTGAAATTGTGTGTGCATAGGGCATCCGGGTAGGTCCCAGGACGCCAAGCGCACCTGTGGCAACCCCGGGAACGCCGTAACGTGAAAGCACAACGGCGCACTCGCTGAGATCTTCCCAGGTTCCCTCCCCGCCAATCAATACATGAACGCCGCTGGTGTCTGGCGCTAAGACGGTTTGCGAAAGTAATTCCTCCAGTTGAGAGCGCCTTTCCCAGAACCGCAGTGTGCGATGGGCAATATCGGGCTCAGAAAATTCGGGCTCTTTCAATACGTTGGAGAGCCCGTCCCGGTACATGTCGCCTGTCAAGATGCTGTTGGAGCGTCTCATTTCGTCGACGATGAGTTGAATAATATCTAGCTTAAGGTCATCGTCGGTGTTAAGTCTGTTAGCGAGGATCGCTTCTGCTTCTTTGCCTCGCCCAATTTCGTTGATCCAATTGGAAACAACGTTCAGCTTTTTCTGGGGCACATGGTCGTTGAGTTTGAGCATCTGCTGGCGGATTTCGCCGCCGATCAGCACAAGGACCATCAGGACTTGACGTCCGCGGGTGCTGATCAATTCAAGGTGCTTCAAGCGCGCCTGATTAGGATGAAGCGCGGTGACCAGGGATGCCCCTTGCGATTGACGGGCCAGGACCGAAGCGGCCAGTCGCATCCATTCATCGATGTCGCGACGGGCCTGGTAAAACTGGTGCTGAATGGTGTGTTTCGTTTCCACCGGCAGCGAGGCGTGTCCCATCAGTTGGCTGACGAAATAGCGGTACCCGTCTTCGGTGGGAACCCGTCCTGCGGATGTGTGCGGTTGGTCCAGGTACCCCAAGCTGGTCAGCACTGCCAACTCGTTTCGAATCGTGGCAGAGCTATAGTCCAATTGATAATCATCCACCAGTCGCCGGGAACTGACCGGCTGCATCCATTCAACATATTCCTGGATCACCAGGGCAAGGATAACTTTCTGTCTTTCGGTAATTTCGCTCATAGGTGCACGTTTTTAGCAGTCGCGCCTTTTGACTGCTAAATTTCGCCTAGAATCTTATCATGCAGGTATAGTCGAGTCAAGAAATGGGGCTCTTAGAGACGATTTTCTTATAGAAGATTAACACTTTTCCACGCCGATCAGAAAAGGCTG
>CAZXXW010000308.1:0-2452 GCA_964644835.1 uncultured Anaerolineales bacterium
CCCAAGCTCAAAGAATGGTATAGATCGGCTGTTTCCTGGTTAGCGCCGATGATGACAAACTGCGCCCCCACATTGACCAAATGCTCTTTTAGGTCAGGGCGTGACGCCAGCATGTTGGTGACAATCAACCAGGCTTGTTCCAAAGCCTGATCTCGAACTTCCTCAGCGGCCAAAATCTGAATACTGTCTTCGTTGCACATCTTCCCCAACAGGCTGCGCCCGCTTTCGACAACCTGGCATCCACGGGGACCATCGACCAAGACCGCTTTTGGCGTTTGGGTCGGTACCAAGGTGGGGCCAAGATCAGCATTGACCAGAATCATTTCCTTCACTTCTCGCCGATCAACGATGATCTCCGAGAGAATCTTGCCCGTGGCTTCGTCTTTGATCCGGTAGGCATAGCCTACCAAGGCATCTTGATCGTAGAACTGATCAGGGGCCAGCCGTTTGACCTGCTGCTCTTGTCCGTGCTGATCGATCCAATATATCAGCACATTGCGATCGGACATATTGGTCAGTGATAAGGTTGCTGATAAGCCCCCATCAATAGAAACCAGTTGTGTCGCCGTTGCTGTCGGTATTTCCGTGGGCGGGATGGCGGTGTCTGTTGCCCCGGTTACTTCGGGATCCGGTTCTGTAGATGCAGTACTTTCTTCATCTATTTGCGTGACCGTGGCCGCTTGTTCCGTTACCGGTGAACAAGATACGATTGTCAAAGCCAGGATGGCCAATACTAGAATACTGCTCATTTTTCTCATTGATTCCTCTTTTCTCTATATTGATTATTTCCATTCATCCAGCCATAAAGGGCATGGCGATTCATCTTTGCTTGTTAGGAACAGCGTGCGCAAATCTGTCGCTCGTCCTGGAATCCCAAGAGACTGGCATTCTCGTTTGATCGTGTTTCGGTGGGTGACCGAGTTGGTGCAAAAAGCGACAAACCCTTGGACCTTGTTCATGTTTTTCCATTTGTTGATTTTTTCATAACCGAGTTCGACTTCTACTAACACTTGCTGATCACATTCCTTGACAATTGCATCAGGGGCAAACTGCCCAACCGTTTCGATCTCGGGCACAACCCCAGCCCGGCAGCCTCGAAGGCGCGCTTGGTAGGTGAAAGCCAACGTCGCGCATGTATGCTCTGGCTCGCTCTTGCCTTTTTCGTGCAGACGTTTCATCCGTTCCCATTCTGTTTCATAAGGGGGCCAGCCAAGCGAATGGCATAACTTGCGACCCTGTCTTGTAGGATGAACTACAGTCAACGGGACCGGTTTAGGGTTACGCAAGATTAAGTTCCTCGAATGCAAGATTTTATTTTCTCTCAGCGATTTGACAGCTCGCCACAGTGCCGGTGTTCTAGGGTTTACATGCATGAAGTTTCCCATTAGTGTGTACATCTCGACGGCTACTGAAAACCCAATAGACACAAGATAAATGGCAAGCATCTGCTTGAAACGAAAATCCTTTCTCCTGCTTAAGCCGTATTCCGGCGGTATTTCTTTCGGTATGTTTGGCCATTGGATCTGATGATCCAGCAATATCATAGGTATATGTCCTTGGAGATGATGATAAGAAACCGCTTATCATAAACAAAATGCTTGAAGTGAGGCAATAGACCAGCCTAAGTGCAACAATTTAGGCCTTACCCACCTATCCCCTCTGGCCCCCTGCGGCCAGCTGTAATTTCCTATCTGTTTGCCAATAAGTAAGAAGATATTTGTCGCTCACCAATCAATCTCCTTTCCAGTATTTAGCATTTTCACTTATGCCCCTCCCCCTGGTCCCCTGCGGCCAGCTGTAATTTCTGTCCATTCGCAAGGTAGTGTGCAAATATTTGTCGCTCACCAATCAATCTCCTTCGAGTATGTAGCATTTTTCCTGTGCTCCCCCCTGGTCCCCTGCGGCCTCAGCCATCTCCCTACCGATCCACTGCGTTCAGCAAAACGCGGATCGCCTTTGCTATTTCCCCGCGAGTGCCTGGATTGGCGATCTTGGCTATGTCCATGGCCACATCCACGGCCTCCGGAGGCAATCCTTCAGCGCTCTTGGTATGGATGTCAAACGCCTTCAACTTGGGCCAGTTGGCCAGGGTGATCAACGTATTGGGATTGATCTCAAAATGATCGGCCAGCAAAATGCACGTCGATATCGAAGGGCGCTGGCCTTTGCAAATACGATTGATGGCATAGTGATCCAGGTTCGATGCTAACGATGCCTCTCGATAAGACTCATTCCGCTCATCGAGCAGTTCCAGGATTCGATTCACCAACGGTTGGGGATCGTAGTCCTTTTTCCTGGCGCGTTGTCGTTGTTTTACCGTACTCATCCTTGTCTCCGTTCATACCCAAATAATCTAATAACTTCTCTTTGCCATTACCATTCCGTGCTCAACTACTCCCCTACCCAAATCATCTACCAGCACTCTGACAACTCATTCTGGTCGATGTGAGTG
>CAZXXW010000309.1:0-2431 GCA_964644835.1 uncultured Anaerolineales bacterium
TTTGAATATCTAAATTATCCTCTTGGATTTTTTATAAATATAGATTCAGATAAGCATTTTCTAAAATGCTATGATGGTTCATTTCCTAACAGAATAATTGAATTCGTCGTCAAATTGAATGAAAATGAGATAAAAATATCTGAAGCGTTTTGGGAAAAAGGAGAATTTAAGACTGATCAAGTTCAATAAACAATGATGGAAAAGAACGCTGTTTTCTCTAGTGATAGAAAATATAGATATGCTTTGTGGAGAATTTGGGATTATACAAAGCCAATTGTATTATTTATCGGCCTGAATCCTTCAACTGCTGATGAAGAAGATGATGATAGGACAATTCAAAAGTGTATTGGATTCGCCAAGCGATGGGAGTGTGGTGGATTGTATATGGCTAATTTATTTGCTTTTAAATCAACAAAGCCAGAAGGTTTATTAAAAGCTGCTGATCCTATCGGTCCAGAAAATGATGAGTGGATTGAAAAATTGCTAGATGAATCTAGTTTTACGGTCGGAGTTTGGGGAAATCATGGCACTTTATTAAATAGAGGAGAGATATTTCTTGAAAAAGTTCCAAATTTATATTATCTAAAAATCAACAAAACTGGACACCCCGCTCATCCATTGTACTTAAGCTATGATACCAAGCTGAAAAAATTTTAAAGAATGTGTGTGATAAAACTATGAATTGCACCTAACCCAGCATGCTAAGAAACAGCTCTAGGGGGCGGCTGGTTAGGGATAAGCTGGAAGCCCAGTTTGGCAGCTTTGCGTTTCAAGTAACGAACTTGTTGGTCGCGATAGCGTTTGTCATATGAAGTAGCACTAATGCGAGTGTAGGGCACTTTGTTCTTTAACATGCAGTACACCGTCCGAGCGATCATATGAGCAGTAGCGACAAGGGCCTGAGCGGGGCCGAGTTGACTTTTCTTGCGACGATAAAAAGCGCCAAAAGCACAATCAGCTCTGGTCACAGAACTTGCAGCAGCCCGGAAAGCTTGAGCAGCGCGGTTCTTATTTTTCACTGTACGGCTTCTGAGCACCTTGCCGCCGGAAATGTCATTTTTAGGAGCCAGGCCAAGCCAAGAACAGAAGTGTTTGACTGTGGGCCACTTGGACATATCGGTGCCAATTTCTGAAAGGACGGTCTGGGCAAGAGAAACGCTGAAGCCATCAACGGCAACAAGATCAACACCAGAGATGCGGATGAGATGACGGCGGATTTCTTGCTCATGCTTAGGGGCATTTTTGCTATTCGAGCCAGGTTTTCTGGGAGGTAGATCATCTGGAGTATCGCAAGGCCAGTCAGGGCGAGTGAGGGCATAAGTGCTTTCGATTTGGTCATCACAATCCTGGAGTTGGAGCGTATAGAAATCATAGAGAGCCAGGGCTTGCTTGAGCACAAACAAATGCTCTTGGCGCCAGGTACCCGTGAGAGCTTTAGCGATTTCTTCTTCGCTTTTTTTGCATCTGTAGTTGCGAAGGGCGGCTAATTTGTAGGGGTCTCGCTCACCAGCGACGATAGAGCGGATGATGCGTTGCCCGGTCTCTCCAGTGACATCGCTCAAGACTTGAGAAAGCTGGATATTCATTTGCAGCAAAGCCTTCTGCATATGTTGGATATGAGGGGCCCGGTGCTGAATGAGTTGAGCCCGATGGCGCAATAACGTGCGCAGAGCGACCAAATCGGCTTGGGGCCGGAAGGAAGCTTGAAGCAAGCCATAACTGTGGAAGGTCTGGATCCACTGACAATCGAGGATGTCGGTTTTGCGCCCCGGGACACGCTTGATGGAATGAGCGCTGATCAAACAGCACTGAAAGCCGCGCAGTTCCAGAACTTCGAAGAGAGGGATCCAGTAGACACCGGTGCTTTCCATGGCGACGGTCACAATGCCATGTTGATCAAACCAGTCAGCGATGGCATGCAGGTCAACGGTATAGGAGCCAAAAGGGCGAATGATTTGGGTATCGTTTTCGGCTGGGACACAGCACCAGATTTCGTGGGCGCCGATATCGACACCGGCAGCATGCGGCTGAATACGGTTCATACTGCCAAAAGATTGTGATTTGACTATTTGGGTTGATGGGGTGGGACGGGTACTCAATTTGCTCATGACAAGGTCTCCTTAAGAGAGAAATTCCTGAGCCAGAGCAGGGCCGATCACTAAGGGGAAGATAGCCTGCTAATCGGGGTCTAGGGTTGCGATGAGTGCATCAAAGTGCCACCAATGGAGAAATCATCGTGATCGGCTGCCAGGTTCAAGCGCGGGGCTAGGCCACCAGTGCTGGAGACGGCTTGCTTTCCTGATCTGGCACAGGTACACTAATCATACCCCCTGTTTCTTTCGAGAGAAAGGATGGCTTGCCATTCTCTATGGTTCAAGCTGACGGGGCGCTCCGCGCCCCGCGGGTTGCCAGGGGCACGCCTCCGGCGAGC
>CAZXXW010000310.1:0-212 GCA_964644835.1 uncultured Anaerolineales bacterium
AGCACTTCGAGGCGTTGAACCTGAATATGTTTCGCCTCCTCGGCGGGGATACCGTGGGACAGCGTTCCCCAAACCTTGACCTGGGCACCGGACCACATTGCCTCTTCAATCTGATCGCGGACGCTTTCAGACGGCGTACTGATCCCAAATGCCTCGCCGTCGCTGCGCACGAAGCGTTGACCGAACTGATTGCCCGGAGGAAGTTTGGAGAC
>CAZXXW010000310.1:222-2390 GCA_964644835.1 uncultured Anaerolineales bacterium
AACCCAACCTTCGATCGGTTCTGGCAAGGGCTCTGAGGTCTCTGGCTCCGGGGCTTCGGTTTCATCGGGCACCAAAACCACGCGTTGTTCGGCGCCATGGTAACGATAGACCTGGCCGTCAGCCTCAAGAAGGATGATATACCCCGGGGTGATCACTTGTGCGTACATCTGACCGACTTCAGGCACGCCCAGGCTGGCGTCGGGGAACTCGGTTGCTTCGATATCTTTCACGGTGACATCATCGGCGCTAAGCCCCAGCCGTTGGGCAAGGTTCTCTTTTGCCATCGCCACGAGACGATCCATCTCTGTTTCTGAACCTTCTACAGGTGGACAGGCTTCCAGGGCAGCATCGATGTCATCTTCAGTCGCCGGGCTGCGAACTTCGTCGGTCACGCCCACCTGGATGGGGACCATATCGACCATGGGGCCACCGGGTCTTCGCACCACCAGGGAAAGGCCATAGGCTCCCACATCCAAGGTTCGAGGGATTTGTACCGTGATCGTATCGGTGAAGCCCACGCCTGATCGGAGAGAAAAGGCGCGTTGGTCTAAGGTTGTTATCACCGTAGGCGATTTTTGAGCCATCAACTGCAGGCAATACCGCCCGGACCAGGGCTGATCGGTTTCGTTTTTGATTGTCAGGTCAAACTCGGCTTCCGATCCGGCTCGATACCCTTCGCGATAGCCTTTCCACTCAACGAAGAACCCATCTGAACTTGTCCGGCTGCTGGCGAAGCTGTCGCGGTCATCTATGGTTGAGATTTGTGATTGAAATGGCGTCTCCTGACAACCTGTCACCAGCAGGGACAGCAGGATCAAACTGAAGAAAACCAAGCTAATGGAGTATATTTTTTTAATAGTTTGTTTTTTTCTCAGTGTATTTCTAGCCACAATAAGCCTCCTTTATACCTTACTGCTGTACGTCTAACATAACGTCGCCAATGCCGCCCTGAATATCTAGATTGATCGTCGTTTCAGAGACACCAAAAGCTTCATTGACATAGGTGTCATCCTTGCGCAACATCCCGTCCGCCTTGACCTCTCCTATGCCGCCCTCCACCTTCGCTTGGACACCAACATCTTCGGGCAAGAGAATAACGACTTCCCCTACACCGCCGCGAACAGATACGTTGAGATCCCGCTCACGCTCGCCCGTCAAGTTCAACGTAGCCTCTCCTACGCCTACATTGAGATCAAGCTGGGTGATCAACAGGTTGCTTACATCGATCTCGCTCTCATCGGCACCCAAAGCGATGGCGACTACCATAGGGATGTCTTCGTTCAGATGAATATTCCATTCGTAGCGATAAGAATCCAAGCCCGGGTTCCCAACATCTGGCTGCTCGATAAATAGCTCACCGCGCTCGCCGCTAACAACGTAATCAATCATAGGTTGCCAATCGGGTACATTGTAAATAAACTCGGTTTCAGCCAGTTCTACCGCCCCACCGGACAGATTCAACTCGCCCGCCTTCATGTTCAAATTGACAACAACGGACTCAGCGCCATTTAAGGCAATCGTTTGTGATTCGGTCCGCAGCTTTCCCGTGCGCGTTGTCCATCTGCAGGCACTGAGAGCAATGAAAATGCTTATCGCCGCGAGTATCATTCCTAGATATTTCTTCTTCATGTGTAACTCCTTTTCTACAGACGTTTTGTACTTCGTTAATTAGCCACCCATCACTTTCAAAAAAAAGCGGCAAAACGCCGGTTTGCGAAGCATGCCCTTGGCAAGTGTTTTCGAACAGCGTGAGAAAATGTATCGAAACCCAGTTTTTGCCGCTGTCCTGGTCTCGATACAGCCCTAAACGGGCCACTCGACCGACGGACAGCTCAAAGTGATAGGTAGCTAGCTTCGTTAATAGGATATCATCTGACGCTTGCTGGTATCACGGCTAGTCGAGGGGTTTCAAACCTGATCGAATGAATAGTCTTGACCCTGGTCACCTGACCAGGTAAGCGCAATCTCTTCAATATAAAAATCCAACGACAAAGTTTTCGGTTGAAGATGAAGATCATGTTCCCCTCATCATTCAGCGTTATCAACGCCCGGATGAAAAGATAAAAAACAGGACTTACGCACATGAGACTAAATTTACCGCCGAGACACAGACGCTCGCTTTGCGTGCTTCGCATGCGTACCTTCGGTAACCGCTGAGAAAAACGCT
>CAZXXW010000311.1:0-2368 GCA_964644835.1 uncultured Anaerolineales bacterium
CTCACCGTTGAACTCACCCGGTACATTGAGTTGTTTTTTGATTTCCACATCAGCGCGGTGGCCGACTTTGAGTTCGCCATCGAGTTGGATCACAGGGGTATAGGTGCCCAGCCCATCCAGTTTGACCGGGCGGCCCTGCTTATGATAGAAGATGATGGCGTCGCGCATTTCCAGCAGCACCTGGCGGACATCACCTTCGTTCAACCCGGTGCGGGCGGCGATCAAATCGACCAATTCGTCCATCTCGGCACGGCGGCCCAGAACGATGCGGGGACGGTATTCGTTGATTGCTTTGATTCGACTTGCCATGAGAAATTCCTCCTGAAATATGACAAATAGTGTAGTGGGTAGATAGTTAACGTGTTGTTACACAATTCAGCAATATGACAAAAGGCTGATAGAACATCCCCTATTTTGAGATGCCGGGGGAGGGGCATCCAGCAATTCTAGTGTGAATTTGAAAATTGCTGATAGGTATCTGAAAAAGGTTCAATAACCATCACCTCCCTCTTTTTCTTCACTTTGTCCCTCGCACATGGAGTCCCCTTCAGGCGAGTGATACAACGACCATCATGTCATCGCTTCGCTCTGCGCACTTTCGGTGTAGCGCGCCGCTGGCGTTGCGAACCCCAAACGCTTTCTTCGGGGTGAAGCAATCTGTTCCTTTGTCGCGAAAATAACGCTTTCAAACAGACGGGGAAGCAATCCACCGGATAATTGAGGGAGATCGCGTGCGCCGCGGTGCAATAGGCCTATCGGCCTCGCGATGACACCGAATAAGCTTCAATTGCCTGTCATTGCGAGCGGAACGGCGCCGGATGGCGTGCGAAGCAAGTGGAGCGTGGCAATCTCCTGCTTTGCCGCGAACGTAACGCTTTCGAACAGATGGTGAAGTCACTCACAGCATAATTGAGGCAGATCGCTTACCCCCAGGGCATGCTTCGCGATCGTCGCAAACAACACTCCTCGCGATGACAACATTCTAACGTTCCACGATTTCCTGATACCAGGCCAGATAATCATCAACCATACGCTTCAGGCTGAAACGAATCTGTGCTGTTTTTGCAGCTTGTGCACCCATACGCGCTCGCAGGTGAGGCTTCTGCATCAACAGGGCAGTCTGCTTAGCCATCGCGTGAGCGTCTTCCTGAGGGACGAGGAAGCCGGTCTCGCCATGACTGATTTGCTCGGGGATGCCGCCGACGGCAGTGGCGATCACGGGGGTGCCGCTGGCGAGAGATTCTAAAATCGTGGTGGGGAAATTATCGGAATGGGCAGCATGTAAAAATACATCAGCAGCCTGATAGTAGCGAGCAACTTCGCTGGGGTCGGACAGGTAGGAAATCTTTTTGACAGGAATGTTCCCAATGGTTTCCTCAAGATTTTCATTACCACCCAGGGCTACGAACAAGATTTTAAGTCCCCCGCGTTCAGGCCGTTCCGATAGATGCAGCAGAGATTTTTCGACGGTATCATAATCCTTAAAGCGATTCCATTTTTGGACCACAGCAAGCAGCACTATGGCATCAGAAGGAAGCTCTAGTTGTTCTCGGACGAACCGACGATTTTCGGGCGGTTGAAACACGCCGAGATCAACACCGTTGTGAATCACACGTGTTTTTAGCGGTTTAAGCATCGAGCGTTTTACCCGATCCATGAGCCAATCGCTGGGTGTGGTCACATAGAGTTTGCTGCGCTGGTAAATCTCACGTTTTCGGCGCCAATTATAGGCGGTGGCATCCCGCTTGATGGCCGGATAAATAGTCAAATCGGGACAGGAGCCGCAGCCGTGTTCCCAGCGAGAACACCCGAGAGTGCAGGCGCAGTGGCCTGTAAAGGTCCATTCGTCGTGTAGCGTCAGCACTACGGGAAGACAACGGCTCAGTTCTGGAAGGTAACGCAGATCGAAGTAGCCTCCGTGTAAATTGTGGGCATGGATCAGGTCCGGTTTCTCAGGTGGCAGGTTTAGGGTTTGGCGAGAGCCAGGATAGTGAAAGCTCTCAATCCCCCAACGGCGGTCCCATTTTTTCCGGGGACGGGCCAACCAGTCGATTAAAGAGCTCAACCGCCATAAGCCGAGCACATGTTGGTTTTGCTCTCGCAGCTTATCACGAACCCGTATCAAAGCACGGGTGTAAACGGAGAAAAATTGATCAGGCGGGGGGATTTGAAAAACATCGGGATCGCAGCCAGCCTTTCTACCTACGGCAAACCAAGAAGCATGTCCTTTTACGCGCATAGCCTGGAATAAATCGCGGGCGATTTTTTCTGCACCGCCACCAAGGTCGCGGGTGTTGATTTGTAAGATTTTCACGCCATCCTCGTCATATTTTCTTCAATGAATTGATATAGCTTGAGAATAGCTCGC
>CAZXXW010000312.1:0-2354 GCA_964644835.1 uncultured Anaerolineales bacterium
TCTCCAGAACGGGACTTGGCAGGGGAAGAGGGCGATTTTGGCTCCAGGCGGTCGAGAAGCGCTTGCGCTTCTCGGTTTGCCGGATTGATCTTCAGTGCCCGCCTGAGAGCATAGCGCTGCTTTTCGGGCTCGTCGAGGGCGTAGCTGAACATGATCCAGGCTTGGTCATGTTGCGGGTTAGCTTGGAGATATTGCGCTATCAGCGCGCAAGCTTTGGCGCGATTTCCTTTTGTGAGTTCTTTTGCGGCTTGTTGTAGGATTTTGTTAGAATTGGTGTTCATACAGTTACGCTAGTTGAATCTTTTCTTCTTTGCCAAAGCGGATACGGGGGTCAAGGTAGGCGGATAGCACGTCGAGGACAAGCCGGGCAACCAGCGAAAGGGCACCAACAAGCAGAAGAACGTCCATCACGATGGGAATATTTTGCCAATAGAGCGCGTTCCACATGGTGGTGCCCATCCCCGGCCAGCCGACGGAGCTTTCGATGATGACCACACCGGTGATCAGGTAGGGCAATGAGATCACCAGGCGACTCAACACAGGGAGCAGGGCGTTGCGAGCGGCATGTTTCTCCCGGATGGTGGCGACTGGCAAGCCCTTTGCTCGAGCTGTTTTGATGTATTCAGAATCGAGCACCTCGTTCATGCTCGATTGCATGATGATCATCGTTTCGCCGAAGGTGAGCAGCACGTAGACCAACAGAGGCAGCCAAGCAAGCTCCAAGAGGTTGCTCGCCTGGGGTGCAAAGTCGAACAGGTGCCAGCTTCCAAAGGCGGCGGCCCCTGTCAGGATGATGAAGACGATCCCGGGCAACGACTTTTTGATCAGCCTTTCCAGCAATCCTTTGACGATAAAGAAAAACGCAAAGAGCACAAGTAGCGACATCGTCATATAAAAAGCGACCGTCGATGGCGTCTGCGGAAAATCTTCCCAAAGAAAACGATCCAGGCCGGTGAACGTGGAACTGATCCCGCCAAAATTGCCCCGGACAACGTGGAATCTTCTCCCACCGGTGAAGATATAGCTGACCAACCAGGCCAACCAGGGTGGAAAAGATGTGAACAATGTCAATCCGCCAAGAGTTGTCAGGCGGGACGCAAGCCCGTTTTTCCACCAGGCCGTGCGCGTCCCCAACCAGAGGCCGATCATAAAGGCCAGGATCGTCCCGATGACGAAGACCAGCATCGTTGGCGGGATGATCATCTTGAACACGTCCAAGATAGCTTCGCCCGTTAGGGATGTGCCCAAATCAAGCCGGACGATTTTTGACAACCATTGCAGATAACGTTTCCACAGGGGTAAATCCAGCCCCATTTGGGCCCGCATCCGTTCACGACAATCGGCGTTACATGATAAGGCAAATTGGTCGACGAAATCACCCGGCATCACCACCTGGATGAAGAAGAACATCACACTGATGAAGACGAATAATTTGATCGCGCTCAGGGCTAATCGGCGTAAGATGTAACGGGTCATTGCTTGTTCCTTGGATTGATGTGTTGCGAAAAGTCACTCCTTTAGGATCGGAGTCTCCTTGTTGTTTTCCTGTTTTTGGATGATCTCCTCGAGGTTCAAGGCGGGGAGTTCATCCAGCGAACGGAGCCCAAAATAGCCCAAAAATTCGGGTGTTGTGCTGTATAAAATCGGGCGACCGGGGCTTTCGGCGCGGCCGACCTCTTGAATCAAACCTTTGCTCAGCAGTGTTTTGATGACGCTATCGCTGTTCACGCCGCGGATCGAATCGACGTAAGGGCGCGTCACCGGTTGCTGGTAAGCAATAATCGAGAGCGCCTCCAGAGCGGCGCGGCTCAGTTGGCTGGTCGCTTCAAGCCCCAGAAAATGCTCGATGATCGCGGCGGCTTCGGGCACGGTGGTCATGCGCACGAGCCCCTGGTGGCGCTGAATGCAGAGGCCCCGATTTTCGTAAATCTGTTCCAATTGTTCCAGCCCTGTCTCGATCTGGTAATTGGTCGTCTCCAGGGTTTTGGCCAGTTGGCCGATGGAAATCGGTTCAGGCGCGATGAACAAGATCGCTTCGATTTGAGCGTGGAGATCGAGGCTCGATTCTAGGACGGGTTGATTTGGTTCGCTCATGCTATAATTCGAGTTCGGATTGCAATTTGTCAAAAGTGCAGATTTAGCAGTACAATAGCCAGGACATGAGATTATACCATTTTCTCTTTTTACTTCCATTGATCGTTGTTCTCGCTTTGGGCGCCTGCTCGCCGCGTCCCACCGAACAGGTTCTGAACCAGGCCCAAATTGAGGTCGATGATCAGACCATCCCGGTGGAGCTTCCCCCTGGTAAAACGGTCAAAGAAGCCCTTGATGCTGCCGAGATCACCCTCGGTTCT
>CAZXXW010000313.1:0-2339 GCA_964644835.1 uncultured Anaerolineales bacterium
TAACATTAGGTTTGACCAGCACCTTAACAATCACATAAATAGAAACTAAGCGGGCTCAGCAACCGAAATACGTAGCGCCCGCCCATCGCGCCAGTGCAAATCCGCGGCATTGAAGCGAGCGCAGGTGATTTCCATCGCCTCTTGTTGATCGGCATAGCGGTACGGCTCTAATTCCACTTCGACGCGGTCGTCATACCATCTCACCCGTCCCGCCTTGCGGTAAATCATCTGCGTCGCTTTCTCCAAGCTCAAGGTGCGCCATTCGGAAGCGAAGTAATGCTCCGCCGCCCAGTCGTGCAGGTTGGCGAGCAGAATCTGGAAGTTCAGCATGATCTGATCCTTCTCCAGGTCCCGCTCCCGGCACAGCGTCTTGGTGTCAATGGCATCACGATCCGCTATGCGCTGGGCGAGCAGCTGTCGCAACTGGCGAGATTTGGTCTCGTGCTCATACAATTGCTGCAATAGTCTGCGCTGTTGACGTTGGAAACGCTCTGTGTGGATCTCTATCTCTCGCCTCAGTCGACCGACCCGCTGTCGAGCACGTTTGGTGGCCCTTCCTTCGCGTCGACGGCACCGAAAATCCAGTCTTTGTTGTGCCAGTTGCTTCTCCAGTTCGCGAAGCTCGGTCGCGTACTCATTTTGGAGATTCTTTACTCGCTGACGCAGGGTACGCACTGCCTCCTGATGGTTGCCCAGTTGTCGCTCGATTGTGTCAACTTTGGCTTGAGCCTTCTCCCACTCCCGTTGACGGGTGCGGTTGGGAACCTCCTCGTAAGTATAGCCAAAGTTAGCGTTGAGATTGGCCCCATGAATCAGATCGCGGATACGCAGCTCGTTGTTGGCCCAGCGATGTCGGTGGAGCCATGGAACTTCACCCGCTCTCAGGTCCTCCGCAAACCGGCCGGTGTAGATGCGCGTCGGCTCCCCTGTGTCAACGGGTCGCATCAGCACAATCTTGCGTGGGTCTTCGGCCGCGCGTTGGGGATCGGCCCAGCGCGCAAAGGTAGCTTTGTGTTCGGGATCCTCTTTGACAGTCTCCCAATTCCCCTCGATTATGAAGTCAGCACGGCTGTAGCTTCGCTCCTGGGGCAGCACACTGATGAAGTTCTGTTCGGCTTGAGCGTAGCGTTCACCCAAAGGTCGGCCTCCCCCTTCACTATCTGTGATGGTGCATCCGATCGGTTGTCTCAAGATGCGGGCTAACTCGCTCTCTAAGTCGACCAAAATGTGGCTCAAATGCGTGTCGATGGGATGATTCCAGCCGCCCAGCAGTCGCCCCTGCGGACCGTTGAGGATCAGTTGCTTGGTGCCGGGCATCACACGTCCCCACATGGTCACATGCCCAGCATGGCTGTAGAATTTTGTCCAATGTGGCTTGGCGTGCCAGTCGACAAAGAGGGTCAATGGGCTCTCACTTGAATACCAGGCTTGGGCGTAAGTGTAGGCCAACCTCTCCGCTAACCTCGCCCCCACCTGCACCCAGGTCACTTGACCCAAGAAGTGCTCCAGGGTCATGTATTTGTAGGTGAAGTTATAGAGAGCCTCCAGTCCATCGCCTTGGTAATAGTACAAGTCCCGCGGGCGGGTTAGCTCTAACACGGGAAGGTAGATCAGGTGGTCAAGCTTGGGCCACAACGCACCCATGTCGGCCGATAGGTGGTGTAGTTGGCTAGGCGGATGCTCCTGCAAGTACTCATCACGCCCGGTGAGTACCTCTTCCTCGATCACTTCCACTACTTCCATCTCCACTTTTGCCGCTTCCAGGGAAAAAAAGCCCAGCGTTGTCCACCGACTCGCTGGGAGTTTCTGCGGGAGCCTCTTCATCAGGCTCTGGATTCTTGTGGGGGCGCCCCGGTGGGGATGTTAATCCCCGTTTCCTCAGCAGGTAATTTACGTGACCGGCGCTCACCTCAATACCGAACTTTTCCTCCACTTCTTCGGCCAATTGGGGGGCGCGCAGACTATCATCTTCCTTTTTACGCTTGTAAAGATATTCGCGCACCCCGGAGTGAATTTTGTGGGCGTGCCCGTGACGTCCATCGATCACTGCCTCCCACCTGTGGCCTCCATTTTGGTATATCGCCTGCTGGCGGGCCAACTCGTCTTCGTCCAAATCAAAGCCCAGTTCCTCGTTGAGTTCGTCCAGCGGCTCACCGGCGGCGAAGCGTAGCAGTAGCTGTTCTAGGCGCTGTGCCTTTTCCAACACGGCTTCGGGATAATCCATTACTTTCCTCCTTGCTCAATTTTCTGACTTTCATGCACTGGAGGCAATTTTAGCCTGATCCCACCGTAAATACAACTCTAATTATGCGATTGTTAACGTGCGGTCAAAGGTCATG
>CAZXXW010000314.1:0-2333 GCA_964644835.1 uncultured Anaerolineales bacterium
GCTTTGGAGATCGCCCAGCTTGGTTTGCAAAAAGCCGAGCAAGAGGGAGATAAGAGTTTGATTGGGGAATTGCAAGCCTTGTTAGCCTTTACTTATCAGGATTTGGGTGATGCTGAAAAGGCAAATGCCTATACACTGACTGCGATCGAAACCTATCAAGCCTTGGGCGAAGACACTCAGGTTGAGCTTTTGAATGATTGGTTGGACCAGATTTAGATTTCTAATTGAACATAGGCAACCCCACTTTCCCCTCCCTCAGCTCCCCCGGCGGAGCGCCATACCCTGCGTTGGAAAGCACCCACCAGCGCAGGTTTTTTCTTGTAAACTCAAGTGTCAAGTGGCATAAAGAAATACCATTGCTGAGATAGAATATAATTGTCTCAATGTTCATCCACTTGCACACCCACTCTTACTACTCCTTCCTAGACGGTGTTCCCTCTCCCCAGCTACTTGTTCAAGCTGCCGTGGTAAACGAAATGCCAGCCCTGGCGCTCACCGATCACCACGGGTTGACCGGGGCGGTTGAATTCGTTGATGCTTGTCATCAGGCGGGGATCAAACCGATTTTGGGGCTTGAACTGACCGTTGTTCACCGGTTAGGAAAAGGAAACTTGGTCCTGCTGGCCAAGGACAGAGATGGATGGGCCAGCCTGTGTCGGTTGAGCAGCGCTGCCCAGACAGCGCCGCACCGGGATCCCAGCCAGGGCATATCCTTTGACCAGTTGGCAACAAACACCGACAGGTTGATTTGCTTGAGTGGCGGCAAGGGCGGCTTGCTTTCCCAGCTAATAGCCAAGGGGCAATCACAGGCAGGGATCGATTACCTATCTGATTTAGAGGGGCTTTTTCCGGAAAATTTGTATATCGAACTTCAAAACCAGTCTCCCGCAGACAAGCACAGCGTGGAAGCCTTAGCTGCATTGGCACAAGATGCCGGTTTCCCCCTTGTCGCCACCAACAACATCCATTACCTGAGCGAT
Source organism: uncultured Anaerolineales bacterium (assembly GCA_964644835.1). Classification (GTDB taxonomy): domain Bacteria; phylum Chloroflexota; class Anaerolineae; order Anaerolineales; family UBA11858; genus JAYELX01. Next base: position 981 of record CAZXXW010000314.1, read on the forward strand.
GAAGGCGCCCCTTTGCAACGGACACTGTCAGCCATGCGATTGAACTGCACCTTGAGCCAACTGCCACCTGAAGCCCAGGCTCCGGCTGGCTGCACGTTCACCTCTGCAGAAGAAATGCAAAATCGCTTTGCCGATTTTCCTGACGCGATCGAAAACACGATGGAGATCGCCGATCGGTGTAATTTGGAATTGCCCCTGGATCAGAAACACTATCCCGAAGTCGATCTGCCTTCCGGCAAATCTGCCATCGACGTGCTCCGACAGCGTGCCAGGATCGGAGCAAAAGGACGCTATGGCCAGATGACCGCAACGATCGAAGATCGTCTCGAGCATGAATTGGCCATCATCGGCGAACTTGACTATGCTCCCCTCTTTTTGATCATGGCCGAGATCATGGACTTCGCCCGCAAAGAGCAGGTACCTACATCTTCACGCGGCTCGGCAGGGTCATCCTTGGTTGCTCATTGCTTGGGGATCACCACGCCCGATCCCATCGCGCTCGACCTATACTTCGAGCGTTTTCTCAACCCGGCCCGCAAGTCTCCACCTGACATCGATACGGATTTATGTTCCCAGCGCCGCCATAAGGTCATCCAGCACGTCTATGATCATTATGGGGAAGATAGGGTGGCCATGGTGGCCACGATCAACCGTTTTCGGCGCCGTTCCGCCCTCCGGGAAGTGGCCAAAGCCCACGGAGTGGAAGCAAAGATGATTAAAACCCTGATGGCCAAGCTCCCCTACCGGGGCTGGGGGCCACGCGGTAGGTCCAACGATGATCAAAACGAGCCTTACCATGATGTAGCCAGGCAGTATCCAGCCTATGACAAGATCTTCCAACAAGCTGCCGCTATTCTCAATTTCCCCCGCCATCTTTCGGTCCATCCCGGTGGTGTGGTGATTGCGCCTGGCCACATCAACGATCTACTGCCTACGCATCTGGCCAGCAAAGGCATGATCATCACCCAAATGGACCTGAAAGCCGTCGAACGGATGGGCTTGGTCAAGATTGATTTGTTGGGCACAAGGGGATTGAGCGTCCTGGGCGATGTGGCCGAGAAGGTCCATCAATGGCATCTGTCTGACTATGATCATAGCCTGGACGTGCTTGACTCCATCCCTGACGATGACCCCGAAACGGCTGAGATCATCCGAAGCGCCGAAACGATCGGTTGTTTCGGGATCGAAAGCCCTGGCATGCGGGCTACCCTGAAGGAAATCGAGGCCCGGTCCCCTGAAGATATTATGATCGCCCTGGCGCTGTACCGGCCTGGCCCGCTCAAAGGAGGGCTGAAAGATGCCTTCGTCAGGCGTCACCTGGGCCTGGAGCCTGTTGAGCATCTCCATCCAGCC
>CAZXXW010000315.1:0-2313 GCA_964644835.1 uncultured Anaerolineales bacterium
CAGCTACCTCAGCGCGACCACCCGTGTAGAGACCAAGCGCACCCCCGGCCTGGATGTCAATGATTACACCGAGCATTATCTCGATAATCACCAAATCGTCTGGATCTACGACACGGTCGAAGCCAGCGATGGCGACTGGTACATGGTCGGCCCCGACGAGTGGCTGCCCGACAACGTGGTTGCCCGGGTGATCCCCAACACCACCCCGCCCGAGGGCGTGCCCGGCGGCCGCTGGATCGAGGTCAATCTCTACGAGCAAACCCTGGCCGTCTACGACAATTACGAGATGGTTTTTGCAACTCTGGTCGCCAGCGGCCTTGACCCCTTCTGGACCAAGCCGGGACTGTTCCAAATCTACGAAACCCACGAGGCAACCGATATGAGCGGCGCCTTTGAACTAGACAGCTCGGACGCTTATTTTCTCGAAGATGTTCCCTGGACGATGTACTTCGACAACGCCCGCGCCCTCCACGGCGCTTATTGGCGCGCCAACCTGGGATTCCCCCAATCGCACGGCTGTGTCAACCTTTCCGTTGGAGATGCCCGCTGGATTTACGATTGGGCCGACATCGGTGATTGGGTCTACGTTTGGGACCCCTCGGGGCAAACCCCCACCGACCCGGCTGTGTACAACGAAGAATAACTACCTACCAATCATGTGAAGAACAAAAATGGAACACGGAGAGTACGGATTGGGCAGATTTTCACGGATTTTTTTATTTTTATCAGCGCCACACCCAGCAATCCGCGAAAATCCGCAACATCTGCGCAATCCGCGTTCTATTTAATAAGCTATCAACACTGATGAGGAGATTGTATGAGCGACTATGATGTCATTGTCATTGGCGCGGGCCCTGGCGGGTATGTCGCCGCCATCCGCGCTGCCCAACTGGGATTGAAAACCGCTGTAATCGAAAAAGAGTGGATTGGGGGCGTCTGCCTGAACATAGGCTGCATCCCCTCCAAAGCGCTGCTCAAAAACGCCGGTGTGGCCGAACTGCTGCACAACGGTGGCCGCACCTTCGGCTTTTCCTTCGACAATTTGGAATTGGATTATGCCAAGGCGGTGCAGCGTAGCCGCAAAGTCTCCGACCGGCTGACCAAGGGGGTCGGCTACCTGTTGAAGAACAACGAAATCGATGTCCACATGGGCGAGGCCAAATTGATCGCCGCCGACACCGTCGAAGTCACCGACGAGGAGGGGCAAACCAATCAATTCAGCGCCGAAAACATCATTGTGGCCACCGGCGCGACCCCGATCGTGATTCCCGGCATGGAAGTCGACGGCGAGAAAGTGATTACCTACACCGAAGCGATTCTGCAAGAAGACCTGCCCGACTCCGTCGTCATCGTTGGCTCTGGGGCCATCGGTGTCGAGTTTGCCACCATCTGGAACGCCTACGGTGTCGATGTCACCATCGTCGAGATGCTCCCCAACATCGTCCCCCTAGAGGATGAAGAAGTGAGCAAAAAGCTGCTCACCGCCTTCAAGCGCAAGCGCGTCAAAGTGATGACCAACACCAGGGTGGAAGCGATCGAGACCACGGACGCGGGCGTCGAAGTCCAGGTCAGCGGCAAGCGCGGCGAACAAACCCTCGAAGCGGATCAAGCCCTGCTGGCGATCGGCTTCAAGCCCAACAGCAAAGGGCTCGGCCTGGAAGATGTCGGCGTCGAATTGAACGACCGCGGCGCCATCAAGATCGACGAACGCATGGCCACGAACGTCGAAGGCATCTGGGCCATCGGCGACGTCACCGCCAAGCTGATGCTCGCTCATGTCGCCTCTGCCCAGGGGATCATCTGTGCGGAGAACATCGCCAGGGCCGAGACGATCACCTTGGACTACGACATGATGCCCCGGGCGACCTACTGCCATCCCCAGGTGGCCTCTTTCGGCCTGACCGAAGAGCAGGCCAAAGAACGCGGCCATGAGATCAAAAAGGGGCAGTTCTCCTTCCGGGCCAACGGCAAAGCCCTGGGACTTGATGAAACCACCGGCTTCATCAAGCTGCTCAGCGACGCCCAGAGCGGCGAGTTGCTCGGCGCCCATATGATCGGCCCCGAGGTGACCGAACTGCTGCCGGAGTTGACCCTCGCCCAGCGGATGGACATCTCTCCGGAGGAGATCGCCCACAACGTGCACGCCCACCCGACCATCAGCGAAGCGATCATGGAAGCGGCCCACGCGCTCGTGGGGCATCCTATCCATACCTAAATCCAAACATTGAAGACAAAATTTGATCACGAAGCCAGGAAAGCTTGCATGTTCTCTCTGTTTTCCTGGCTTTCTGTTCATAAGTTTCAATCCATATC
>CAZXXW010000316.1:0-1985 GCA_964644835.1 uncultured Anaerolineales bacterium
TGGCGGAAAACATCCGCCGCAAATGGCTTGACCGCCTATGGAAAGCCATCGAGGAAGACGATATCCCCTATGGGACACAGATGAAAACGGATTAAAGGAGAAAGTTTGAGGATTCGCCTGAAAGGCTAAGGGCCTGAGGGGTAAATCTTGATTGCGAAGGCCTATTGCAGTTCCTCTGATGTATTTTGAATCCAGGCTATAAGCCTACTACTTAAATTTTCCTCCAGTTCCATTTTTCGAATCCTCTCCGAGAGAATCCTTGCTTCGATCAATTTTTCAATGAGGAGCAGCCGAACAAAGTCTCTATCCTTCTCGCGGTAGGCGGCCAGCTTGCTGGCTGCAAGATCGTGCACCTCGATGCATAGTCCTGTATTTCCATGGGTCGAAATGGGATCGCGAACAGGCACGGTCCGTTCCTGCCAATCTTTCGGAAGCATTGCCGATTCGATGCTGATGCCATGGACATAGAACCCATGGGTTTGGTGAAACAGGGAAAGTTCGCCCAGTGCGCCATCGATGGCATCGACAGCCTCCGGGCGGTTCTTCGGCTGGACATCGACTTCGATCGAGGTACGAAGGGTCTCCGGCGCGTCCGGAAAGGTTCCCAGGATTGCCTGGGATCCGAATACCCACAACTGGTGGTCATCGGCGACATCACAGGCCGCACGAATCGCGTGCTCGAGTTGCTCACGTGTCATGGCCATCCTCCAGGCGGGAGCGCTCTTCCGGGGTCAACACCGCGAAAAAGGGGTTGCTCTGTCGAAGGCGGTTCGCACGTTCGCTCGACGATTGCAAGAACCGCAGCAGGCGGTGAAGCGGATACATCTCCAAAATGTCCCGCCACTCCTTGAGATCGCTTGCAGCCGCGCCCTGATCTTCCTGCAACAATCGATCGAGATGCATTTTGGCGCGCGTTACCAGGGACGCGTCCCGCTCGACGGCTTGGGCCAATCGACGGGCCATGTCTTGAAGACGGCGATCTCTTTCCTGGTGCGTCGAAGGTTGCCCGGACTTGTCCGCTGCGGGTCGGCCCCGAGCCGGTAGATGACCGTACAGAATATGCGCTTTGTCGAGGATTACATCGGCCATCTCCGCTTTGGTATAGCCTTCAAGCTCGAGGGTAACATTGTGATCCTTCTCGATGCTATTGAGAAGATCCCGCAGACGGTTCTTGGCGGGCACCAATTGCCCGGCAGCATGCAGTACGCCGACGGTTAACGGCTCGTCGATTTGCTCGGATGTCATTTGCAGCCAGGCGGCATGGGGCGGCAGCGAAAGCCCGCTGACGGCCTTGGCGATTGCGGTGCAGAGTCGGTCGAAGCGGTCCCTTTCCTCTTTGAACAGGTCAATGGTGATCTGCATGAGCCGATCCGAGCGGCGAATTTCATATTGATGATGGCGCCCGCCACCGACCGGACAAACAAAGCCCGATCGAACAAGGCGATCGAGCGCCTTTTTCGTGCCCGGGACCGTAAGACCGGATCGTTTGGCAAGGTCCGACAGCGTGAGGGGAGCTTCCACCTCACTGGCCATGACTCTGAGGAGCCTCACATGGGCCTGGGTGCCGAAAACTTCGTTCAAAGGATAACGAAACGGGTTTTGCCCGGAAGCGATGGGTCGCATTCTGTCGCCTCTCTTTTTCTGCAAAATAAAACTATAAATAATAATTGTCAACTATAGTTAATATTTATGAACTATAATAAAAAATTGCGATTGGCAGGGAACAGAATGGGGCATTAACGCTAAACCCACCGCGAGGTAGTGATGGAAAGAAACGGGTTTTTTATCATCGTGCGCAGTCCGGCCTATGTGCTGCCGTTCGAAGTCAAATATAGAGCCAAGCCGCAATTGAATAAGAAAAGTGGTCTTGGGATTTACTGCGCGTCTGAAAACCCTAAGCAGGCGTACCTGGTGACCCAGGGTGAGGGGGATTTTGCCGTGAGCAGGTTGAGGGCGGTGGATACGACCTTCTTAAAGATCCCGGC
>CAZXXW010000316.1:1995-2302 GCA_964644835.1 uncultured Anaerolineales bacterium
CGTATATCCTCTGCTATTTATTGGGGCAGTCGGAGCGGTTGTTATGGCGTTGAAAGGGCTTTTGCACGGTAGAAGCGACGCCAGCCGGGGGGGCTGGTCTCCGCCAACAAACACTTCAACCCCCAGATGTGCCGGCCTTACATCGATACGCATTCCAGGTTCGAATATAGGACACTGATGAACGCTGATGGACACGGATTAACAGCGAACGTTTGAGGCTTCGCCTAAAAACCTAACAACCTGAAGGCTAAACCCTTTTTAGCCACGGATTTTCACGGATGGACACGGATGGGTTTCAAATGAAAAG
>CAZXXW010000317.1:0-2280 GCA_964644835.1 uncultured Anaerolineales bacterium
AGTCCAAAAACAGCCCCTAAACATTCCCTGACTATTACATCCAAAGTGATATTGATCCTGGGGCGATTTACGCCAGAAAGAAAAATAGTCCTGGACAGATTGCGAGAGGAATTACGAAATAAGGGGTTTGTTCCGATTGTTTTCGATTTTTCGCGTCCCAAAAATAAAGACTTTACCGAAACCATAATGACTCTGGCTGGCTTATCTTTATTTGTGATTGCAGATATTACCAACCCAAGATCAAGCCCTTTGGAATTACAAGCCGTCGTGCCTGATTATCAGATTCCGTTCGTTCCCATCATTCAATCTGGCGAAGAGCCGTTCTCAATGTTCGCAGATTTACAAGCCAAGTATGATTGGGTATTAACCACCCTTGCTTACAGTTCCATAGATGAGTTATTAGATGTTTTAGATGAAGCAATTATCGAGCGAGCTTTAGAAAAACACATACAACTTCGACAAAAGAAGGCTCGGGTAACAACAATGTTGAAGACTGAAGACTTTCGGTGAATATCAGCCCCTCTTAATCCAACGAATTGACCGCCTCTTCCAAATCCTTTTCACTGGGAGTGACATAGATTCTTGTTGTATCCAAACTGCTGTGTCCCAGTAACTTGGCCACCTTTTCTAGGGTGCTGAGCGCATCTTGACAGACAAACCGCTTCGGCGTTTTCTTGACACTTGACGAAAAGAAAATATCCGGTATTATAGAAATCAAGAAAACAATATCTGAGAGCTCAGGAGGTTTAGATATGCCCACCTTACTACAAATCCGCAGCAATGGCCAAATCACCTTGCCAGCATCCATCCGCCGCCGGGCGAAACTGAACGAAGGCGATGCCCTTGAGGTAGTCGTCGAGGAAGATGGCTCCATCCGTTTGGTCCCCCAGGTGCTGGTAGACAGATCCCAGGCTTATTTCTGGACCGAGCGCTGGCAAGAGGGCGAGCGAGAAGCTGAGGAAGACCTGAGAGCCGGTCGCTACAAGGACTTTGATGATATAGAGTCTTTGCTTGACGAATTAGAAGAAAACGGCGAATGATCTATCGACGCACAGCCCGATTCAAGAAAGCGTACCAGTCGCTTCCCAAGCACATTCGCAAGAAAGTGGCCAAAGCCTTTGCGTTGTTCCAGGAGGATCCCGCTTACCCATCCTTGGGCGTCAAAAAAATGCAAGGCTATCAGGGTGTTTGGGAAGGCCGCATCGATCAACAATACCGGTTCACGTTTCACTATGAACGCCATCCCGAAAGCGACGAGACCATCTGCGTCTTCCGCAACGTGGATAACCACGATGAATGTCTCAAGAATCCGTAAAGACGGGGAGATGCCAGGCTGTCTTTTGCATCGATAGGATGAAAAAAGCCGCCAGATAACAACTGGCGGTCTTTTCGTTTCATCTTCATCTTGTTTCTAGCACCCGCTCTTAATCCAAGGACTCGACCGCCTCTTCCAAATCCTTTTCACTGGGGGTGACATAGATTCTTGTGGTATCCAAACTGCTGTGTCCCAGCAACTTGGCCACCTTCTCTAAGGTGACTCCTTCATCGATCAATGACTTGGCAAAGGTATGCCTGAGCGTGTGTGGGGTGACATCTTCCAGACCGGCCTGCTCGGCAATGCGCTTGACCGCTCTCTGGGCAGATCTCGGCTTAGCAGGCGCGCCGCGCTGGTTGATGAACAAAGCCCGATCCCCACTGTCGGGGCGAACCTGAAGCCACTGGCGCAAAATCTCTCGCGAAGCCTTGTTCAAGGGAATGTTGCGCTGCTTGAAGCCCTTGCCGTTGACCGTGACCTGGCCTTTGCGTGGGCTGATCTCGACATCATCCAAGGTCAAGGCGCATAATTCGCTAACGCGCAATCCGGTGTTGACCAAGGTGATGACCATAGCCGTGTCACGCAAGCGCAAAACCCACAGACGGGGGTAACGCTCACGAGCCAGCTGTTTATGTCAATCGAAAACGCGCCCACTCGCGCGTCAGAATCGCGCCCACCTAGGGTGAATTGTAAAGAGTTTCGCGCGTCGAAAATGCTCCCATTCGCGCGTTGAAAATGCACCCACCCATGAGCGGGACATCAGAACATTGACAACATAATAGCTTGCCCAATGGTCGAAAAGACTGTGATAAAATTTTCCTGCTCGTGCAGAGGGTAGAGCTCTGCTGGGAATGACCAGACATATTAAACCTCCACGAGGATTCGCCTACTTGGTTTTGGCAGTGCGTTTGATATACTCAAAACGGTCATAAATTTACATTTTCGAAGGTCTGAAACTTGAGGGT
>CAZXXW010000318.1:0-2201 GCA_964644835.1 uncultured Anaerolineales bacterium
GATTAAGTTTACTGTTTCCAGAAAATCCGCACTTTTTGGAGCACACTCAACGTTGAACACCCAACTCTTAATGAATTGCCCCCCAACGACCTTGCGTCGTTGGAGGCCAAGATTGATTGCGCCGTCCGCAGAGGTTCATGGCTTCAATGCCTGGCGCGACCTGTTAAATGTCACCAGTTCAGCACCTCGAAATCATCCCAAGAGAAGTAATCCATCGGCTTGACGGCCAGGTTTTTCCTGAGGGTTTCACGGTTCGGCGCGATCGCGACCACTGCACAGTGTACCTGATCGTCTACAACCCGGAACGGAACCAGGTAAAGTCGCAGACCGTCAGTGGAAACCGGCGCCCGTATGCAGTGGACGGGCAGGTCTTGCTCGCCGTCGATGCCCTCTCTTACATTGTACAGTATGTAGCCGTCGCCGCCCTTCTTGACGCCCCAGCCTATGCGCCACCTTTTCTTTCCTGACTCAGAATCGAACTCATTAGCAATTTGAAGGATGAAATCAACCCCGTCTGCAAGGGCTGGAATACGTCTGCCATTCAAAGGCACTACATGGTCATCGTCTTTGCCAAGATACCCGACCAGTATCTGTTCGCCGCCCGTTACCTGGCAATAGAAGGAAGTCGACATCTCCCCCTTGCTTTCGCTCGTTATGCATCTCTCGATTGCAGGTGCGCGGCCCGCGAAACCGGCAAGCGCTACCATCGTTATCAGTGTAGCGATGTTCTTCATGCTTTATGAATCTCCGTTTTGGTTTCATTGTGGCAACGGACGTATCCTGTTGCATTTGTCTTGTGCCGTCAAAGTCACTTCTTTGTCCGGTAGATTGAGGAAGAAGTTCAGGCCGCCACCCGTAGAGGCTGTCAACCCACAACTTGCTTCCACTTCGCCACGGAGCGCGGTGGCTATCCTGTTGCTGATTTTCCACGTCCCTTTGGGATAATCATCGCCAGGGGTTGGCCCTAACGGTGCTAAGCCTTTCTCAATCTCTGCGTCCACTGTCACCTTTACCCGGAGTTCTACTGGAACACTGCCTATTCCAACTCCTGCGGGCATAAGTTCGATAGTACAAGCAATTCCAATCTCAGCAAATGCCGTCACATCAGTTACTGGTCCCTGAAAGACGTAATTGAAGCTCTCCCATCCAGGTTCTCCCGGTGTGAATTCATCGCTCTGGTATCTGTAGACGCCAGATGCGTCAACTTTGTAGCCGATTTCGTCATTTACCTTTGAGCATATTTTGTCTGCCAACTTTTCAAGCTTTGTTGGTGCTTGCGTTTGGAAATCGTCGACCTTATTCATCAATATCTCTGTCCATTGCTCGGCTTGATTGCCAGCCCACTGTCTAAGAGCGGTATCAACGTCTGGAATAGGAATGCCCCATCCGTCGCCGTCGGAATCATCGGCGAGATCTCTTTTCTTTTCTTCGCCGAGAACGGTGATGATTTGTCCCACTCTCATTTGGATTTCATCTACTTTTTCGTTTGCTTCAGTGGTGAAGGCGCAGATTTGCTCTCGAACGAAAGCGGTATCAATCTCCGGGGCCAGATCGAAAACGCCGCTCTGAGTGTCGCTGCAGGAGAAGGTTGTGACCTTGACCTGCACGGAGTCTGAGCAGGGGCCGAGTTCGGCCTTGATGTTGTACTGGCCTTCGCCTTCGGCGCCGGGGGAGAAAGTCATTGACTTGGCCGGGGTGTTGACCGGCGTGACGCCGGTCCAGGTGACGGCTTCGCCGCACAGCTCGCTGTCGTCGGTGAGTTTGATGGTGAATGTGTCGACGCTCGGGCAGATCATAACGGGTTGAGTGCTGATCTCAAGGGTCGGAATGACTACATTCAAGGCGAGGGTGTTTCCGGAGGTCGACGTGAAGCCATATCGTCCCGGTTTGACCGCGGTGTACGAGATCGAGCTCGATCCGTCACACTCGGAGAGATTGTCGGTTGCGTTATCGGCATCCGTTAATGTCCAGTCCGGTTCGCCGGCTGGGAACCCTTCTTCGGGGTGCGGGATGGCGTTTATTTGTACACTCACGCTTGCCCCGTTATCCTGATCGTCGGGGAACGCAATGTACAGGCTCTTGTAATCGTCCCCGACGCTGCAAGTGACGCTGTTTCCAGAATCTGACGCATCGGTGGCTGTAAGTTGCTCTATACACACCGTCATAAATAATTGCGCATACAATAAAACCGTGTTATGTTG
>CAZXXW010000319.1:0-2176 GCA_964644835.1 uncultured Anaerolineales bacterium
CTCGACTCTCCTCTAAGGTGCCAGACATTCACTCATTATCAGGGGCTGCCCCCCCCTGGAATAGCTGCCTTCAAGGCCAAACGGCCAAGGCGAGGGTAAATAGCATCAAAACAACACTTCTGGCTCTCAGCCGAAGAGATTGTCCAGCATCTCGATGCCAGCATTGACAGCATCTACCGCTGGACAGCGGGACGTAGCATACCCGCTCATAAACTCGGCCGCCTCTGGAAGTTCAAAACGGACGAGGTCAACGATGAGTAAAGACTGGCGGCTGCTATACGCGGCTGCTATACGGAGGCAAGTAAAAAGTGAACGAATTAGATATCAAGCGCGACGAAAACAATGGAAAAATCTGGAGCCATGTGCGAAGCAAGTGGCTGATGGAAACGCCCGAAGAGACGGTGCGCCAAAACTATCTACTGGTGCTGGTTAATGAATACGGTTTCGCGCTCGATCAGATCGCCGAGGAGATGAATCTGACTGGCCGTGGCACCGCTTCTGCCCGTGCCGATTTTGTCATCTGGCGCACTTCCCACGATAAAGCCGAGGATAATGCTCCCTTCATTATCGTCGAATGCAAGTCCGATAACGTCACTATCAAACCGCAGGACTATGACCAGGGAGAAAACTATGCCCGCATCTGTGGTGCCCCATTTTTCGTCACTCACAACTCGCGTGAAACCAAATACTGGCGGATCAAGAAAGACAAGGTCCCTGGCTACACCGAAGAAATTGAGAACATTCCGCATGGAGATGCCTCGGACAAGGACATCGAGGAACTCCTTTCCAAACTTCGTGCCTTCAAGGAAAAAGAATTTGCCGACCTATTGCACAAATGCCATAACATCATCCGCAACCGAGAAAAGAAAGACCCGGCGGCCGCCTTCGATGAAATTGCCAAGGTACTGTTCATCAAGGTTTATGTGGAACGGCAACTGCTCACAAGGCGCAATAAGACCAATCTGTTCACGGTCGATGTGCTGCATCAACAGATCGCGCAGAACCCTTTAGATACCCTTTTCCAGAATACCAAGGCTGCCTACGCTGCTGACACAATCTTCGAGGATGATGAGCGCATCAACCTGAAACCCGCCACTGGTGAGGCCATCGTCAAGGAGCTCGAGAAATACAACCTTTCCGACACGAGCGAAGATGTGAAAGGAGTCGCCTTTGAGCGCTTCCTTGGTCGCACCTTTCGGGGCGAGATCGGCCAGTTCTTCACCCCGCGAACCATCGTCGAATTCATGGTGCACATGGTCGATCCCCAGGAGGGCGAGGTTGTCTGTGACCCGGCCAGCGGCTCAGGCGGCTTTCTAATCCGGTTGTTCGAGGTTGTGCGCGAAAAGATCCTCGCCGATGCTGACCGCGAGTATAACGATTTCAAGGCCGAGGTCGAAAAGGACAAGTCACTCTCCGAGGAGCAGCGGACAAAAAAGCTCAAGGGCAAATTTTCGGAGTTGCAGGGGCAAATCGATCAGACACGTGAGGGCTCGCGGCTGTGGCAGCTTTCCAACCGCTGCATCTACGGCACCGACGCCAACGAACGCATGGCCCGCACCAGCAAGATGAACATGATCATGCACGGCGACGGCCACGGCGGGGTGCATCACCACGATGGCTTTCTGAACGTGAACGGCATCTTCGAGGGGCGCTTTGACATCATCTTGACCAATCCGCCGTTCGGTGCCAATGTCGAACCCAGCGACAAAATAACTGACGAAGAAATTGCGGTCTCCGCAGAATCCGCGCGACGCTACACCCGCGAGTACGGTGAGCTGTACACCGCAGCCCAGACGCGGGTGCAGGCCGCGCTCAATAAACCAATCGCATCGCTCTTCGATCTGCCGAAATCGCCCAAGTCCAAGATCAAAACCGAAATCCTCTTCATCGAACGTTGCCTCGACCTGCTCAAACCCGGCGGGCGCATGGGCATCGTGCTGCCGGAGGGCATCTTCAACAACCCGTCGCTCGCCTACGTCCGCGAGTTCACCGAAGACCGCGCGTTTCTAAAAGCAGTCGTCAGTCTGCCCCAGGACACCTTTGTCAGCTCCGGCGCCAGCGTCAAATGCTCGCTGCTGTTCCTGCAGAAGTTCACGGACGAGGAAAAGGCGACGTTCGACGCCACCGCGGAAGCCGCCAGGACTCAGATTGACGAAAAGTATGCCGAGGAGATTGC
>CAZXXW010000320.1:0-2165 GCA_964644835.1 uncultured Anaerolineales bacterium
CCCTCGAGCATTCAATGGACTGCGTCCCCCTCGCATGTCTGGCGCCGCAACTCCCGTTGGGGCAGTACACTCGGCCCCTGTCTCACGCCACCCGAGCGCCGCACCATCCCCGTCCAATGTCACCACTCTCCTCGGCCGCCAACCCCAGAAGCCACAGAAACCGCGACCCGGACTGCGTCGCGCTCGCATCTCCCAACCCGCAACTCCCATTGGGGCAGTACACCACGATGGATAAAACGCTGTCCATTATGTGGCGCTCTACATAACAGGAGGTCTGTAATCGGACAATCATCGCGACATATCCCGAAGGAGAGCCTTTGAAGCCTCGTGATCCGGATCCAAGAGGAGGACCTGGTCAAGAAATCGAAGAGCCCTACTTCTGTCATTCAACAGCATGTGAGTCAAGCCAAGAGAATAGATAATATCGGGATCCTTCGGTGCCATCCGACGAGCTCTCTCGAAGCACTTCAACGCCCTCTTGAAAGATCGAATCCTCGAATAGGCGACACCGACGCTTGACCAGTTCTCTGCTGTCTTTCTTTGAAACCGCTGCGCCTCCAGCATGATTCGCACCGACTCTTTTTCAATGACTTGTCTGACAAAGTGAAACCCATCTGCATAGGTCTTCAGAACTGCTCGATTGGCTGAGTACCATTTTTGAAAGCAATCCTCGGAATCCGTACACGATATAGTCCTATCTAGTTGAGGATCATAAATCTCTCCATGAAAATGCCACGCCATCAATAACGCAATCCGATAAGCGCTTTCGAATTCTCTAATCGATCCTCCATAGGAAAAACTAACGGACACTTCATTATTTGAATCCTCGAATACGGCTACGAAAGTGTCAGGCTGCTCCTCCAGAATGAGAGACGCACAGCCGTTCTTTTTCAATCCTGCAATTTTGTTTTTAAGATCTTCAAAATAGTCAACAAGATGCTTTTGTTTCGTTCCGCAGACAACGAAATCATAGCTCATATTTGTCACCTAATGGCAGTGAATAGGTTCGATATCGTTGAGATTTTCCAAGCTGCTTTCATGAACTGAAACCATTGGTGCTATTGGAGGCCGTGAACCCGCTAGTGCATCGATCATTGGCGTCAACCGTATGCCCCCAGGCCATTCGCCCATAAAGGGTCTCATGCTGGAATCCACCCTCGTTCCTAACGAGAACGCTGATTGCCGCCGAATAGCCAGCTCCAATGGCACCCCTCTCTCCGCAGCTGATTGCTGAAGCTTGGGAACATTCCCAGAATGAGCCTTCAATACTGCAACGTTCTTCGCATCGAGCACAACACCACGCTGTGAAATCGTGTCTGAGGGCCGAAAATCCGGATAGGTGTGCGATTGTCGCCCCGTTCGCGTCCTCAGATTCGTCACCGCGAATCTCTCTCGGCCAAACCCAGAGTTTCGTTGAAAACCCGTGGCAGCAGTCACTTGCTTTTCTCCACTCACACCCTTTGCGTTCGTGGTTGTTGGAATTCGCGAAAAACGCGCGGTCCCATAGCCGCCCGTCCCTCCAAGCATCATTGCGGTACCATAAACCCAAAGGGATGAAAAGGAGTCCCGCTCCTCAAGAATGATCACATCTGCAAGGTCAGCCCCAAGGACCGCACCACCACCACTCGCCGCTCCGGAAAGCGCAAAAGTGATCTCTGTTGATAACGCAAACCCCTCACCAAGACCAGCTGCAAATCCTCCTGTCGAGACCGCTGCGCCCATAATGATCGCCGATCTGCCAGCAGAAACTCCAATGCCATGTTCCACGTATTCTCCGCCTTCGATCTCTCCAGACTCATAAGCGTCGAGATAATCATCGTGGCGTGATACGAACCCCAAAGTGACGGTGTTCAACAAAGAGTATCCATAAATCAAAGAACCTCCGCGAACGCGATTCCCCCAGCCTCCTTCGTTCCATAAGTCAAAACCCCGCTCCGCCATCATCTTCTTCAGAGACTCTCTACCCATAGGATCTGTAGCTCGATGCGGTCCCCACCCAACAAACGCATACAGATTCGCGCTATCGACAGGGCCCAGCGGGTCCTCACTCAGCCAGCTGGCGTTCCTGGGGTCGTACCAGCGGGCTCTGGCGTGGTGGATGCCTGTGGTGGGATCCGTCCAGAGGCCCTGGAAGAGGCGGGTTTGGCCTCCGGGGAAGTGGGTGG
>CAZXXW010000321.1:0-2143 GCA_964644835.1 uncultured Anaerolineales bacterium
CCTGGTCTCGATACAGCCCTAAACGGGCCACTTCCCCTCTCGCTGTGCGCGCCTTTGACGTGACGGGGACGCAGAGCGGACCGACGGACAGCTCAAAGTGCTAGGTAGTATTAAAGTTAGCTTTGAGGACAATTATAAACCATCCTGCCGGATGGTTGTTGATTACAATAAGACGAAGATGAACACAGCAATATTGATCAGCACGGCGATCAAGCCCTGGTCGGGTAGCTTGCGCACACGCCGATCCCAAAAAAGAAGATATAAATCCGTCGAGAAGAGAGCCGCTACGATGACGACTAGGCGCCACCAGTTCGTCTGGAAGAGGGCTGCCAAGCCTCCAACAACGAATCCCAGCCCGGCCAAGAGAGAAGCGCCACTGGCCAAACGGCGAATCCCCTCCGGGTTCAGCCGGTCCGAGAACAGCCAGGATTGATCCGGCCACACCATCCCGGGGCTGAGTTCAAAGAGTCTCATGCTGTGGCCCAAATAGAGGAAATGAACCAGGCCGTGGGCAATCAGAAAGAATTTGAAAAGGAGCTGAAACATTACCTACCTCCGTAACTACGCTTCACCTTGATCCAGGATGAAATGCTTTGCTTTTGCCCTGGCCAAACGCTGGCCGTCCGGGGCGCGCAGATCTGCCTTGAAGGTGAGAAAGCGGCCCTCCCGGTCGGACAATCTCGCTTCGACGGTGATGAACCCCATCTCCAGGGTGACAGGGCGGCTGTACGTGATCTCCAGGCGGCGGGTGACGTTGGGCGGTGCGATGAGCATGCTCAAGGGCCCCAGGGCATTGTCGATCGCCGCGGCGATGATCCCCCCTTGCATGGCGTGGTAGGGATTGAGATACTTTTCTCGAACGGGGAAGCGCGCCGAGAGCTCCCCGGCCTCGAGATCGAAATGGAGAAACTCCCCCTCCATGGTGGTGAAGGCCGGCGGCGGGACGAGGTAATCTTTGGCACGGTCGCCGTATTTACGATCAAACACCTCCATGATGGCCGCCGAGACTTTTCTGTCTTGTTCCATGTGCGCCTCCTAGCTCTCAAATTGGGCTGCCGTGATAATCAACCTTCTTTATTGTACCAACTTTCCCCTCAAAATCTTTACCATCCACGGGAGCCGATTTCGGCGAGCACTTGCAGGTGTCATCGCTCTGTTTTTAGGGTATCATTGCACTTAACCGTGGCAATCCAAAAAGCATCAACATCCAGACCGCAGAACCCCCACATGGAGTAACCCGCCAGGAGATAAATTCTACCAAATCAGAAATGGGAAGCTATCAAGATCAGGACTACCTTCTGAGCGAACAGTATCAAGATGATGCCAACCTGGGGGCGCGGATCAACCTTCACAGGCGATTCAGCACCAACCCAGAAAGTTGGTTCGGTTGGGTTTTCGACATCTTCGACCTGCCCGCCACAAGCCGCATCCTGGAAGTCGGTTGCGGTCCGGGAGACCTGTGGTTGGAGAATATCGACCAGATTCCCCCGGGCTGGGAGATCACCCTGTCTGACTTTTCGACCGGCATGGTCCGGCGGGCAAAACAAAGACTGCGGGCGCAATCTCATCCGTTCACGTGGGCAATCATCGATGCCCAGGAAATCCCTTTCCCCGGCCAACATTTTGACGCCGTTATCGCCAATCACATGCTCTACCATCTTCCCGATCGTCAAAAAGCGCTCAGGGAATTCCGCCGTGTGCTGAAGCAGGAGGGAAAGCTCTATGCCGCCACCGTGGGAGAAGGTCACATGCAGGAACTGAAAGCACTGGTCGCCCGCTTCGACCCCACCCTGGCCAACAAGCACGATCAAAACAAAAACGAGTTCACCCTGGAAAGCGGCCGTGGGCAACTCGCCGAACTGTTTGGAGAGCTGAAAATCCATCGAGAAGAAAATGATCTCCAAGTCGATCACCCTGAACCGCTTGTGGCGTATGTCCTTTCCAGTTTTCGCTTAGGGGTCGGGTGCGAAAGACGAGCGGCATTCACGAGATTTGTCCGGCGCGAGATGGCCCGGCAGGGAGGTTCGATTTGGATCGGGAAAGATAACGGTCTCTTTGAGGCTTCTGCACCGAAGAGGTAAAGCAAGTAGCTAACTTTTAAAGGAGCAAATCTATGGTATACCAACCCGCACAAAACCGTTAT
>CAZXXW010000322.1:0-2128 GCA_964644835.1 uncultured Anaerolineales bacterium
TTTGGGGACATTGAACTCTCCTTGCGGCAGGTAAGATAGCCGTGCCCATAAATCTTCTGTAAGTTCCAACCCCTTGCAGGATGGCTAGGTTGATCTTTGTTCGAAAAAAATATAGATTATTTTTTCTCCGCGGTCTCCGCGACTCTGCGTTTGAGCTTATTCAATCTTAAAACAAACTCAATTGCTCCGGTTCTGAGTCTTGATCTTCTTGGATGTCGGGCTCGTATTCAGGTACCTCTTCGGCGGAAGCGATCAGATCTGGTAAGAGTTCGAAATCGGCTTCGACGATCGGACGCAGGGATGGTTGGTGCAAGGCCGCGGCGGGATGGTACATGGGCAGGATCAGGCGGCCTTTGACCTTCATGGCTTGCCCGTGAATCTCGCTGATCTTGGCGTTGTGAATGAACTTGCCCATCGAATAGCGGCCCAGGGTGACGATCACCTTGGGATTGATGGCCTGAATTTGGCGCTCCAAGTAGGGATCGCAGGCAGCTAGTTCCTTCGGTTTGGGGTCGCGGTTACCGGGCGGGCGGCATTTTACCACGTTTCCTATAAAGACCTCTTTTCGGTCCATGCCGATATGCTCGAGAAGTTCGTCCAGAAATTGGCCCGCCGGGCCGACAAAAGGTTTGCCCTGCTCGTTCTCGTGGAATCCAGGTCCCTCGCCGATGAACATGATGTCGGCGTCTGCGGGGCCGTCCCCGGCGACGCCGTGCTTGCGGGAATAATGTAAATCACATTTCGTGCATGTTTGCACTTCTTCTTCGATCTGAGCGAGCACTTCCTCAGGGGACATAAGGTTTGTAACTCCTTCCAATCAATGTCTATCCGGGGATGGGGTCGCCGCTGTGGAGGTAAAAGGGCGCTAAGGCAGCAGGGTTGTCGATGTCGCCCGCTCCCCAACGTTCCCAGGCCAGGGCGGCCAGGTAACCGGGACGGCGCAGCGATTGGGCCGGAGAGGCCAAAATCATGTTTTCATTTTCGCTGTCTTCGCCGCTCAAACGTTTCCGCATCTCGGCATTCAATTCTCCGCATACCCAGGTGGGTTCTTCGACGGTGGCGATGAACTCGTCCAAGGTCAGGTTTTCGAGCCTGTCGGTGGCTTGCCAACGGTTTTCTTCAACCTTGTACCAGCCCACGGAAAGACGTTTCCGTCCGGCCTGCAACACGGCGGCCAGGGGCATCTCGGCCAGGGGCTGGGCAGTGGCGACGATGTCCAGGGTGGGGATTCCGATCAGGGGGATGTTTTCGCTGAAGGCAAAGCCCTTGGCGAAGGCCAAACCGATGCGCAGAGCGGTAAACGAGCCCGGGCCGGTGGCGACACCAATGGCTTTTACCTTGGTGGTGATGTCGGCGTCGGCCAGCATCTGCTCCACGGCGGGGGCCAGTTCGACGGTGTGGTAACGGTTGCTGCTCCAAGTGCGTTCGCTGCCTACGCGGACGCCATCATACAAGGCGAGTCCTACCATCCGGGTAGCGGTATCCACTGCCAATAACATCATGAAGCTCCCAGTAACTGATCGCGGAAGGTCTGCACTAATTTCTCGTAATCATCTCCCTGAGGCGAGAAGAGCAAGTGCCGCCGCGTCTCGTCCAGCCACTTCATGCTCACCCAGAGACGATCATCCGGCAGGGCTGATTCGATCCGCTCGGCCCATTCGACGACCAGCGGGCCACCGGCGATCATGTTTTCGAGGTCTAGATCAATGGCCTCGGCGGGACCGCTGAGGCGATAGGCGTCGAGATGGTAGAAGCGTTGCTTGTCGGCACGGCGGTAAACCTTGACGAGCACGAAGGTGGGGCTGGAGACGGGATCAAGCGAGCCCCAACCGGCGGCGATGCCCTGC
The DNA here is from genome assembly GCA_964644835.1 of uncultured Anaerolineales bacterium. Classification (GTDB taxonomy): domain Bacteria; phylum Chloroflexota; class Anaerolineae; order Anaerolineales; family UBA11858; genus JAYELX01. Next base: position 1,848 of record CAZXXW010000322.1, read on the forward strand.
ACCAGGGTGGTTTTGCCCGATCCGAGATCACCTTCCAGCGCGATGACATCGCCGGGCTGCAACAAAGCGCCCAGGCGCATGCCGACACGCCGAGTCTGCTCGGCGCTGCGGCTGATCATTTCAAGAGCGTGACGGTCGAGAACAGGAGGCATAATGATGAAATTATACGTCGGTTTGCGGATGAGGTAAAGCGCACGTCAACAAGAGCAATATTTGCTCAGTCGGTTTTCTCTTTTATAAGCGTTTAGCGAAGCTTCGCCTTGCTTTGCACGCCCCTGGCG
>CAZXXW010000323.1:0-2115 GCA_964644835.1 uncultured Anaerolineales bacterium
CGGAAATGGTTTTTGTACAAGAAGAAGTCCAAAAACAGCCCCTAAACATTCCCTGTGCCTTTCAGACCACTGGGGACCGAGTAGCCATTATTTTGCACCCGAATGAGACCAGCCCGATTGACCCGGGGGCGTAACTCCCGCATTTCAGGCCAGGGCTTGGCTGTCAATAGTTGCATCACGGCCCGTTCTTGCTCCAATCTCTTGCTCCGCAAGGCGTTACGTTTTTCCATGATCCCCCAGAGAAAGGTTTCGTAGGCTTCCAGGCTTTCAAAGTCGCTACTGCCTCGCAAGAGAAGATGCTGTCTGACGGCCTTTTTGAAGGCGCCATTAGCAGCTTCAATGTCTCCGTTCTCATTGGGACTGTTGACATGGATGGTCCGTGGTTCCATCCCAAAATGGGCCATCAACTGAAGATATTCTTCGTTTGCCCAAAGGGCACGCACAGCGAATCCCCGTTCTTCCAAGCTCTTTTCGCGTGCCCCCGGGCCTAAGTTATGGGTTGCTGCTGTGGTGTTATCTGTCTGGTGGATTTTGGGAACCTGTCCCAATTTCATCAGGGCGCTTTGCAGCCCCATCCTGATGGCCAGCAAGGACTCCGATTGCGCCACTCGCCCCCATTCCCAATTGGAATAGGTCAGCACGCTGTGGATCAAAAGGTGGGGAAAGTCTAGACCGTTGATCGTGATGCCTAACGCTGTCATCCAGGTACCGTCTGTCTGCATCACTTCTCCGGGCTGATGGACTTGCTCCAGCGTCAATAGTTGGTCTTCGTTGAGTGCTCGCCAGGCACTGACCCGGCGTTGAAACGTCCGTAACTGTCCTTCTTGGTATTTGCCTGGCCGCTTTTCGCACAACCACTCAAACAGCGCCTTGGCTTCCAGTTCCGAGGCTTTTTTCAGCATCTGTTCTATCTCATCCCAGTCGTCCTCAAATGGGTCGATGCGGGTGCGATAATCTCTCGGCTTTTTCAGTTCGCTCGGCAGTTTTCCTAATCGTTCGTATTTCCTGACCGTCTTTCGGCTGCTCAAGTTAGCTTTCGCAGCGGCTTGCTCTTGGGTTCTTCCTTTACTTCTTTCTCTCATGATGATCCTCACTTGGGCATCTGTAGCTGTCATCCTATTCCTCCATTTTTGGGGAACAGTATACTCGCTACCTCGCCCTGTTGGGTGGGTACTTCTAATTGTCATCAATGAGTAATTCTAATTGTCGTTAAGCACCATGCGGATGATGAAACCTTGGCCTACAAAATGCTGACGTCTGTCCCCCTTGCGGGGATCTGGTCTCAGGTCATGGACGAAAAGGCTCGCCGAGGCATGACCCGGCGCCAATTCGCCAAATACGGCTTGCTCCGTCTTGGCACCGGCCAAGATATCGAGCGCATCGTCCGTAGTGGCTTGCCCAGGCGTCTCGCTCCTGCCGAGGAAGTCTTGGCCTTAAAGCCAGAACTCAGGCCACCTCGCTAGCTTTTTCTCCCCTCTCTATAGATCAAACTCACGCTTACCAGTCCACTGTCCTGGTAGGCGTGGTGGGGGTTAAAAGCTTTCTTAAAAAGGGGCTGATCGATCTTTGTTTTGCGCTCCAATTTGTCTCTTTTCGAGGTTGTTTTCGCTCTTTTTGCCTTCCCCAGTCAATTTCCATTTTCAACCTTGACATTTACATTCATCGATAGCACGCAACACATGAATTTATGTGGTAGTTTATCACAACCAGTTTATTGAACAGAGTAAAGTGATATAATCAATCTACCATAAAGCATTCTAGGAAAGGAAAAAACAATGTCTGAAGCCTCAACTACGATGCTACAAATTCCGTTTACGAAAGACTTGGTAGCACTTCTCGGTACTCAAAATCAAGCTGCCGAAAAAGCCAGAGAGTTGATTATTCTGGGCCTATATCAAGAAGACCGCATTTCGGGAGGCAAAGCTGCTGAATTGTTGGGATTAACCCGTCTCGGTTTTGTATCTCTCCTAGCGCGCAAAGGTATAGATTATTTCCGCCTTACTGCTGATGAATGGGCCCAAGAAGTAGCTACGGTCAAGGCATGGAGCAGTAGCAATGCCTGAAATTGTCTCAAATACCGGCCCATTGATCGCGCTGGCAAGCATCAATCAATTT
>CAZXXW010000324.1:0-2076 GCA_964644835.1 uncultured Anaerolineales bacterium
GCTTTTTCAAGACAATCTCCCTTCTCATATCGGGAATTGCTGCTGCACTGCAGAGCCGCGCCCGTTGTGTCCCTTGCGGTAAGAGCACAGAGAATTATTTTTAAAATTTGAGACAAAAGTCTAAAAACGACACGTTTGATAATCTTAATAAATCATTTTTTTGGACTCGGCGTTTACCGAAGGTACACATGCGAAGAACGCCCGGTGAGCGTCTCTGCCCCTGCGGTGGATTCGACCTTTTTCGGGAAAGTCCTGAATTCGCTCCAACAACTTGACATAGAACCTCAAAAAGTCTATCATATTTCCCAATGTCAATATTTTTATTTACATAAAGAAATCCAAGATGAGATTTAGAGACCTTGAAAATCAGATCAAGGACTTGCCCGCCTTCAACCTGAATGACGTGCGCAAGCTCGATCCGGGGTTTCACAGACAGCAGCTAAGTTATTGGCTGGCCAACGGCTTGATCAAGTCATTGCCCGGCGGCTATTACATGCTGGCAAATCAAACGGTTGACGAGCAGCATCTGTTCACCCTGGCGAACACAATCTACCAACCCTCCTACATCAGCCTGGAGTCGGCTTTGGCATATTATGGAGTCATTCCCGAAGCGGTGCTGGGTGTAACCAGCGTCAGTTCACGCAAAACGATCCGGTATCAAAGCACGTGGGGAGAATTCAAGTATCGAAGCGTAAAGTCCGTCTATATGGTTGGCTATCTCGTGGTTGAACCGGAACAAAAAAGAAAGTACACAATTGCCCGGCTGGAAAAGGCCGTACTGGACTACCTCTACCTGAATCCAAACACAAATTCAGTAGCGGATTTCGAGGGACTGCGTTGGAACAGAACTCCTTTGCAGCAACTAGACGACAATCCGTTGTTTTTAAAGTATCTCTCCATTTTCGATAACCAGGCTCTCGAAAACAAGGTAGGGCAATTGCGGGAGTATATCCATGCTTGACTTTCAACAGATTCAAGGCCAGTATCCAGACCATTTGCAGGTCTTTGAACGCGCTCTCTTGCGCGAATATCTGCAATATAAGATCTTGCAAGCGATTTTCGAAAGTAAAAAGGCCCACAAGTTAGCTTTTTTGGGAGGAACGGCTTTGCGGATCGTTTATGACAACAGCCGTTTCTCCGAAGATATCGACCTCGACAATTTCGATCTCAGTTGGCCGGAATTTGAGCAGGCGATTCAAAAGGTGGAGCGTTTTCTCGCCCTGGAAGGGTTTGACGTTGAGATAAGAAATGTGGCCAAAGGAGCCTACCGCTGCTATATGCGATTCCCGGATTTGCTCTACGAACAAGGCCTGTCACCCTATCAACAAGAGAAGATCCTTATTCAGGTCGACACAGCCGCGCAAGGCTTCGACTATCAACCTGAGGTCAAAATTTTGAATAAATTCGATGTTTTTACCGAAATTAGGGTAACCCCTTTAGATGTGTTACTATCCCAAAAGATCTACACCGCCGTCAATCGGAAAAGGCCCAAAGGCAGAGACTTTTTCGATATCACCTTCTTGTTCAGCAGAACAAAACCGCATTTCGGCTTTTTGAGCCAGAAGATGGGCATAGAAACCCCGGAGGCCCTGAGAAGAGAGATCCTTGAAAGGATAGAAGCGTACGATTTCCGGAAACTGGCAGATGATGTTTCTCCCTTCCTGATGAAGAAAGAGGAAGTAAAAAGGGTGGAAAAATTCAAGCAGTTCTGGGAGCAAGTGGATTTGACTTGAACGACCGCTCAGAGAAGCTTTCGCTAACCCATCTGTTGTATATCTATCACAAAATCTGGGATGGTTCATATAGCAGGATAATTAAGGTTACACTTTTTCCATCTTAGGAGGATGCATTTTATGCTGGTTGGGAGGCTGGGATGGGCCCAAACAATTGGTCCAACGCCTTGGCCAAAGAAGGGGCATCACTTATACCAGCGAGTTCCAATGGGCTACTGCCTTTCCGCTTGCCACGTTGGAATGTATGATGGTTCCAAAAAAGTTGCAAGAGTGGGAACAACCAATTAGGGGTAGTGTCCTTCGACAATTGAGATAAATCAGAAAAGCGTTTCTCAGGTTCTCA
>CAZXXW010000325.1:0-2066 GCA_964644835.1 uncultured Anaerolineales bacterium
GATACATTTTCGCTCGCTGTGCGTGCTTCGCAAAACTACAGGCGAATGCTCTGCATGCCCTGGCGACACTCGACCAGCGCTTATATCTTTCAAAAAAGTGTTAACACATTTATGAACCATCACAAAAGTTCAATTGAATATGTCTGGATCAATAAGTAGGTTCTAGGTAGGATCTACGAAGGATGTACGAAGGATCTGCCTGGGATCTACTTGCCTTGGCGAAGCCGTGGCTCAGCCCAGTGTATCGAAACCAAGTTTAGCGCCATGTTTAGAATTCCTGCGCGAGCACGGGTGGGCTTGTCGCAAAATGATAAAGATTTTATAATCAAACTACACGTTCTTATAACATAATCGATACTTTCAAGATCGGGACGTTCAGGTCAAAACGTCAGAATCAGGTATTTAGAAAAAAACGATGAAAACGAAACGAAGAAACTCGCCGGGAGCCTCTGTTGGGAACTGGCTCATCTTTATTGCCGCAGCGGGGTTGCTGATCGCCTTTCTTCTCAATTGGCCGCCCACCAGGCAATATCTTTTGCCCATTGCCCTGGAGCTTGTCGGCCGCATCAGAGATGTATGGACAGCCCTGCTCCACCTGGACACGTTTACCTACCTGGTTATCCTCGGTGTGGTCGTGTTATTGATTCCCTTCTTGTTGGATATGAATCGAGGGGGCTATAAAGACTCCACCGGTTCGCGCCTGATTATCTATTTGTTTGGTTTGATTCCCCTGGTTTTGCTCTTGCTGCTGGTCAGAAGGTGGTTCTTCTAAGCGGGATCGCTGTTTCAGGGGTCGATCGGGCTGCGCACGGGGACGCGGCTGCGGTTGAGCACGTGGGTGTAGATCATCGTCGTTTTGACATCTTTATGGCCGAGCAGTTCTTGCACGGTGCGGATGTCGTAGCCGTCTTCGAGCAGGTGGGTGGCGAAGCTGTGCCGGAAGGTGTGGGGGGTGACATGCTTCTTGATTCGGGCCAGCTTGGTTGCCTTGCGCACCGCCCGCTGGATGGTCGACTCTGCCAGGTGATGGCGCTGTTTCACGCCCGAACGCGGGTCCGTGGAGATGCGCGGTGAGGGGAAAACGTACTGCCAGATCCACTCCTGGTTGGCGGTGGGATATTTGCGCTCCAACGCCGGGGGCAGGTAGACGGTGCCACAGCCCCGGGCCAGATCCTGTTGGTGAATTTTCTGAACCCGCCGCAGGTGAGTCTTGATTGGCTCGATGAGGCTCTCAGGTAACACGGTGATTCTGTCCTTGGAGCCCTTCCCGTCCCTGACCAGGATCTGCTTGTAATGGAAGTCCAAGTCCTGAACCCGTAACCTGAGACACTCGAGCAGCCGCAAGCCGCTGCCGTAGAGCAGTTGAACCGGTAGGCGATACTTGGGCGTCACGCTCTCGATCACCGTGGTGGCTTCCTCCCTGGTCAACACGGTGGGCACCCGCTTGGGCTTCTTGGCCTGTGCGGCGCTGATCGTCTCGGCATCGATCTCGATGTTGAGCACATCCCGGTAGAGGAACAAAATCCCGCAGAGTGCCTGGTTTTGGGTTGAGGCGGCGACCTTCTTATCGACGGCCAAATGGGTGAGAAAGGCCTCGATTTCGGGGACGCCCATCTCCCGGGGATGCCGCTTATCATGGAAGAGAATGAAACGCTTAGCCCAATCGACATAGGCATCTTCGGTGCGGATGGAATAATGCTTCCGACGGATAGCGTCTCGCATACGGTCAAGCAATTTAGGGGAATTTGTCATCATTATCAGCCTCCCTATGTGTTCAAGACAATGTTAAATTATGATAAAATACCACCTAGCGTAGTACCAGCGCGTCATTGATAAGAATGTCGTGATAGCGGAGCGTGGATTAAGCCCCTTCTTAGCCGAATAAAACACGATAAACACTATTATACAGCAACTTTGCAGTAATTTAAACCATCTTCTAGACTTATCCATCTTAATTGCTGTATAATGTCTTTATGAAGGACAAAACCCCCCGCCCTTGCAGTCTATTTAAGGGTTGTACGGCAAGCACTACGTGCAGGTGTGGTGGGAAGAGAAAAGATGAGCAA
>CAZXXW010000326.1:0-2052 GCA_964644835.1 uncultured Anaerolineales bacterium
GGAGGGGCTGCTTGTCGGGGTGATTGTGGGGGTCTCTGTCGGCGGGGGCGGAGTCGCACTGGCGGTATCAGGCCGGGGTGAGGTAGTTGATTCTCCTGCCGGGGTGCCGGTTCCGGCAGCGGATTGCGTTAACTGGGCAATCACGGTTTCGGCTGCCTGAGTGTACTCTATCCCGGTCGCAGGTTGGGTCGTCGGCTCGAGGCCGGGGTAGTTGCATCCGGCCAACAACACGGAGATCAATAAAAATAAGGTAAAGCTGAGGGGACGTTTCGCGTTCATCTTTCCTTTTTCTCCTATGGTAGCTATAGTTGGATCGCTGGCGAAGCAAGAATCAGTATATCACAAAGGGGCAAGAAAAATCTGTGTCCATCCTATGCATCTTTGGTTAATTTTTGCCGGTATCGAAAAACCATCGAATAGCGAGAGACGATAGCTCAATTGCCGCTCCACAGCGCTTCGTCGCTGAGATATTTGTAACCCGCGTCGGGGAAAAGGGTCACCACGACGCCTTTTTCCAGTCCTTGGGCCACCTGGATGGTCGCTGCGGCCGCGGCTCCCGCGGAAACACCGACGAAATAGCCTTGCTCGCGGGCCAAGCGGCGGACCGTCGCCCGGGCCTGCTCGGTCGAGACCGTGATCGTCCGGTCGGGGGTGCTGGGATTATAAATACCCGGCAGGATCGCCGTCTGCATGTGTTTGAGCCCGCCGATGCTGTGGGCGGCCTGGTCTGGCTGCACGGCGATGATTTCCACATCGGGATTGTGTGCCCGCAGGGCGCGGGCGGTGCCCGTAATCGTGCCGGATGTGCCCATCCCGGCGACGAAGTGGGTCACCTTGCCCCCCGTCTGGGCGATGATCTCGGGGCCGGTGGTTTTGTAGTGTGCCTGCCAGTTGGCGGGATTATCGTACTGGTTGGCATAGAAGTAACGCTCAGGGTGTTCTTCGGCCAACGTTTGAACGGCTCGAATGGCGCCGTCGGCACCCTGGTCCGCGTCGGTGAAAATCAGCTCGGCGCCCAGAGCCCGCAAGATGGCGGCGCGCTCCGGGCTGACGCTGCGCGGCATTGCCAGGGTGACCTGGATGTCCAGCGCGGCGCCGAAGGTGGCGTAAGCAATGCCCATGTTGCCCGAGGTGGAATCCAGCAGCCGCATCCCGGGCAAGAGATCGCCGCGGAACAAAGCCTCCCGGATGATATTGAACGCAGGCCGGTCTTTGACCGATCCGCCTGGATTGAACCACTCCGCCTTGGCATAAATCCGAACTTCGGGGGAAATGTTTTCGGCAATCCGCTGGAGGGGCAGTAAGGGCGTGTTACCGATCGATTTGATCAGCGCCATCCCCTCGAGATTCACCATTTGGGGGCTGGTGGCTGCCGTTGGTGTCCTTTTGGTTTGTATTTGTGTAATCATCAAGCCTCCTGTAAAGTTGTGGTTGTATGACTATCCTGAAAAAAGTTCGGGTTCACCGCAGGGGCACAGAGAACGCAGAGTTTAAAAGATATTTCAGGTCTCAAATTTTTGAAAATCTCTGTGCTCTCCGCGACTCTGTGGTGAAATAATTTTTCAGCGAACTCTTGTATTCAAAAACAAAACGACCAATAGACATGCAAAAAGGGCAGCGGACTCACCGCTCCAAGCACTCCTATTTGTGTGCTTGCGGGGGGTCGCAACTACCCTTCGTCGGTCTATTGGTCGTACCTTAATTCAAATTATCTATGACGAGACGGGCAGTGCTACGATCCCCGCCTCATACAGATGCAACGTAAACGCATGTCAACTCCATTTTTTATGAACAACTTGATATATATTATGGCTGAAATCCCTACTTTGTCAAGGTGGAGTTTTGGAAGACAAACCCACTCAGGGGGTCAACGTCGCCTTTTCGATTTTCGAATGAATTCCCTCCCCGTCATGGACTTTAAAAATTTAATTCGGTAATACCATTGTTGCCCACACCGCGCAGGGATCGCTTTGCGTCCCCTTCGGGGAAAGTCCCTGCGCTACAAAACAGCACCCGATGAATCGGGTTTTTCGTCGCTAAATGAGGTATAAG
>CAZXXW010000327.1:0-2032 GCA_964644835.1 uncultured Anaerolineales bacterium
TCCGCCGCCACGTTAGGTGTCGTGCTGGGAAATTTGGCCAAGTTAGCCATTCAGCTTTTCGGAGGCTAATCTTGAGCACCCAAACGCACATCCAGGGCGGTGTTCATTGCGCCGATTTCATCGGGCGCGATCAAATCAATCATTATGGCTTTTCATCCGAAGATGTCGCCGCGCTGATCGAAAAGGTGCTCACCTTTTTGAACGCCGGGGCATCCTTCATGCCGCAGCGCACCAAGGTGGGCTGGAGCGATCAACTCGAAGCCGAAATCGATGGCCAAAAGCTGGTCTTTCACCCGGGGGCCATCCAACAGCTCCGCCAGCGCGGCGATCTGCACTCCTATTTGCTCGCTCTCACCGTTCACCAAGACTATCAGGTTTGGGCGACCAAGTTTGTGCCTTTGGCAGGCCAGATGGATGTCCGCCAAGTCGTCGATGGCTTACATATGCCCGTGGCGTTCAGCGAGTTTCGCCGCCCAGCGTCAAAAGAGGGGATGCAAGCCCAACCCACCACCGTTCCCTTGGATGATATTACCGAGGCCCTGGAAAAACACGCCACCTTTGTGATCCTGGGGGAGCCGGGTTCTGGTAAAACCACCACCCTGCAGAAAATCGCCTTCGAGAAAGCGCGCGCCTGGTTGTCTGGGGACCAAACCAAAGTGCCCCTGTTTGTAAGGTTGAGCCAGCAAAAGGGAAGAGATCCCTACGATTTCCTGCAAACAGCCTGGCAGCGCAGGGTGGGAGGAGATTTTGCTGAAGCATTGGCCCAGGGACAAGTGCTTGCCCTGGTTGACGGCATCAACGAGATCGCCCGCCAGGAGCGGGACCCCCGCCTCAAAGACTGGCGGCTGTTTGCCCGTGATTGCACCGGTTTGAACCAGATCGTCTTCACCGGACGCAGTCGAGATTATAAAGGGCAATTGAATATCCCCCGGGTAGTGATAGAGCCCTTGGACGATGAGCGCATCGCCGAATACTTAAGCCGCAATCAGGCCGATGGCTTGATGTCGCTGCTGCATGAGCCGCAAAGCCACCTGCATGAAATGGCCCAAAACCCTTTCAACCTGGCCCTGCTTACTTTCGCTTACAAATCGAACCAGCGGGAGATGGCCAACCGCGGCTTTTTGTTGGCCTGGTTTGTAGGGGAGCTGTTCAACCGCGAAGAGCGTTTGGCCCACGATGATTGGCTGCCGAGAAATGTCCAGGTGCAGGCGCTATCTCATTTGGCCTATGCCATGCAGGCCGATGGAGAAACCAATTATCCGTTTCAAGACGCCCAGGAAGTTCTACCAAAAACTTTGACTTTCATGGGGGAAGAGATTGATGTCCCACCGGCGGATTTGCTTCGCTTCGGACGTGCGGCCACGATCTTAGACCCGGGCACGTTTCCCGATGTGCGCTTTTACCACCATCTCTTGCAGGAATATTTCGCCGCCGAGGAACTTCTCCGCCGCCTGGATGGCGGAGACGACCTGGCCGATTTGTGGAAAGCTCCTTCTCTGCAAGAAGAGATGCCCCCGTCTGAAACGGGCGAATGGGATCCCTTGCCGGATCCACCCGCCACCAATTGGGAGGTGCCCACCATCCTAGCCTGCGGGCTGGCAGACGAGCCAGCCGCTTTGGTTGAGCGCGTCCGCGGGCACAACCCCGCCCTGGCCGGGCGTTGTTTGGCCGAAGCCGGGATTGAGCCACCTGAAAGCGCGTTGGCAGATGTGCAAGAAGACCTGGCGGCCAGACTTGCCGATCCGGACGTGCACCTGCGGGCGCGCTTGCAGGCCGGGTTCGTGCTTGGCGAGATCGGCGATTCCCGTTTACAAAAAGAAACCATCAATGGGATTGACGTCATCCTACCGGACATGCTGCCGGTGCCTGCGGGGCGCTATCCGATTGGCAGCCGCGTTGATGACCCGGATGCACTTGACGGAGAGCAGCCCTGTTTTCGCGTGGATCTACCCGCCTTCTCCATCGCTCGCTGGCCGGTGACCAATGCCGAGTTTGCTCACTTTATCAAGGCGGGCGGTTATGAAAACGAGGA
>CAZXXW010000328.1:0-2000 GCA_964644835.1 uncultured Anaerolineales bacterium
CCTCCACATAGTTGATCGGGCTCCAGGTGTTGAAGTCATAGGTGACACTCTCGCCTGGAGCGAGAGAAGACAACGGTAACATGCTCAGACTGTCCGCGTCGAGAACGACCCCATCGGCGTCGTAGAGGCCGGCGACCAAAGCGATATTCAAATGGACGTCACTGTCGTTCTGAAGTTTGCCGATCAGGTGGAAGTTGTCGCTTGCGTCAAAATAAGTGTCCTCCTCGAGGAAGGTGATCGTAAAAGCATCCTCGGGGTCGACGACCTCGGCATTGGTGTAGATTTTGAAATCGGTGATCGCTTCTCCACCGGATGCGGGCTTTTCCATGGTGACGCGGAAGGGGCCCATCTCGCCCGGTTCTAAATAACTGATTGAGGCATACGATATATCTGCAGTGACCAGATTGCCGTTGGCTCCGAAGGTTGCTACGGCGACGTCGCCAATTGAGACGGGTGTGGTCCCTGAGTTGAGCAGTTCGCCGGTGACGTAGACGTTTTCTTCACCAACCGTCAGATGTGTGGCGCGCACTTCCACTTCTGTGGCTTCGAAGTCCGTTACACTCTGCCCCACAATCGTGGCGCTGAAAGACTCCATGTCGGGAATTTCTTCCCAGATGTTCATCGAAAAGGGAGTCGTCGACCCGGCAGGGAGTTCGTAGAGCGCCGTATAGGTGACATCTTCGTAGATTGCGTTTCCGCCAGCATCGAGCGCCTTGATCTCCACTTCTATGTTGTCAACAGCGCGATCGGTGTTGTTTATGATCAGGCCGACAACATGCCAGGAATCATAGGAGTCTTGGTACCAGGTTAGTGCGGCGATGCCCAACTCACCGTCGGGAACGGCGGACTGATCGGGGGTTTCTCCTTCGGACCCTTCCGTTTCCGGCGTGGGCTGAGATGTTGCCGTTGCCTCCGCTTGCTGTTCCTGGGTCGGGGAAGATGTTTGTGTGGGAGGGGGGAGTGGCGTCGATGTCGGCGCCGGGGGGATGGGTGTCGCGGTTGGTTCAAGGATACCTGTCACCAGGCTGCACGCCAGGGTGGCGAACGCAAGGCTCAGGCTGATTACAAGCCATTTGTACGAACGTTTCTTGCCCATGTTTCTCCTTATTTCAGTGTTATGAACTGAGGCGGGTGGATTGGTGTGATAGGGATATTCTACTTCTTATCGTAGCGGGAATCAACGCGCTTTGCCAAGCTGGTTGCTCAAACAGCCTAGATATACGCTCAATATGCCCTCAGGTTCGGCAGCGGTAAAGGCGATCAACGGCAATGCTAACTCTTCTTCAATGTCTTCGGGCAAGGGAATAGCCTGCACATCCCCGTCTAGATTTGCTTTGGGCAAGAAGCCAAGCGCGTCTTCGTGATCGATGATTGCTTCCAAGATCGCTTCCGGGTCGGGGGCTACAAGCACGCCTGGTGCGTAGCTGCCTTCCAGCAGCGTGGATGCGAAAATTTGGCGGAGTGTATACCCTTGGGGATACGTCCAGGCCTGGAAAGGGGGCTCCAGGGACGTGTAGCTGCGGCGGATCGTTGCGATATCGACCGAGTCAGGATCGGTGGCCGGATTAGCGATGACGACCAGCGATTCCCGGCCCAGCAGCGTAGCGTAGCCGGGGACTCCCTCGGAAGGGGGTCCCAGCGATAGAAACACGTCAGCCTCTTCAAGGCCGGGCGAGACGCGTTCCTCCACGCGCAGAATCATCCCCGGAGTCTCTTCGGCACAATTTTGCAATGCCGATTCCATCCATCCTAATGTGGGTGGATAGGCTATCGTGACAGCCACAGGCGTCGCCGGGGGAGGGGCATAATTAAACGGCGTGCAGGCGCCGAGGATGAGCAGGGAGAGGAGCAGGAGAATCTTGCGCATAACCAATAGGGTAGAGAGTCAATCCGGCTGCGGCTAGAGCAAAATAACCAGCAGGTTGAGGAGACCAAAGCCGAAGCAGTAGATCGCGAAGGTGGTCAGCGATTGCCGGTTGAGGAAGCGCAGCAGCCAGCGG
>CAZXXW010000329.1:0-1940 GCA_964644835.1 uncultured Anaerolineales bacterium
GGCGATCTAACGCTCAGTGGCGATCTACTTTCCGGCAAACCGGAGGGGGTTGTCGACGGCGAGGTGATCCGCAGTGAAGGCGGCGTTCCCGTCAACCAAATCAACACCACCCTGACCAGGCTCTCGCAAGGGTTGCGCTTGTTGATCGAACTGCTGGGTCTCTCCCTCCTGGCCTATGGATTGACCAGAGCTTTTCCCCTCCATTTCAATCACATCCGGGGTGCGCTGGGCAAACACTTCATCGTTTCCCTGGCGATGGGGTTGTTGGTCGGACTTGTCGGCCTAAGCCTGGCCGTCCAAATGATCTTTACGGTTGTTCTCATCCCTGTCGCACTGCTGATTTTCTTGCTGTTCGGCGTGGCTGTCTTGCTCGGCTGGATTGGGTTTGGCATCTTGGTCGGTAAGTGGTTGATCGACAGATTCAAGTTGCAAGGGTCCCCCCAACTCACAGCCGGCGCCGGAACGCTGGCAGTCACCTTTCTGTTCCGCCTGCTGAACCAGCTTCCCCTGATTGGAGATACGCTCGCTCTTCTACTTATCGTAGCCGCCTTGGGCGCTGTGTTTCTGACCCGCTTTGGCTGGCAAAAATTTGTTCCCGCAAGCATAGCGTGAGGTAAACACCCTGCCCATCTGGCCAGGTACAAGCCCGTCCCGTTGATCAGGCTTAAATCCCCCCAACCTTCCGATGTGGTTGGGGGGATTTTCATTTAAGATAGTGGCGTAGTCAATCTCGACCGTGATTAAGTTTATCTTCGCTAGACATCGAAAAGGAGTGAACGCTATGTCGATCAAAAAAGCACTGGGGTTTGTTCTCAAAACAGCCTTGATCGCGATCGCAATGTTGATCGCCATGATCGTGGCGACCGAGTTGGTGCTTCCGGCTGAAGCAATGGAAGCTGCTTCACAAGAGCAGTCAGGCAACGTCATCTTGCTGCTTCTAATCATCAATATTGTCAATGCGCTGCTTTTTGGCCTTGTGGTTACCCAATCTCGCTGGCACGGTTTGCCTTTGCTGCTCGGTTTGACCTTTGCCTTCTACGGCGTTCAAACCCTGATTGGCCAAATCGAGGCGATCGTTTTCCTAACCCCCTTGGGCGAGCGCTTTGGCGCAGGCAGTATTCCAACCCTGACCATGCCGATGGATTTCATCACTAGTCAATTTATCATCGGAGCGGCCCAGGCTGTCGTTGCAGCTCCTCTCGCCGTGCTCCTATTTGGCAAAATCAAAGCCGATGAAGAACGATCAGCCGCTGCGTTGTTCCCTCAATTCCGTCTTCCTCAATGGTTGTTGAAGCTCGGTGCCGTGATCGTCTTGTATGAATTGCTTTACTTCGGCTTTGGCTACTTTGTCGCATGGAAGAATCCGGCCGTGACCGCTTTTTATCAAGGAACTGACCCGGGCAGCTTCCTGGCCCAAATGAGAAATGTCGTCACCGAAACGCCCACGCTGATCCCGTTCCAGGCGTTCCGGGCCTTGTTGTGGGTCGCCTTCGCGCTTCCCGTCATCAGCATGTTGCGCCACAAGCCTTGGTTGGGGGCTCTTGCCACGGGACTATTCCTCAGCTTGCCCATGAATATCCCTCACATTGTCCCTAATCCCTTCATGCCGGCCGATGTCAGACTGGTACACTTCATCGAAACAGCGAGTTCCAACTTCATTTTCGGTGTGCTCATGTTTTGGTTGCTCCACCGCTCCCATCGATCCCTGATGGATTTTCTGAGGATCTCAAGCGGAGACCAAGAAGAGTAACAAAGAGCGTGTTCCCAGCGTTGTGGAGTGGTGCTGTGCCACTCCACACATTTTTTAGGAGTTACGCAGTTCATATCAAAATCCACCGCTGGGACGCGGAGTGCGCAGAGATTTGATTAAAAAAGAGACAAAAACAGCGTTTTTCTCAGCGGTTACCGAAGGTACGCATGCGAAGCACGCAAAGCGAGCG
>CAZXXW010000330.1:0-1910 GCA_964644835.1 uncultured Anaerolineales bacterium
GCTCAAGATTCACGCCGACGAGTTCGATAACCTTGGTGGTGTCTCTCTGGCCGCAGAACTGAGCGCCGCCTCCGCCGATCATCTTGTGGTCACCTCGGCGGAAGATATCGCCGCGCTCGGCGCGACGGATACGGTGGCAGTCTCTTTGCCCTGTACGCCTTTTGGTCTTGCCAAAGGCGACTACACCCCGGCGCAAGCCTTTTTGGAAGCGGATTGCATCCTGGCGATCGCCACGGACATGAATCCGGGCACGGCCTGGTGCGAGAGCGTTCAGTTTGCCATCGCCCTGGCCTGCCGCTACCTCCGTTTGACCCCGGCCCAGGCAATTGTCGCCGCGACGATCAACGCGGCTGCCGCCATCCACCGTCAGGATCGCGTCGGTTCGGTCGAGCCGGGCAAACAGGCTGACTTGTTGATCCTCGATGTGCTCGATTATCGCCATCTCGGCTATCGCTTTGGGGGCAATCTCGTCCGTACGGTGATCAAGAAGGGGAACATCTATCCCCAGGAAGGTCTTTATGGTTGATGAGCTGATCCTTGCGCTGGCATTTCTGCTCATTGTCGGTTTGCTTTGGGCTCTGATCAAAGCGATCTTCAAGCTGACCGTCAAAATCTTTTCTTGTGGGCTGATCGTGATTTTGATTGTTGCCTTAATCCTTTTCCTGAATATGGATGTCAACGTCTTCTGAGGTGCCCACACTTGAAACCGCCCGAGCCTGGTACCCTGACGACCCGGTCCATGGCTTTGATCATATCCGCCGGGTGTACCACTTGGCCGAACGCCTGGCCCGGGCCGAAGGCGCCGATGTTGAGATCGTCCGAGCCGCCGCGCTGCTCCATGATGCCGAAGGCTCCGGCGTGGAGGCCGAACGTGATGGTCATCAATATCGCGCTGCTGCCTTTGCCCGCCAGGTATTGACCGCCGAGTCCTGGCCCGAGGAGCGCATTCAACAGGTGGAGCATTGCATCCGCTCGCATCGCTTCCGCGATCGGGAAGAGCAGCCCCAAACCCTGGAAGCGAAAGTGCTCTTCGATGCCGACAAACTCGATGCCATCGGCGCAACTGGCGCGGTGCGGGCGATTGCCTACGCCGTGCTGGCCGAGCAATTGTTATATGCCTTTCCCTCGGAGCAATTTTTGGCTACCGGTGAGAAAGAGCCCGGCGAGCCCCATACGCCGTATCATGAGCATCTTTTCAAGCTGCGCAAACTCAAAGGACGCATGTTCACCCCCACGGGCATCGCCCTGGCCGAGCAGCGCCACCAATTCTTGGAAGATTTCTTCGAGCAGTTCCAGGCCGAGCTGCGCGCCGAGCGATGAACTGTTTTCTCAGGAAGCCTTGAAGTTTTCCTGTCTTCCTGGTTTCCTCATCAAAAAATGATCAAGTTTCTATCGACAATCTGAAGCCATTCAAATTGGAGACCTTGTGAAGCTAAAAGGGAGAACGATTTTCGCTGGTAAAGCCGAGGGAGAAGCTCTGGTCACCTCGATGGGGATTTCTTTCTTTGGCGGTGTGGATCCCGATACAGGCGTAATCCTCGAGCGGGGTCATGAACTCGAGGGCCAATCGATCAGCGGGAAAGTGCTTGTCTTTCCCTCCGGGAAGGGCTCTACGGTGGGGTCGTACACGCTCTATCGGCTCAAACGCAACGGCAAAGCGCCTGTTGCCATCGTCAACGCCGAATGCGAGACGATTACGGCGGTTGGGTGCATCATCGCTGAAATCCCCTGTGTCGACCAACTTGATATCGACAAGATCAAGCAGGGAACCAGAATCCGGGTTGATGCCGAATCAGGCCTTGTCGAAGTGGCAGCCTAGATGGTAAGCGTTCACTCCCCTTGAAAAAAAGAGCAAAAGGGTCAATACTCCCCAAAAAAGCGGTTGTATGTCTCTAGGGAAAAGGGAGAAA
>CAZXXW010000331.1:0-1908 GCA_964644835.1 uncultured Anaerolineales bacterium
AATCGAGAAAAAGAGAAAATTTGGCATCTCGCCTGACGTTTTCCCCCAATTTACTTGCAATACCGTTGGTGACCGTTGTACGGGCGTTTGGCTCAGTTGCAGCCAACCAAGCGAGCAAACCGGCGCCGAAGGATATTGATCCCTTCGATGACTTCGTCGACGCCCAAAAGCAAGACAACCAAGCCATAGACAAGTCCCCCCAGGGCGATTCCGCCGCCCGCGGCGAGCCAATCGGGAGACTCCCCCATCAACGACAACCAAATCCATAACGTTAAGGCCATCGCTCCAGCAGCCACGCCCGCTTGGAGCCCGCAGCGCAGGAGGCGTCGTCCTTCGATTCCATCCAGACGGCGGCGCATCAACACCACTAAAGCAGCCGTCTCCAGCGCGGTCGCCAGCGAATTGGCCAAGGCCAAACCACCGTGGGGCATCCAGCCGAGGCGTTCAAACAGGGCAGCGAAAGCAAAACTGAAGATGACGTTTAAGCTCATCGCCGTGGCTCCCACGAGCACGGGTGTGCGCGTGTCGTGCAGGGCGTAAAAGGCGCGCGCCAGCACTTCCATCACCGAGTGGCCAACCAGCCCGGCGGCATACCACAGCAACGCCCAAGCGACCAGTTCGGTCGAGCGGGCGGTGAATTCGCCGTGTTGATACAGCAAGCCAATGATCGGCATGCGCAGCAGAATCAGGCCCACCGAGGCGGGAATAGAGAGCAATAACACGCCGCGCAAACTGGAGGCCAGCGAGGTGCGCACGTCGTCGAGGGCGTTGCGAGCGTATTGCGC
Organism: uncultured Anaerolineales bacterium; assembly: GCA_964644835.1. Lineage (GTDB taxonomy): Bacteria > Chloroflexota > Anaerolineae > Anaerolineales > UBA11858 > JAYELX01. Next base: position 786 of record CAZXXW010000331.1, read on the forward strand.
CGCCAACGTGGGCATCGCCGCGGTGGCAATCGACTGGGCAATGGCCGCCTGGGGCATCAACATGAGAATGAAGGCAAAAGATATGCCAGCAACACTGCCGTCCGGCATTTGGGAGGCCAGGCGGATGTTGACCCAAAAATTGAGCTGAACCACGGCCACCCCCAACAGCCGCGGTCCCATCAAGCGGATGACTTCGCGCACGGGGGCCAACTCGATTCCCAGGATGGGTCGATAACGAAGACCTTGCTTCAGCAGAGCAGGAACCTGCAAGAGAAGATGGGCCGCCGCACCAAGGACTACACCCCAGGCCAGGCCATCAATGCCCATGCGGGGCGCTAGCACCGTGACCCCAAAGATCATCCCGATTTGATACATCGACGGCGTCAGCGCAGGGATGAAAAAGACCTGGTGCGAGTTGAGGATGCCCATCACCAGGCCGCTCAAGCCAAAAATCACCGCCGAGGGCAGCATCAGGCGGACGAGATGGACGGTCAGCGCCTCTTGGGCGGGATCAGCGGCAAAACCGGGGGCCAGAATGTGGCGCACAACCGGGCGGGCAAACACGGCGATGAGCAAACTCAACCCCGACAAGATGATAAAGACCCAATTCCCCACCGCCGAAGCTAATTGCCAGGCCTGTTTCTGTTTTTCTTGAGTCAGCAAGCCGGTGAAGGTGGGAATGAAGGCCGATCCTAGCGCGCCCCCGGCGACCAAGTTAAACAACGTCTCGGCGACACGGTTGGCCGCGTTGAAAGCATCCATCTCGGAGCTGGTGCCGAAGGCGTTGGCGACCAAAATCTGGCGGACAAGGCCGGTCAGTTGGCTGAAAATCAGGGCGACCATGACCAACCCGGCGGCCCGGGCGATCTGGCGTCCGGCGGAAGGTTTTGTGGGGCTCTTTGCACTCATGGGCGGGATTATATCAGAGAGCGACATCTCCAGCGATGGAATTGCGCCAGCCCACCTCCCGGTTTGCTGACTGCCCGTCTTCTCGCCGGTATGCTATAATCGCGCCTCGGTAACAGAGAAATCAACGGGGTCAGAACTCCCCTTTCAAACGAGATAAAGGTAAGCGTTCAGCCATGTCACTCTCGCCGAAGCTTGTTATTAGAAAGTCAAGAGA
>CAZXXW010000332.1:0-1903 GCA_964644835.1 uncultured Anaerolineales bacterium
CAACGTTTAAGTAACGAAAGAAAAGGCTAATTTTAACGTTACTGGAGCGTGTTTATACTAATATACTTGTTGTATATCTAGACTGCTATAAGAAAAGAATTAATCCCAAAAAGCCTTCGATTACGTCACTGGCTTTTTGGGTGAGAAAATCATTTTTTATCCGTGCTTATCAACGATAAAAAAATGTTTTTATTAATGGCAGCCTGAGGCGATTTAAGCTTTTGTTTCTATCGTTTTGGGGAAATAGCCCTTCGTACCATCTGATGTCAGCGTTGATGTCAGAGCCGCGGAGCGAGGCAGCAAGCCTTTTTTCTGGAGCGGTGATGAATGTTCGTTGAGATCGGCGGCTATTTTTTAACAGGGGAAGGGGGAAAGACAACGTTGGAATCAGTGATGTAGACAGAAGCCCTTGATTTGCAACTCAAAAAAAATTTGATCTCCGCAGAGGTGAGAAATCCCGGGGGAATTTTTACGCGAGAATCCACAATTATTTTATACAAGGATATTTATCCATAGCTATATCCAGGAGTAAGTTGTATGGGAGACAATATGCGACCATTTAATCCTGAGTCAATCGGTCTTGAAAACCTTTCCTGCAAGCAGGCGAAGATGATAGACGAAGCCCTCGATGCGGTAGGAAAATTTGGTGAGGTCAGGCTGATCATCGAAAAAGGGCGTTTGCGCTTCCTGGTTACCCAAAAGAGTTTTGACGCTCTCAAATATCATCCTGGATCCATTACCGAGGATAGTTGATATCCCTCGGTGTAAATACTTGATTGTGATACCGATTGAAAGTGAGATACCTTAACGGCATTTTATTACAAGCGGTCGAAGACAGAGTCTACAACTTTGCTCTACCCTTTTTGTCTCCCGTATAGGGTTTTATAAGACAGAACATCTTGAGATGATAGTGCATTGACATTATGAACCTAAACACACTGATTAAAAAACGTTTCAACGACACCTCGCCCCCCGACAACGATAAACGCACCGTCATTGATGCTGATGACGGCTGGCAGTTGATCAACTGGCGCGAGCTGTGGCATTATCGCGATCTGTTCTTCTTCCTGGTCTGGCGCGATATCAAGACCCGCTACGCCCAATCGATCCTCGGGGTGGGCTGGGCCATCATCCAGCCGGTCTTCACCATGATCGTGTTCACGATTGTCTTCGGCAACCTGGCCAAGGTCAACTCCGAGGGCGTCCCCTACGCCATCTTTAGCTACACCGCCCTGGTGCCCTGGACCTATTTCTCCACCTCCCTGACCAGCTCGAGCACCAGCCTGGTCAGCGCCAGCAACATGATCACCAAGGTGTACTTTCCCCGCCTGGTCATTCCCATCGCACCGGTGCTGGGCAAGCTGGTTGATTTTGGCATCTCGCTGCTGATTTTGTTCGGCCTGATGCTCTGGTTTGGGATCGTGCCCACGCTGGCCAGCCTGGCGATCCCCCTGTTGATCCTGCTGATGATGCTCACCGCCACCGGGGTGGGGATGTGGCTGACTGCCCTGGCGATCCAATACCGCGATATCCGCTACGGGCTGAATTTCTTCGTTCGCTTGCTGATGTACGCTTCGCCGGTGATTTACGCCACCAGCAGCATCCCCGAGCAATACCATTGGCTCTATGCCCTCAACCCGATGGTCGGCGTGATCGAGGGCTTCCGCGCCGCCCTGCTGGGCACCAAGCCGATGCCCTGGGATTGGATCGGAATCGGCACCCTGATGGCCCTTATTTTCTTCGTCACCGGGGCGCTGTATTTCAAACGGATGGAGCGCGTCTTCGCAGATGTAGCTTAAACGTTCTAACGTTCCCACGTTCAACTCCACAAACAACAGATCGCCACGGCGTTCCAAAAGACGGAACGCCTCGCGATGACAGCCCTTAACGACCTGTCATTGCG
>CAZXXW010000333.1:0-1884 GCA_964644835.1 uncultured Anaerolineales bacterium
ATGACATATCGTTAAGGGGTGTCACCCCCCCAAAGACGCCAGGGCCTCCTTGGTGGTAGCAACCACAAGCTCGATCTGCTCATCCGTCATGCCCGGGAACAACGGCAAGGTGATCTCCCGGCGGGCTACTGCTTCGGTCCGGGGAAGGGAACAATCCGGGAATCTGGATCGATAATACTGAAACTGGTGGATGGGCGGATAATGGATGCTGGTTTGCACCCCAGCGTCACGCAGGTGATCGATAAAGGCTTTCCTGTTCACACCTTCGGGCAGCAAAGCGGGGAAGATGTGGTAAGAAGATGGGCAATCCGCATGCTGATAAGGCAGCTCCAAACCAGAAACTTCGAAGGCATCCCAATAACGCTCGGTAATCTCTTCCCTTCTGGCGTTGTTGGCGGGCAGCTTTTCCAATTGAGCCAGTCCCAATGCCGAGCGGAGCTCATCGATTCGGTAATTATAGCCCAGGTCGACGACATCGTAGGAATAGGCGTGCCCCTGGTGGCGGTCCCAGGTCAACGAGGTCATCCCGTGAGAACGCAGCAGTTGGATTTTTTCGGCGATATCATCACGGTTGGTCACGACCATGCCCCCCTCGCCGGTAGCAAGATTTTTGTTCGAGAAGAAGCTGAAGCAGCCAACATCGCCCCAGGTGCCCAGGGCCTTGCCGTTCCATCGGACGCCGGGAGCATGGGCAGCATCTTCGATCACGGCCAAGTCATGTTGATCGGCAATCGCCAGAATCTCGTCCATGTGGCAAGCATAGCCGCCATAATGCACCACGAGGATCGCTTTCGTCCGGGAGGAGCGTTGCGCCTCAATACGCTCGGGGGAGATATTCAAGTTCTCAGGGCCAAGGATATCGGCAAAGCGGACATCTGCCCCGGTGTAGACGATTGCATTGGCGCTGGCCACAAAGGTAAGCGCCGGAGCGATGGCCTCCTCACCGGGGCCAAGCCCCACAGCGAGGCAGGCCAGGTGTAAAGCCACTGTCCCGTTCGAGACCGCCAGGGCGTGTTTGGCCCCGACAAAGTCGGCGAAACGAGTCTCGAACTCCTTGGTGACCGCGCCCATGGTCAGCCACTGGCTCTGGATCACGTCCAAAACAGCTCGCTCTTCTTCCGGGCCGTAATCTAAATCTGCCAAGGGTACCTGCCAACTCATGGTTATGCCTCCCCAAAAATTTGCGGCTTGATAGCATCGAAATCTTGCACGGCCTGCTCGTAATCATCAGGACGGCCTAGGTCTTGCCAATACCCCTCAAAGGGATAGCCCAGCACCCGTTCGCCTTGATCGATCAACTTCATCACCAGGTCGGGGAAATCAAAGTATTCCTGATCCGGTATCAGGGAAACCACCTCAGGCTCAAAGATATAAATGCCCATACTGACGTGAAAATCATAGGTTGGTTTTTCAAGATAACCGGTGATCTCATTGCTGCCATTGCGCTGCAAGACGCCCAAGTCGATCTTGACCTGACGCCGGCTCATCGCAATTGTAGCTGTGGCGCCTGACTGGTGGTGGGTGGCGATAAAGTCACCAAAATCCATCGTCGTCAAGACATCGCCGTTCATCATCAAAAACGATTCGTCCAAATCCTCGATCAAGGATAGGGGCCCCGCCGTTCCCAGGGGGTCCTGTTCATAGCTATAGCGGATGCTCAACCCAAAACGGCTGCCATCGGCAAAAAACGACTCCAACATATTGGAAAGATGCCCGACGGCCATAACAACTTCATCGATACCGGCAGCCCGCATCTGGCGTAACAAAATCTCCAAAATGGGCATATCCCCAATCGGCATCAACGGCTTCGGTAGTGTTTTGGTGTAGGGTGCCAGACGCGTTCCTTTTCCTCCCGCTAACACGACTGCTTTCATAACTCTCCTT
>CAZXXW010000334.1:0-1875 GCA_964644835.1 uncultured Anaerolineales bacterium
TTTTCAAGACCGCCGCCTTCGTCCACTCGGCCATCCCTCCATCAATCAACTCAACTCAACGGGGAGCCCTCCTGAGCGGGTTGAATTCTACCATAGGATCCATGCAGTTGCAACGTCCGGGCGCGGTCGGCACACGATTCCCTCCCTTGACCAATGCCCCCTTCCAAGCTAAAATGCAGAGTTACGGCTGGCACGGGCGTGTTTTGTTGCCAGCTATATTTATGATATTGAAATGCTATGTTTGAGAATCTAACCGAACGACTTAACCAGGCTTTTGAGCAACTCCGTCGCCGCGGCAAATTGAACGAGCGCGATGTCAAAGAGGCGATGCGAGAAGTGCGTCTGGCCCTCTTGGAGGCGGACGTCAATTATAAGGTGGTTAAAGATTTCGTCGCTCGTGTCAGCGAGCGAGCTATCGGCCACCAGGTTTCTCGCGGGCTCAACCCCGGCCAAGAAGTGATCAAGATCGTACACGAAGAATTGATCGCTACGCTGGGTGAGCCGGTTCCGCTAAATTTGCGCGGCGAAAAGCCCCGCCTGATCATGTTAGCTGGTCTGCAGGGCTCCGGAAAAACCACCGCCGCGGGAAAGCTGGCCCACATGCTCCGGAGCCAGGGTGAACGAGTGTTGCTTGTAGCCGCCGATCCCTACCGGCCTGCTGCTGTGCAACAATTGGAAACCTTGGGCGATCGCCTTAACGTGGAGGTCTTTTCCGACCCTGGGATTGCCCCGCCTCGTTTGGTTCAACGTGCATACCAGAGAGCAAAGCGCGGCGGTTTCAGCCTGGCGATTCTCGATACGGCTGGCCGATCCCAGCTTGATGATGCCATGATGAATGAACTCGCCGCGATCACCAAGAAGGTCGATTGCAACGATGTGTTGCTCGTTGTCGACGCGATGATCGGTCAGGAAGCGGTCAACATCGCCGAGGGCTTCAATCAATCTGTCCCTCTGACCGGATTGATCCTCTCCAAGATGGATGGCGACGCCCGTGGTGGCGCGGCCATCTCGATCCGCTCGGTGACCGGGATCCCGATCAAGTTCCTCGGGACCGGCGAAGGCTTGGACGCCCTGGAAGTCTACGATCCCGAACGGCTCTCCTCCCGCATTTTGGGGATGGGCGATGTCATCGGCCTGATCGAAAAAGCTGAATCCGCCATGGATGTGGAAGATGCTGAAGAGCAAGCCAAACGGATGCTCTCCGGTGAATTCACCCTCGAAGATTTCCGCGACCAGCTCTCCCAGGTCCGCAAGATGGGCCCGATCGGGCAAATCTTGAACATGCTCCCCGGTGGGATGGGCCAAATGGCTCAACAAATCGATCCCCATGAAGCGGACGAGCAGCTCAAAAAAACGGAGGCGATCATCAACTCGATGACGGTCCGCGAGCGTCAAAAACCAACGATCTTGAACGCCAGCCGCAGACGGCGGATAGCCCAAGGCTCTGGGACGCGGGTTCAAGATGTCAATCAACTGATAAAACAATACCGGCAAATGCGCAACATGATGAAACGGATCAAGAAATCCGGCCTTGGCGATTTGTCCGGCATGTTTGGGTAACATTGTTCAGGGGAGACAAATTTGCATTCCTTTGTGCAAGCCTCTCATTTGTCTGTTCGAGCAATGGCTATGATTTCGATTTTATGCTCTACCTAAAGGAGATAGATTAAATGGTTCGTATTCGATTGCGCCGCGTTGGCGCCAAAAAGCAACCCAGCTATCGTGTTGTTGCTGCTGACAAAGAAGCTCCCCGCGATGGGCGCTACCTGGAGATTTTAGGACACTATAACCCTCGCACCGAGCCCTCGACGATTTTCCTGAAAGAAGATCGTGTTTTCCACTGGCTCAGTGTTGGGGCGCAGCCTTCTAATTCTG
>CAZXXW010000335.1:0-1854 GCA_964644835.1 uncultured Anaerolineales bacterium
AGTGATAAATTCATATCGGCACTTGAGCAAATCACAGGGCATCGCGAGCTCAATCTCGAGATCATCGTATCAGACCATCCTGATCAGCCAGTCCGTGATCCCATTGAAAAGCCAGACAAGAAAAGCAAATCCAACCTCATTATCAGGCCTAAAGAATACGATACAGTCTATGACCAAGTCGTACGACCTCACCGGCAGGTGGTTTTGCCTGGATATTTTCGCCGCCATGTACGGGAAATTGGCCCCAAAATGGCCTGGATGTACGTGGCTTTTCGCCAAGCGGCCTATATGGACGGTGGACGAAGAAAGGTAAAAACAGGCGCATTCTCGGGTAAACAGATCGCCACGCTTTGTGGCATCAGCACGCGTACGTATTGGAGACGAATCGAAAAAGAGAAAACCTGGAAGGCTCTAGATGGGTTGGTAAAAAGGATTGAGACGGAACCGCAATGGCGTTTAGATACGGGCGAACCCAGGCGAATGCCTCTGCAATATGAGGTGGCTATGACCCTGCCCTTGACGTCCAGGGACACCCAGTCATTGTTGTCTTGGTTGAAAGAAAATATTGAGCAATTTGGCGGTCCGGAGGGTGTTTTGGAAGCGGCTTGTCAAACGCCGATGAGTGAACTGATGCCGGAAGATGCACAGCAGAGCGACTGGCCACCAATGAGTGTTCGAAGCATCATCTATTATCTTTTCGAAAACACATTGTCGGTGGCTAAGTTAGAAGCGTATGCTTCCAGATTACAAAGTTACATCATGCCACCCAAGACAGACACGATCCACATCAGCTTGTTTTTCCTGGAGCACGTGCTGCCGCACCTGAGCGCAGGCGAAGCCTGGATGTTGACGCTGCTCAGAGACGAATGCTATGTCAACAAGAAAACGGGTGAAGTGCGCACCGAAGTGATTCTCCCGGGCGGATACAGCGAAATCGCGGGATGGTTGGGGTTGAAACGACCGCAAACCGTGTGGGAATGGCTGCGAAAAGGTTCAGCTTTATCGGTATTTGTCAGCGACAGGGAAGTTGATAGCCAGAAGGGGGCGCGCATATTTGACGTCTTGCTTGTGGATATTCCCCACGAGATTATCCATATTGCCCTCAATGATCAAATTTGGCAGGCGTTTGAGCCAACGATGGAGGCTCTCCTTGGCGGCGATTTAGACGATGCTGAGGTGTTGGAAGATAAGGTGATCAAAGTTGGTTGGGGGTATCTGCCCGTTTTCGATAGCGCGACTGTCAGTATCCCCATAGCGCGACTGTCATATCTTGATAGCGCGACTGTCAGTATCGGCATAGCGCGTTTGTCATATGATCTTAGCGCGACTGTCAGTATCCCCATAGCGCGACTGTCATATGATCTTAGCGCGACTGTCAGAGTTAAAATAACCTCCTTAACCTCTTTTAAACCACCTCATAACCTCTTAAAAGACACCTCCACCACCACCTCGTCCCCAACTGCTGCGCAAATGACAGGCAGGGAGACGGCAAAAGAGAAACTGGACTCGGTGGTGCTGGGAGATCGTTTCGATCTTTCGGTTTTGTTTTCTCTCAACAACGTCAACCCAACCAGCCGAAAAGAGCTGCAGCAGAAAAAAGCGTCACCGCTGGCCTTCGTCTCCCACCTGCTCTATGCGGCCAGTCCGGCGGGCAGCACGATCGAGAATCCGATCAGCTACACGGTCAACCAGCTTAAGCACGATCCCAAAAGCGGCGCGGGTGCAGAATACGACCAACTAGCCCGGCTTAAACCCGAGAAGCTGGCCGAATTGATCGCCAAGGCGCTGGATGATTCGTATCAGTCCCAGCACGGCAGGCGCGTACTGGGATATGCAGATGCCTTGACCGGCCAC
>CAZXXW010000336.1:0-1854 GCA_964644835.1 uncultured Anaerolineales bacterium
GGCCACACTAGACAAGATTTCTTGCTCGGAGCTGGACTTGAGCAGGTAATCGTGGATCCCAAGTTGGATCGCCCGGATGGCCGACTCCATGGTGCCTTCTCGTGTGAGAATAATGATTTCCGTGTCCGGAGAGATTTCTTTGGCTTGCCGGATCACTTCGATGCCATCCATATCTTGCAAATGGGTCTCGATGATCATCACCGAGATTTCTTGCTCCCCAAGCGCGGCAAGGATTTCGTCATCGGCTGAGATGGCGATGATGTTGTATTCTTCTTTCTCGAGAAGATCTTTCAGCCTTCGCCGGTAGGATATGTCATCATCAATGATGAGGATGGATGTACTCATGGTTGCCTGTCCGAACAGATATCAATGTTGTTTCAAGTTGATCTATTGATCAACCTAATCGCCGTTCCAATTCATCTAAAGCTTGATTCCAATTTCCCTCTGTGATGATCAAAGGACGATAGCCCTTTGCCTTCAACTGTCGACGTTTACGCTGATCCGAAGCCCGCACATCTTCGCGTTGGTGCGGTGGCCCGTCGACGAAAATGACCAACTTTGGGTCGTAGTAAAAATCGGCTCGAGCGATGGGTGCCCCTTCGGAGTCATAGATCGTCTTTTGGGCTTCGTCAGGGAGGGGTAAGCCGCGTTCAAAGATTGCATCCAGGGCCCTTTCCTCCAAGCTGGATTCACAAGCGGCAAGCAAACTATCCAGGTGATCCTGCTGATGAGGTTGCATAGGTAGAATTTCGATCGGATGTAGGGAACGCAGCCAGGGCAGAATCACCTTTCGGTCGAGCAAGTGATGCTCCCGTTGGTTGTAAAAGGACAACAGGCACTCGTAACAAGCTTTCTTACATCCATCATCGGAATCATCCTCGTGAAGGAGTTCTCTCGCTCTCGAAATGACCATCTCCAGTCGTCCTTTTCCTTTCAGCGAGGCTAACACGCCGGTTCCACCCGTGGTCGTTTCGTAAATCACAACCCGATGGGGGACATCGTCGTCAAGGCCCGGGGCGAGGAATACGTCTAATTCACGCTCATCTAGATTGAATGCTACCAAAAGAGCGCGCAGCAAGGTGTGCGCCAATGTATGGTAAAAGCTATCTCGATCGATATTCTCTGGACAGGGGACATCAAAAATGGCGATGTCGCTTTCCTGAGTATGCGTCAGCCATAAACCCGACTCAAGGTCTTCTGCATGCGCTCGTTGAGGGCAATTCCCCTGATCATCGTTTGTGGTAATGTGCTTTTCTTTGTCGTTATCTGTCAACAGCCAACGGAAGCATTTTGAGCAGAGGCTGAATCCCTGAGGATCTTCGTCCTTTTGACGTACGCCTCGATTGATCAATAGCACATGCCCCTTATGTTCCAGGGTAAGTTCCAAGGCGGTTTCATCATTGACGTGGACCTGATATTGTCTTGAGGCTCCACTGCCCAAATAGTGCCGGGTGGTTTCATAGCCAAGACGCTTGCGTTCTTCCTCGTCAGCCGTGATCCTCTCTCTGCCGATGGCAAACATATCGCTCATTTTCAGGCTATAGTTCGGATGCTGAAGAGCTCCACCGCAATCACAGGCAGACCTTTTGGTTTCTTGCGTCCCCACGTAAGCACGACCACACTGGCTACAAATAGAAATAGGTTCGAGCGTGGGCTTCATCTCTTTGGTAGCAGGCCGGGTGTGAGTGATCTCATATTGCTCCCCCTGATAATAAACAAAGTTCCCCGGGGCGTATTCGTAAATGGCAATGGCGGGGTCTCGATGCATTTCGTCTTCCTGGTCGCTGAAAGCCAAACGTGTCGCCTCAGGAGGGAAAGCGTAACCTGGCAAGAAGCCTTCTTCCCCCAAGTAGC
>CAZXXW010000337.1:0-1829 GCA_964644835.1 uncultured Anaerolineales bacterium
GGCGACCGGCTGAAGGAACGCGTCTTCGAGCGCGTTTTTCCCCACTTTGCCGAGGGCTTCATCCACGCCATGGGCGGGCCCCAGGATCTGCTGGCCAGCCCCGAGGGAGTCCGAGAATCACGCCTGGAGACGGCGTTCAACAGCACGCTGACCTTCCTCTACCGCCTGCTCTTCCTGCTCTATGCCGAAAGCCGCGATCTGCTCCCCGTCCGGGATGTGCGCGGTTATTATCCCATCAGCTTGCAATGTCTCAAAGAAGAGATCGCCGCGGCGGCCGGTCCCCTCGAAGATCAGGCTCCCGACAAGTTGAAAGCGGCCTACAGCGAGACATCCACCGCCCTGTACGACCGTCTGCTGGCGCTCTTCACCGTCATCGACAAGGTCAGCGCCAAGCACAACGTGCCCGCCTACAACGGGGGTCTGTTTCTCACCGATCCGGACCCGCACAGGGACGATTTGGAAGCGGAATCGGCCCGATTTTTGAATCAGAACAAGCTGCCGGACCGCTATTTGGCCCTGGGGTTGGATTTGATCGCCCGGGACGTGGATCCCAAACGCGGCGATCTGGGCCTGATCGATTACAAGAGCCTGGGGGTGCGCCAACTGGGATCGATTTATGAGGGTTTGCTCGAGTTCAAGCTGCGGATTGCCGATGAGAAGATGGCCGTGGTGGCGGGAAAAGGGGCCGAGCAGATCATCCCTTATCGGGAAGCCGTTGATGAGGGCCGGAAAATCTTGACTCAGGGACGCGGGGCTGCTGCCCAGGAGCGGATTCTGGCGCCCGGAACGGTGTATGTGCAAAACGACCGCCGCGAGCGCAAGGCCACCGGTTCGTATTACACGCCCGATTATATTGTCAAATACATTGTCCGCCAAACGGTGGGCCCGGTCATGGATGAGAAGCTGGAGGCCCTGCGGCCGCGCCTGCGCCAGGTCGAGCGGGACTACCACCGGTTGGTGAGTCGCAAGCGTGACATGGAGAAGGTGACGCCCGACGAGCCGCGCCTGCTGCGGGAGAACTTCGGCGACGATCTGCACACCCTCTTCGAGATCAAAATTCTGGACCCGGCCATGGGCAGCGGACACTTCCTGGTCGAGGCGGTCGATTATGTCACCGACCGGCTGGTGCGCTTCCTGGACGGCTTCCCCTTCCTGGCCACCTTTTTCGAGGGTATGCGCCGCGCCATTCTCGACGAGATGAACCGCCAGAACGTGGTCGTCGATCCCCACCGCCTGACCGATGTGACTCTGCTCAAGCGCCACGTGCTCAAACGCTGCATCTACGGAGTCGATCTCAACCCCATGGCCGTCGAGCTGGCCAAGGTCAGCCTGTGGTTAGACTGCTTCACCCTCGGCGCGCCGCTCTCCTTTTTGGACCATCACCTGCGCTGCGGCAACAGCCTGATCGGGGCGATGGGCCAGGAATTGGACGAAAGCGACAGCGAAGGCGCCCAAATGGCCCTGTTCACCGGCCCCTTCACCGGCTTGCTGCGGGCGGCCGAGATCATGCGCGGGGTCAGCCGCCTGACCGACGTGACCCTGGAGCAAGTTCAGGAGAGCGGCAAGCTGTTCAAAGCCTTCGACCAGCAGGCCAAACCGTTCAAACAACTGCTCGATCTTCATGTGGCCCAATATTTTGGCGTCGAATTAGCCGATGAATTTCTAACCGTTCACACGCAAGACCAGGCCCTGGCGATGCTCAAAGGGCAAACCGACATCACCGCTGTCTATCAAGACGCCCTCGCCCAGACCCGGGCGCTGTACGAAGAGAAACGCTTCTTCCACTGGGATCTGGAGTTCCCCGAGGTATTCATCGATTTGGAGAATAC
>CAZXXW010000338.1:0-1807 GCA_964644835.1 uncultured Anaerolineales bacterium
ACAGTCTGTGCAATACTGGCATAAGTATAGCGGATAGGGTAAGATTACGGTAGTTAGGTAAGAGAGATGGTAAGAAACGGAGAGGTCTGATGAATGTAGCGAAAGAATATGGCGAGATCCCCAGTTATCACCACACCCCGGAGTTGGATGCTTGCCCATACTGTGGTGGTGAGTTGGAACGCAGTCACCCCGTTTGGGCGAAAACTATCGTTTCCATGGAAGAGATCGCCAAGGTCACGAATTGGGGATACCGATGTGAGAACCGAGAGGACACATGTCCCCAACCGGAGATAGTTTATCGGTCGGGTCTGGCTGATGGGTTGACTCTCAAAGGCTACACCTTTGGGTTGGATGTGATCGTATTTGTGGGGCAGCAGCGGTTTGACAACAAACAGACATTGGGCGAGCTTCACGAAGCCCTGGAGACAAGAGGGGTTCCTATCAGCAAACGGCGTGTGGCCGACTACATCGAAGAGTATCAGGTCTTACTCAAATGTGCTCACGGAGCAAAGCTGGAAGCTTATCGAGAGCAAATCATGGAGAATGAGGGCATCGTGTTGGCTATTGACGGAGCGCAACCGCAGAAAGGCAAGGAGACCTTGTACCTCTTTCGGGATGTGTTGAGCGGAGCACGGTTGCACGCGGTCAGTCTGTGGCACAATGACACAGAAAGCCTGATAGCTGAGATGGAGGTCGTGCAGACAGTACTGGACAAGTTGGAGGTTCCGTTGATTGGCATCATCAGTGACGACCAAGATGCCCTCAGCTGTGGTGTGGCCCAGGTATGGCCCGAGGTGCCTCATCAACGCTGTCAACTCCATTTCCTGAAAGCGGTTCAGAGACCCATTTACACAGAAGATAGCTCCTTAGCCAAGGAGCTAAAAAAGGGGGCCGCGGCATCAGTTCAATCGAGCGCCAAGTTGCCGATATAACCCCCCAGACCGACCAGGAGAAGCAGGCTCAAGCTGCGTTGGAGCACTACACGGCCGCCATTCGGGCTGTTTTGCAGATCAAAGGACAAACACCCTTTGATCTGGCCGGTTTGGAGATTTACGAAACATTGGCCCAGATTGATTGTTCTTTGCAACGAAGTCTGCAACACCAAGCGACCCCTTTGCTGGAAGAGATCCGCCATCTGACCCAACATCGATTTGAGTTCGAAGACACCTATCAACGTCTCCGTCGTCAGCAGGACTATGTGCTCGGATTGGCCGAAATCCTGGATCCGCCACGCACCGAACAGGGCGCTTGGACCCAGACCGGGGCCGAGGTGGCCCAATCCATCGAGTACTTTCTGGATGGCCTGCAACGTACTCAGGTCCTGTATCCCGAAGATGAGCCCATCATCGAGCACATTATTCACCGCACTGAGGCTTGGGCGCCGGGATTGTTTTTTTGCTACGATGAACCGTTGATCCCCCGCACTAACAATGACATGGAACGCTATATCGGGAGCTTGAAACACCAACGCCGTCGCATCACGGGGCGCAAAGCCACGGCCGACTACCTGACCCGGCATGGTCCTTACCTGGTGTTCCATGACAACAACGAAACCACTGAGGAAATCCTGGCTCGCTTTCGCGTTGTGTCGTATGAAACATTTCGTCAGGAGCGCCAGCGCTTTCAAGAAGCTCACGCCGTCCAGAGCCGCATTCGCAGTTTTCGTCGCAATACTGAGGGGTTCTTGGAACGGGCCGAACTCTTGTGGCGTACCGGCCACCCATCCTGATTATGCTTATATTGCAGAGACTGAAATGCGATGCTTCCCAAAGCTTAAACGCGACGTAGCGCAAGGCATACCTTGCGC
>CAZXXW010000339.1:0-1782 GCA_964644835.1 uncultured Anaerolineales bacterium
TGAGGGGAGGACCTATTTTGAATAGGTCCCGGTTTGCGGCGTGGAAATCCGAAACAAGTTTTGAAGATGACGACAAAAACGGGACCTATTTTGGATACGCCCCGATCAAGAGGCGTTTTTTGAATGAAATGGCGGAAGACTTCCAAATACGCCCCGCTTGATGGAGGCCTGAGTTTCTCTCTGAGCTAGAATGTTGTTGAGAGACAGCAGACTAGTCCAAAAGGAGAAACTCATGACCTCACATACTACATTCTTACACATTTTACCCGATAATGGGCGCCAAAGGCCGCTTTTTCTGGACGAAATGGCAGAAAAACGGGACAAATTACCCCATTTTGTGCGCAATTGCCCAGTGGCGATGCGTTATCTCGATTTACTCAGCCCGTTAGCCTGGAGCGATTTTCCCGAACGGGATTTGAAAGCCAGAGGAAGGCATAACAACACTTTGCCCTATGCCAGCTTTGCCGCAGCCCAACTTGTGAAGCTGGAGGAGGAAATTGCTTCGTCAAGAGGACTGTGTCGCTACCTCAGGGAGCATCCGGGCCTGAGTTGGCTGCTGGGCTTTGAAGTTCACCAAAATGGTTTCATATCTCGGTTTGCCGAGTTTCAAATCTCCTTGCCGAGCAAACGGCATTTCAACCGCATCTTGCGTGAAATCCCTAACTCCGCTTTGCAAGTCTTGCTGAATAGCTCGGTGCAATTACTGCAATCAGAACTGGCCGAGATTGCTCCAGATTTTGGGAAGGCGATCTCCCTTGACACCAAACTCATTCTCGCCTGGGTGCGAGAGAACAACCCCAAGGCTTATGTCAGGGAACGCTATAACCCAAACAAGCAACCAAAAGGCGATCCTGATTGCCGCTTGGGTGTCAAGCGTCGGAGAAACATTTCTCCTGGTGCCCAAGCCACAATCTCAACACCGGCTGAAAACCCCGTTGAGGGAAGTACAGTCTTCTCCCAAGCTGAGTATTACTGGGGCTATGCCTCCGGTGTGGTAGCCACCAAAGTCCCTGGCTGGGGAGAGGTTGTCCTTGCAGAAATGACCCAGCCTTTCAACCGCTCTGACGTTTCTTACTTCTTTCCACTTATGGATGTAGTTGAACGTAGATTGGGTTTTCGGCCTCACTGGGGAGCTTTTGATTGCGCTTATGATGCGCATTATGTCTATGAATACTTCCATAGCTCCCAACATGACGGTTTCGCCGCTGTTCCCCTGGCTGAAAAGGGTGGTTACTCGGAGCGGTTCTTTGATCCCGAAGGCCTACCTCTCTGCCAAGCCGGACTTGCTATGCCTCTTAAGTTCACCTTCACTGACCGCACTCGGGCCATCATTGAACACGAACGCGGTAAGTATGTTTGCCCCTTGCTCTACCCAGAGCCTAACGGAAAGAACTGCCCTGTTAACCATGATCGCTGGGAGAAGGGCGGCTGCACTGCTGACATGCCCACTTCCGTCGGGGCTCGCATCCGCTACCAACTTGATCGAGATAGCAACATCTTTGAAGAAATCTACAATCAACGCACGGCCACCGAGCGTATAAACTCTCAGGCTAAAGCCCTTGGCATTGAGCGCCCCCATCTACGCAACCAACAAGCCATTGCCAATCAAAACACTTTGATCTACATTTTGATCAACTTGCGCGCTTTAGACCGCATTCGCTGTCAAAAGGCCACATAATCTCGATAAATTTTCACCCTCTATTATCCTGCTGTCTCTCTCATTTTCTTCAGCGGGGCCTATTCCTTTCCAATGCGGGACCTATTTAAATACGTCCTACCCTC
>CAZXXW010000340.1:0-957 GCA_964644835.1 uncultured Anaerolineales bacterium
ATACCGTTGAACAATAGCCGTTATCGCAACGATTGGTGTTTCGAGATCCAACACATTGAATCCATGCTATTTTTCGGGGCTCGGTGTGGTCCGAAGGGCGCACCAGATGCCCCATGCATGGCCCGCTTGCGGAAATGAGCCGTTCGTATTCCAGGCTGGTGACCACATCGGCGATCTTGCCATATCCATAAAAATCAAAAGGGGTTGGATCAAAAGGCTTGAATCCGGGAGCCAAAATTACACTGCCCACATTCAGGTCCACCATTTGCTCACGATCATTAAAATTTATCGCTCCGGTGGGACAAAACTTTTCACAGGCTTTACATTTGCCCCGGGTGAGAAAAATGCACTGCTCACCATCTATGGCGTACTTCAAAGGAACCGCCTGGCCGTACTTGATGTAAGCGGCTTTGCGTTTGCCCACCCCCATGTTGAATTCGTCATCCACGCGCTTGGGGCATTTTTGTGCACATAAACCGCATGCAATGCATTTGTCCATGTCAATGTAGCGGGGATTCTTTTTGACCTTGACAGCAAAGTTTCCTTCTTCCCCGGTTACATCCACAATCTCCGACAGGGTCAAAAGCTCCACATTCAGATGCCGGCCGACCTCGACCAGTTTGGGAGAGATAATTCACATGGCGCAGTCATTGGTGGGATAGGTCTTATCCAACTGGGCCATCACGCCGCCGATAGCGGGGCTTTTGTCCAACAAGTAAACCTTCAGCCCGGCCTCCGCCAGGTCGAGCGACGCCTGCATCCCGCCGATCCCGGCCCCGACGACGAGCACCGCTCCCACCTCGCCCGGATGCTGCTCCAGATCAGCGACGGCGCGTTCCGCATCCGCTCTTCGTAGGACGACTTCATCTATCAACGCCTCAGCTCCTTGCTCCGTGAAGCCGCCCGTCATGCCACAACCTCGCTTAGCATCTCATATATCTGCAGCGGCTCGAAGCC
>CAZXXW010000340.1:967-1761 GCA_964644835.1 uncultured Anaerolineales bacterium
GTAACACGCCTTATTCGGGCAACTGACAATGCACGCGCCGCAACCCTGGCAGAGCACGTCAATCACCTCAGCGTAATGCATCCCCGGTTCCAGCAAACGCGCGCCGTAGGGGCAGGTCTCGACGCACTGACCACAGGCCGCGCAGAGTTCAGGATCGACGGTGGCGATGATGGGGGTCGCTTCCAACTCATCTCTGGACAACAACCTGACCGCCTGCACTGCCGCCCCCTGCGCTTGCGCAATCGTCTCGTCCAGAAAGCGGGGCGAATGAGCCAGCCCGCAGAGATACACCCCATCAGCGGCGAACTCCAACGGTCGCAGCTTCACGTGGGCTTCCAGGAAGAATCGATCCTCGTTCAGGGGGACTTTGAGCAATTGGGCCAGCGGCTCGTTATCCTCGTTCGGCTCAATGCCAACGCTGAGCACGAGCAATCCCGCATCCAACGTGAAGCGCTCCCCCTCCGGCTGGACCACCACATCGACCGCCAAGCTGTCTCCCTCAATCCGCACCTCTGGCACTTCATCCGCATCATACTGGAGAAAAACGACGCCCGCTTGCCGGGCCTGGCGATAGTAGCGCTCCTTGAAACCGAAGGTTCGGATGTCGCGATAGAGGATGTAAACGTCGGTCTCAGGATCGCGCGCTTTGATCGCCAGCGCATTCTTGATCGCCTCGGTGCAGCAGATGCGGGAGCAATAGGGATGTTCATCGTCTCGCGAACCGACGCACTGAATCATGACCACACTATCCGGCGTATCCACATCCTGCACGATCAGCATTTGCTCCAACTCGC
>CAZXXW010000341.1:0-1749 GCA_964644835.1 uncultured Anaerolineales bacterium
TGATGCCTACTCAAAAGAAGCGTGAAACGAACATACCCCCATATGTGGGGAAAAACACCGAAAAACAGCATTTTAGCCCATATATGGGGGTAATTTTGGTTGTTTCAACTATGCTTATGTGAATGTCAGCTTGGGAAGCTGATGCCTTACCACTTGGCGACACCCGCATGAACTATGGAGATTATATTCTCCGCCTGGGGGGCTGTCAAGACATGGATTGTCCCTCTCCGGCGTATTCTTCGATTAACGCATCTACCAATTGCTCTTCCTCTTCTTCTGTGCTAATTTCTCCATTGAGCCGGGCGGCGCGTAACTTTTCGAGAATCTCGCTGTAGATTGGGCCGGTGGGCAGGCCACGGTCGCGCAGGTCGTGCCCGTCGATGTGGGGGCTCAGATCTCGCCAGGTTTTGGCGAATGTCTGCAATGTTGAACGCACTTTCTCGTCGTCGCTGGCAAAATGGAGGGCGAAGATGGCAAAATTGGGCAGCGTCTCCAGGCGCTTTGTGATCACGCTGGGCTTTTTCTCGCTCAACTCAGGCAGATCGGCCCATATCTCTCGGGCGGTGCGGATGCTCTCTTCCAGGTCGCTGGGAAAGCGTAAGGTCTTGAAAACGCGGCGGGCCGCGTCGCCGGGAAGCGGTAGCAGCCACAAGACGTAAGCCAGGCCTCTTTTCAGCCGCGCCCCCTTCCACCTCGGTTTGAGGTTCCAGTACATCGCCGGTTTTTGAGGCAAATCATCCAACTTGGCGAATTGGCTTTGTGTCCAGTCATCCCAGCGCAGTTCCGGGTCGATCCTCTCCAGAAGGCCAAGCTCATTCAGCCGTTCCAGCATGTTGGCAGCGTTCTCTTCGTCGAGGATGCTGTCCAGTTCGTGGCGGATGCGGTCGCCGGAGACGCGGTTGAGCAGAGATCGCGCCTCCAGGAGCAGTTCGCGGGTTCGCTCGCTGATCCGGAAGTCGTAACGCTGCTCGTAGCGGACGGCACGGAGCATGCGGGTGGGGTCGTCGATAAAGGAGAGCGAATGCAGTACCCGGATGATTCCCTTTTTTAGGTCGCCGAGCCCGCCCCAGTGATCCAGCAGCTTGCCGTAGTGGATGCCATCCAGGCGCAGGGCCAGCGTGTTGATCGTGAAGTCGCGGCGGTGCAGATCGAGCTTGATGCTGCCGCGCTTGACTGTCGGCAGGGCGGTGGGATGGGTGTAAAACTCGGTCCTGGCGGTGATGAAGTCGAGCGAGTCGGGCAGTTGCTTGCCATCTTCGCCTTCACGTTGGATCTCGCTCTTGTGTGCCAGTTCCGACCGAATGTTCTGACGCTCTTCGTCGATGAACCATTTGGCCGTCCCGAAGCGTTTGTGCGTGGTCACCCGCCCGCCAAACTCGGATTCGACCGCCCGCGCCAGGGCGATGGCGTCCCCCTCGACGACGAGATCAAAGTCCAGGCTGGGGCGCTCCAGAATCAGATCACGCACGAAGCCGCCGACGATGTACAGGGCGACATTCTGCTGCTCGGCGATCTCGGCGATGCTCTTGAGCAGAGTCAGCCGACCGGAGGGCAGGGCGCGCTCGAGTTTGTCGGCCAGGTTTTGATGCCCCGGCGGTGGCGTTTTGGGCGCAAGGGTTTTGAGCAAGTCGGTGCGGGTGACGATGCCGATGATTTTGTGGCTGTCGCGCTGCACCACCGGAATTTGTCCCCAGCCCGAATCGGTCATCACGTTTTGGAGATGCTCGATCGAGTTGTCAGGATGAACGT
>CAZXXW010000342.1:0-1696 GCA_964644835.1 uncultured Anaerolineales bacterium
TAGAAAGTTAAACCAACAACCCCTGAGCACGGTCACGTCTCTCAGGGGTTCGTAGATGTTGAACGAATTGTGTCAGTGCAGGATCTGGCTGAGGAATTGGCGCGTGCGTTCCTCTTCAGGGTCTTCGAACAGCTTGATGGGCGTGGTTACTTCTACCAAGGAGCCGTGATCGAGCAGGGCAATGCGGTCGGCCGCGGCTCGGACGAAGCCCATCTCGTGAGAGACGACTACCATGGTCATCCCTTCTTCGGCCAGTTGGAGCATTACATCGAGGACGCCCTTGATCATCTCCGGATCCAGCGCGCTGGTCGGCTCGTCGAAGAGCATGATCTTCGGATCCATCGCCAACGCCCTGGCAATGGCGACGCGTTGCTGCTGACCACCAGAAAGCTGCGAGGGGTAACTATTCCATTTTTCGCCGATGCCCACCTTTTCGAGTTGCTCGTGGGCGATTGCTTCGGCTTCTTTTCTTTTCCGTTTGCGGACTACTTGCTGGGCGAGGGTAATGTTCTCCAAGGCTGTCAGGTGGGGAAAGAGGTTGAAGAGCTGGAAAACCATCCCAATTTCTTCGCGAATCTTGTTGATGTTTTTCGCATCCTTGATCGAGTAGCCATCGACGATAATGTTGCCATCGTTGATCACTTCCAGCTTATTGATGCAGCGCAGCAGGGTCGATTTGCCCCCACCGGAAGGGCCAATGATGACGACGACTTCACCGGGGTAAATGTCTAAACTGACATCGACAACGGCTTTGACGTGGCCAAAACTTTTATAGACATTCTGTATTTGGATAATCGGTTCTGTGCTATTCAATGGCGACCTTCCTTTCAATGATGCGAACAATAAGCGATAAGAACAATGTCATCACGAGATAGAGCAGGGCAACGGTGTTGTAGCCTTCGAAAGCTCGAAACGTGCGGGAGACGTACAGCCGGCCCATTTGGAGCAGGTCGGGCAGGGCAATTACGGCGATCAGCGAAGAGTCCTTCAGCATGGAGATGAAATCATTCCCCAGCGGAGGAAGGATCCGGCGTATCGCCTGGGGCAGAATCACGTGGCGCATTGCTTGCATGTAAGTCATGCCCAACGAACGGGCAGCTTCCATTTGGCCGTGTTCGATCGATTCGATCCCGCCGCGATAGACCTCGGCCATGTAAGCCCCGTAACAAACCGCCATTCCCAAAATTGCCGACGGCATCCCTTGCAGGTCAACCCTTCCATTGGTGGAATCACGCAACATCGGCGTGATCACGTATCCCATATAGAGAATGATCACCAACAGCGGGATGCCACGCATCACTTCCACGTAAAGGGTAGACATCGCATATAAAATTGGGTTGTCGGAAACGCGCATCAAGCCGAAGATCAATCCCACAATCAATCCGATGACATAGGAGATAATCGTTACCTGAAGTGTCAACTTGACACCCTCGATGACAAAGCGAAGCACTTTGAGATAGGCCTCCGAGGTAAGCACCGACCACCCAATTGTGATCCCGACAATGCCCAAAATGACCGCCCACCAAGGGATAGATTCCCAGGCGATGGGAAGGATTTTGTCGCGTGTAGCCTCTCTTGATTTTACAGCCATAGTGGGTTTACTCCTTTCCGGTCTCTTCGTAGAGTTTGGCGAAGAGAAAAAACATGTGTTGATTTCAGAATAGACGAATTTTGACGATAATGCAAGTAGCCTATC
>CAZXXW010000343.1:0-1687 GCA_964644835.1 uncultured Anaerolineales bacterium
GCACGGTCCTATCGGCCGAACTGGAGGCGAGCCATTCGCCGTTGGGCGAAAAAGCCAGGTTGAGCACGCCTCGCTCGTGGGCGTCCAATTTGGTCAGGGGGGCGGTTTGTTCTGGGTTCCAGAGGATGATGATACCATCGGATGCGCCCGAGGCGAGCAAGTCGCCGCCGGGAGAGAAGGTCAACGTTTGAACCGCACCCCGATGGTCGTCCAGCAGCCTGAGTTCTTCTCCACTCTGAGCGTCCCAGAGTTTGATGTTGGTATCGATGGAGGCCGAGGCAAGGATGTCGCCCCCCGGAGAGAAAGCCAGGTCGTAGACATAATTCTCGTGCGATCCCATGAAAGCGAGCAAATTGCCGTCGACATCGTGCATGCGGATGAGATGATCGACTCCGCCGGAAGCGAGCAGGGTGCCATCGGGGGAATAGGCGATACTGAGGATGCCCTCCTCGTGGCCGTCGGCGAGTTCGTCGATCATTTCGCCGGTTTCGATATCCCAGATGCGAATACTGTTATCCAGGGATGCGGTGGCAATGGTGTTGTCCTTGCCGGGGGTGAACAAGACTTTGTTGATCGAAGCAGCGTGGGCGTGGAAGCTGTAGAGAAGCTCTCCCCCGGGAAGCGACCAGACCTTGACGATTTGGTCGAAGGATGCCGAGGCGAGCCGGTCACCGTTAGGCGAGAAGGCCACACCGCGGACGGCTTCTTCGTGTCCTTTCAGGGTGTTGACCAGTTGGCCATCAGCGACGTCCCAGAGTTTGATGCTGCCATCGAACGAGCCGGATGCGAGCATCTCGCCATCGGGCGAGAAGGCCACGCTGCGGACCGCGTCGGTGTGTCCCTCCAGGGTTTCTTCCAGGCTGACCAGCCCGCCGCTGTTGGAGAGTACCAGGACCATGCTCGCCAGAATCAGGGCCAGCGCGGCGGCCACGGCGATCAGGCTGTTGTGGAATTTTCGCTTGCCTGGCCAGCGCGCTTCGGCCCGGCGGGCCCAATGGAGGCCGCCGCCGCCGATGATCCCTAGCAGGGTATGAACGCCGAGGACGATCGGCCGCGGCTTGCCGGCGATGATCGCCCGAACAAAGAGGATCAGACCGAGCACGGCTTGGACCTCTAGGGTTCGTAAGAAGAAGGCGATCAGGTTTCGTTCGGTGTTGCGAAAGCGTTGCTTCGAGCCCAACCCGATGATCAAGCGAATCAGGGTCAGGGCGCCGGCAAAAAGGACGATCCAACGCACCCCGTGGTGCAAGGTGAGCAAAAGTGTCATCATTTCCCTTTCGATGGTTAGTTAGACGTGGCTCATATGTAAAAAGAGTGCATTTCCATTCTGTAACCGCCTGGACATGAATTGTCCAGGCTACCAAACAGCACCGGATTAATCCGGTTAGCCCGATTTATCGCGAAGCATGCCCTTGGGGTATCGGGCGCTGTTATGTAGCACGGGGAATTTCCCCAAAGGGGACGCACAGCGATCTCCGTGCGGGGTTTTTTTATGCACACATTCCGCATATGAGCCTTAGACGTTTTAGAAGATTGTATCACGTCGCTGAAAAAGCTCAGCAATTCTCATTATGTCACTGCGCCTGTCCTGAGCATCAACGAAGGAACTCGTTTTCTGCGACGAAGCAGTCTCCTAGACAATTGAAAAAGATTGCTTCGCCCTGAAAAGAGCATTCAGGGCTCGCAA
>CAZXXW010000344.1:0-425 GCA_964644835.1 uncultured Anaerolineales bacterium
AGAGTGCATTGATCGCTATTTTTATTGAATCATTCTATCGTTAGGAAAACTAATCCAAATCAATCTTTTAGGAGAATTTCATGTCCATCAACGTTTCTGAGTCACAAGTTCGTCAAGTTCTTTCTCAAATTCGACATCCCGAAATCCCCAGCCGTGATCTTGTCAGTTTGGAGTTGATCCCCAATGTGACCATTGAGGCGGATCATGTCGTTGTGGAGCTAGCCTTGCCTTTCGAGGATGTACCCGTCAAGCAAACCCTGATCGATCTAATTGAAAATGCCATTTCGGGTCTAGAAGGCAATCCCGATGTCACGGTCGAGATCGTCGGCATGGATGAGGGGCAGCGCAACCAATACTTTGCTCTTGCTGCCGAGGCGAAAATGAATCCCCAACCGCCCGAACAGGTTCAAAAAGGTGGTCAGGTT
>CAZXXW010000344.1:435-1620 GCA_964644835.1 uncultured Anaerolineales bacterium
CAGGTTGGCAAAGTCCTGGCCGTGATGAGCGGCAAGGGAGGCGTGGGCAAGTCGTCGGTGGCGGCTTTGTTGGCTTCGTCCCTGCGCCGGCGCGGTTTGAAGGTTGGCGTGCTCGATGCCGACATCACTGGCCCGAGCATCCCGATGATGTTTGGCGCCCATCATCGACCTGAGCAAAGCGGAGAGGGGCTTTTGCCTGTTGAATCACGCAGCGGAGTCAAATTGATGTCGATTAACCTGTTGCTGCCAGACCGCGATCAGCCCGTCATCTGGCGGGGCCCGTTGATCAGCAGGGCCATCGAGCAGTTCTGGCAGGACATCATTTGGGGCGATCTTGACTATCTTATCGTTGACCTGCCCCCTGGAACAGCGGACGCGGCTTTGACGGTGATGCAATCGCTCCCCCTGGACGGGATCGTGCTGGTCACCTCGCCGCAAGATTTAGCCGGGATGGTCGTGCGCAAGGGGGCCAACATGGCCAAGAATATCGGCGTTCCGCTTGTCGGTATTGTCGAGAATATGAGCTATGTCATTTGCCCCGATTGCAGCAATCGCATCGATGTGTTTGGTAAGAGCAAAACGGCCAAGACGGCCAACAAGATTGGTACGGCCATGCTTGGCCAGATTCCGCTGGATACCGAGTTCTCCAGCCTGTGCGACCGAGGCGCCGTCGAGGATTACGAATCAGACGCCTTTGAAGACATCGTCGACGAGGTGCTCGATCTCGTCGGTGACAAATAGTTTCTAGACATTTCCGGGGGCGCGGTTCCAATGTGGACCGCGTCCCCTGTTGGATTTGCGTATAGTCAGGACGAGTACCCCGATGACGGACGAGAATCCCCGCATAGCGGAATTGAAAGAGAAAATCGCCGATTTGAAGAAACGCTGGCCCGCGCATACCCCGCCGCCTGCCCTGATGCGGCAATTAGATGATTTGGAAGAAGAATTGGCCGCCGAGGTAGCCAAGCAAGAGGGAGGGAGCGGGGATGCCTAGAAAGACGGTCGTCGTCGATTATCGCGCTTGCAAGCCGGGAGAATGTCTCGATGGCGTCTGTCAGGCGGCCTTGGTGTGCGAAAAAAAGGTACTCACCCAGGGAGCTCCCTACGAGATGCCCGATACCAAAGCGTCGATGTGCTTGAAGGGCTTTTTCTCGACTGGATCAGGATGAACACCGACCGCCTTGC
>CAZXXW010000345.1:0-1587 GCA_964644835.1 uncultured Anaerolineales bacterium
CTAGCAGGTTGTCGGAGAGACACGAACTTTCACAACATAAATAGCCCAACAGAGCAAAAAAGGGGCTAAAATCGCCCAAAATGGCGGAAAATAGCGCTTTTGGCCAGCGAAATTCGTGCGCTCAGCGAGCAGCAGGCGCGTTGAAACAACCCTCGGTTACCATAAGCCCTGCGCCTGGAAAAGCGTGTGCAGGCGTTTGATGTTGAATGCCAAGCAGACCAGGCACCATTCTCCTGCGGTAGCCAGCAGACCCCGCAGCGAAAACTGGCGGAACCCGAGGATTTCCTTGATAATGCCAATGACGGGCTCCACGGTACATTTTCGCAAGCGATAAATTGCCTGACCAGCTTCTGTCCGCAGCTTGTAGTTCATTTTCACCTTGGGGCTGGCCTCTGCGTCGGGTGCTTCTGGCGGTTCAGCCAGCAGGGTTTCCAGGTCCATGTAATGTGCTTCCTTGCCAGTGGCGATGAATGGTTCAATGGAGCGCTGTTCGCAAGCCGTGATATTGGCGATGCTGAAATACCCGTTGTCCATGGCTGCCGCTTCCGGTTTTCCCAGGCGAGGGTCGATGGCATCCAGGGTTGGTTCAGCTTCCTGTTTATCGTTAGGATGATTGGATAGCCCGTTTGCGATCACAAGGAAGCTCTCGTGTTCAACGGCCACCTGAACATTGTAATGCTGGTCAAAACCGTCGTTGGTGCTGTTTTTCATGATCCTTGAGTCCGGGTCGGTGAAATTGTACTGGTCTTTGTCTTGTGGTCCTGGTTCAGGCGGTTTGGGTTTGGGGCCACGGGGTTTGCGTCCCGTTTTGCGAGCCTTTTCTTCCCGTTCTCGTATCTTGGCTTCATATTCGGCTTGTTCTGCTTCGTATCGCTCTTGGGCGCGAGCTTCCAAGACCGCTTTGGCTTTCGCCAGCCCAGCCAAGCGTTCTTCCCGTAGGGCAATCTCATCTTGGACAACCAGCCCATCCGGCAACTGGATCTCTCCCTGGTCGGCTTGCTCTCCCAGGGCGAACAACTCA
The DNA here is from genome assembly GCA_964644835.1 of uncultured Anaerolineales bacterium. GTDB lineage: Bacteria > Chloroflexota > Anaerolineae > Anaerolineales > UBA11858 > JAYELX01. Next base: position 1,022 of record CAZXXW010000345.1, read on the forward strand.
GCAACTTCCTGACGCAGTTTTGCTTCCAGTTCGATCAGCCGCTTGTAGCTGACCGCTTTGCTCTTCGATGCATCTGCATGCACCTTGCTGCCATCTACACTGATGTTGCCCATCTGCAGGACACCCGCCGCTTCTGCCAGCAGCAGGATTTGCACAAAGAGTTCCTGGATCTCTGGCAGAAACGTCTTGCGAAAGTTGGCGATCGTGTCATGGTCTGGATGCAGATCGCTCGCAATGTACCGAAACGGAATGCTCTCATAGGTGCCTTGCTCGATCTTACGGGAACTGAATACCCCTGTAGCGTACCCGTAAAACAACAGCCCTAACAAGATTTCCGGCGCATATGGAGCCCCGCCCACCGGTGCAAATTGCTCGTAGATCGAACTCAAGTCCAGTTGAGCAATGATTTCCACCACAAACCGTGCAAGATGGTTTGGCGGCAACGCTTCTCCTATCGTGATGGTTTTGTTGAGCGTTGATTCATAATCAGGTGTTTTAAATTTTCTGGCCATGCCTATAGTTTATCACTTGAGTTACTTTTGTGCTTCTCTCCGACATACTGCTAG
>CAZXXW010000346.1:0-1585 GCA_964644835.1 uncultured Anaerolineales bacterium
GCCCGCTTAGTTTCTATTTATGTGATTGTTAAGGTGCTGGTCAAACCTAATGTTAAGCATTGATGAAATCATCATCGTGTCAAAATCAATCCATCTTCCGCCGCCTGGCCGATCGCCAGCCTGCCGATTAACCGCCTTGTGCCGCTGCTGCACATCTTAACACGGGAATCTACCAAGGACACTAAAGAGTACGAAGGGAAAGAAGAAAGAGTTTAAAAAATTCGTGAACCTTCGTTTTCTTCGTGGATCTTCGTGGATCTACCATTTCATTGCCTGGCTGCTTTTTCCAGCTTTTTACCCCCTTACCGGGTCGACGCTGAAGCAGCACCCCGCTTCATCTGCATTCGAGAAAGTCACCACGACATGATCAAAAAAGACCGCATGTTTTACCGTTTTTCCCTCTACGGATTCCTGAAAAACTTGCGCTTCTTCGAGCCCTTCATCCTGCTGATTTTCCGCGCCGGTGGCTTGTCCTTCTTCCAGATCGGGCTTTTGTATGCCATCCGCGACATCGCCACCAATGCGATGGAAATCCCCACCGGCGTGTACGCCGACGCCTTTGGACGGCGAAAGTCGATGGTGATGGCTTTCTCCGCCTATCTCGCTTCCTTTGCTATTTTCTATTTTTTCGCTGATTTTCTGATCTACGCCCTGGCGATGATCCTATTTGCCGCCGGGGAGGCCTTTCGCTCGGGGACGCACAAAGCCTTGATCATGGAGTATCTCAAGTTGAATGGAATGCAAGACCTGAAAGTGGCCTATTACGGGCGCACCCGGGCCGCTTCGCAATTGGGGTCAGCGCTCAACGCCCTGATCGCGGCGGGGTTGGTCTTCTATACCGGCGGCTACAAATACATGTTCATCGCCTCGACGATCCCCTATGTCTTGGATTTGTTCAACCTGATCACCTATCCGAAGGAATTGGACGGTGAATTGCATCGCGTCGAAAAAGGTACTGTCTGGAAACAAGTCAAAACGACCTTGAAAGCGTTTGGCGGCATTTTCCGCGATGGGGACGCCATGCGGGCGATCTTGAACAGTTCCAGCTTTGCGGCCATGTTCAAGACGACGAAGGATTATCTCCAACCGATTCTGGCCTCTTTCGCCCTGGCCCTGCCGTTCTTTGTCACCCTGGAAGCGACTCAACGCGAGGCTGTGATCATCGGTGGCGTTTATTTTGGGGTCTATTTGCTGACCAGCTTCGCTTCTCGAACGGCGGGCGCGTTCAGCAGTCGCTTCACGGACATTGCCCAACCGATCAACGTGACCTTTTTGCTCGGAGCGGGGTTCTTGTTCCTGGCCGGGGCGACCACCCGGACGAACATCGCCCTGGTTTCCGTGATCGTGTTTATCGGCTTCTATTTGCTTTACAACTTGAGAAAACCGATCAACGTCGGCTTGATCAGCGATCAAGTTTCCACCCGCGTCATGGCCTCGGGGCTATCAGTCGAATCCCAATTTACCACCCTGCTGGTGGCCGTGCTCTCCCCGCTGATGGGGGCGCTGGCCGACAGCCTGGGCGTCGGCGCGGGGTTGGCGATTTTAGGAGGGGGGATGTTAGGGTTATTCGCGCTCGTGCGGGTGA
>CAZXXW010000347.1:0-1562 GCA_964644835.1 uncultured Anaerolineales bacterium
GTTATTACAGGAGCCGATAGCGGCATTGGGTTCCATCTGGCCAAGGCGCTCCTCGAGGATGGCTATCGCCTCGCTGCCCTCGACCTTTATGACCGCAATCTGCTTTCATTGTCGAGCGATTACCCCGAACAGCTAGGAATCTTCCGTTGCGACGTCACCGACCCTGCCCAGGTAGACACGGCGTTTGCTGCGGTTGTGAAGCGCTGGGGGCGCATCGATGTGTTGGTCAACAACGCCTGCCTGGCCATTTTCGAGCCTTTTGAAACCAGATCGCTTGCCGACACCCGCCGGGAATTCGAAGTCAATTATTACGGTTATATCCATACCATCGCGGCGGCGCTGCCCCAGATGAAGGCCCAGGGGGAGGGGATCATCCACAACGTCAGCTCCGGGGTTGGCGTGACCGGCTTCCCCGGCATTTCCGGGTACGCGTCGACCAAGGGGGCGATCGAATCCCTGACCCGCACCCTGGCGCTGGAGTTCGAGCCTTTTGGCATCAGCGTCAATCTGATCCATCCACCGTTGACAAATACAAAATCTGCCTCGCCCCTGGGAATCCCCGCCCAGGTGATGGACGATCCCGCCGAGGTGGGACGCAAGTTGGCCAAGAAGATCCTTTCGACCAGGCCCGTCATCGCTCCCGACTTGCGCACATCCATCTATCTTTTTTTTGCTTACCGGTACCCTCTGGCCCTGGGCAAGCTCTTCGCCAACCTGACCAAACGGGCGACCAGCCCGGAGTCATGACTGTTGATTTAATCGTTAGATGCAAATAAGGATCGTTTGGTTACAACGAGCCTTGTTCCCCTTGTGCGTATTCCCCAATCGTTTGACGCCATTTTATCTGCTAAAGCCAAAAAGTAAGGCGGGATTCCATTCCCGCCGTCGTTTTCGCTGCTCAGGATGACAGAGCGCGGCTTCTTCTCATTCCCCATGGACACTCACGAAAAAGGTATTGTCAATAAGCTATGAATAGGGTATCAATAGGGTATGAATAGGGTATGAATAGGGTATCGATAGGGTATCATTGAAGGAAGAGCGTAAGCATACCGGAGGAAATCCTATGGCAAAAGCGAAAAAGAACGCCCTCGTCGAGGCGTTGAGCGGACGGGTGGGCAAGCTGGTTTTCAAGCAATATGGGGACAAAACGGTGGTGTGCAAGTGGCCGGAGCATGACCCTGACCGGACTCCCACGCCCGGGGAAGCGCGCCAGCACAACAGAATCAAGGAGGCTGCCGCGCGGGCGAAGTCGATTTTGGCGACGGAGGCGGGGCAGGCCTATTACCAGGCGGCGCGTGAACGCCTGGGCAAGCACAGCGCTTACCACACTGCCGTTCACGATTATTTTGGGACTCCAACCATCGAAGCTGTCAAGCGGGACGGCGAGGGGCGGCTGCTCGTACAGGTGTGGGACAATGTCGGGGTGCGGGAAGTGCGGGTAGTCATTTCGGGAGAAGCGGCGGCGGCCCAACCGCTGGAGGAGACGCCCTGCACGCTGTGGGAATATCAATTGGAAGAGGGGGATTCTGGCGAGGCGATCACCATCGAAGCGGAAGATTGGA
>CAZXXW010000348.1:0-1530 GCA_964644835.1 uncultured Anaerolineales bacterium
GGCGTGAATCTTGAGCGGGAAGCCGAGATTCCCCGCCGTCTCCAGCACCTGGCGGGATTGATCCAGCAAAAACGCCCCCGTCTCGCAAAAGACATCGACGAAGGGCAAGGGCTTGCCCTCAGCATGTTCCTGCCACCAATCCTTGAGCGCGGGGAGCATTTCTTCACAGACAAGATCGGTGTACCCTTGGGTATCGCCCTTATACTCCGGCGGGACGGCATGCGCGCCCAAAAAAGTTGGCGTCAGGTCTAGCGGGCCTTCCTGATCCAGCTCCAGGATGGCAGCGAGAATCTTCAACTCTGTCTCCGTATCGAGGCCATAGCCAGTTTTTACTTCTGCGCTTGTCGTCCCCAGCGAAAACATCCGTTCCAAGCGGGGGCGCGTTTGGGCAACGAGATCATCGACCGAGGCGGAACGAGTGTGCCGCACGGTAGAAACGATCCCTCCACCGGCTTGCATGATCTCCATGTAACTTTTCCCCTGGATGCGCATCTCAAATTCTGCGGCGCGATCACCCGCCCAAACGGCGTGGGTGTGGGGATCGACGAAACCAGGCATGACCACGGCTCCCCGGGCGTCCAAGCGATCTTCGCCTTCGTAAATCGCGCTCAGTTCATCGCTGGGGCCAACAGCCAGGATGGTCTCATCTTCAATCAAAACAGCAGCGCTCTCCACAATTGCCAATCTGCCCATCGTCTCGCCGCGTTGAGGCGGGCCTGCGATGGTAAGCAATTGCGAAATGTTTTCAACAAGGATCATATCTCGTCCAATCGACTACCTTAACAAAAACCAACATGTGTATTATGCCATGCCAAAACAGATTTGCCAAATTGTAACAAAAACCCATTTGCGAATTTTCGGGCTTGTAGGTATAATCAACTTAATGTTAAAAGAAACTCAAAATTGTGGGTACCCAATCGATTCCCCAAGAAGTAGAACTTAGATGAACGCGACCATCCTCTGCATCGAAGGAAAATATTCAGGGACAAGAGTTTTTGCTGACCGTCTGCAGAAAAAAGGCTACCAGGTCGCTGTTGTTCGAACAGGAAAAGCCGCCCTCGCCTCACTTGACGACATCAGTCCACACGTCGCCGTCGTAAACGCCCCTTCGATGCGCACAACGGGTGTTCGGATTTGTAAATCGCTCCACGAGCGTTCCAATGGGCTGCCCATCATTCTGATCTCCAAAGACAAGATTAAAGCCAATCAGGTTGATGCTAACGTCGTCCTGGAGTTGCCTTTCACGGTGCGCAAACTCAACAACCGCATCGAGCCGCTCCTACCCATCCAAAGCAAAAACTGTCTTGAAGTCGGCGACGTCCAACTAGACCTGGAACGCAATCAAGTCCATTTCCAGGGCCGAAAAGAAACCCTGACCCCCAAACTAACCAGCTTGCTAAAAATCCTGATGGAAAACGCCGGCGAAGTCGTCGAACGGAACGAACTGTTTCGAGAGGTCTGGAACACTGACTTTACCGATGATACCCGCACCCTTGACGTACACATCAGTTGGCTGCGAAAAGCAATCGA